>NZ_JAMYSY010000038.1:0-60334 GCF_040322175.1 Mesorhizobium sp. M0185 | reverse complement strand
TTCCCATCAGCCATCGCATCAAGAAATGCGCCTGGAACGACGACTATCTCATCAATGCCATCACTCATATGCGATAGCCCTGCCCTTGAGGGGGAGATGGCCGGCAGGCCAGAGGGGGGTGGGCTCGGCCATTGTCAGGTGTTTCCTTCGATCAACACCTGTCGTAGCGTCGGGTAGCGCGACATGCGTACGCGTCATCCGGCCGATCCCCGCGTCACTGCCGGCATCGTCGCGCTCGCCGCCATCGCGCTGCTGATCGGCGGTGCATTCGCCGGGCTCGTCGTCGAAGCCACACGCGACCTGTCCGGCGCCGCCGCCGCTTTCGATTCCTATCTCTTGCGCGTCGTCCGTTTCACGCTCTGGCAGGCTCTGCTGTCGACCCTGCTCTCCGTCGCACCGGCGCTGTTTGTCGCGCGTGCACTGTCGCGGCATCCACAGCTTTTCGGGCGAGGCTTCATCCTGCAGCTTTTCGCCGTGCCGCTGGCGCTGCCGGCCATTGTTGCCGCACTCGGTGTCTTGGCGCTCTATGGCCGCGCCGGCTATTTTGCCGGCACGCTGGGCGCGCTAGGCGGCCAGAGCTGGCCCGGCATCTATGGCCTGTCGGGCATACTCGTCGCCCATGTCTTCTTCAACCTGCCGCTAGCGACGCGGCTGTTCCTGGAGGCGTTGCAGACCGTGCCGGCCGACCAATGGCGGCTGGCGAGCCAGCTTGGCATGGGTGCTGCGCCGGCCTTCCGGCTGATCGAATGGCCACCGCTGCGTGCGGTCTTGCCCGGCGTTGCCGGGCTCGTTTTCATGCTGTGCATCACCTCCTTCACCATCGTGCTTACGCTCGGCGGCGGACCCAGCGCGACGACGCTCGAGGTTGCCATATACCAGGCGCTGCGTTTTGACTTCGACCCGGCGCGGGCGGTGACGCTGACCCTGCTGCAGATTGCCCTGACCTTCGTCGTCGTGCTGGCCTTGACGCGGCTCGGCGCCAATATGGTCGGGGATGCCAATCTGCCGGTGGCGCCGCGCCGGTATTTTTCAGCCGGTGCGGCCGAGACCGTGCTGAACGCATTGGCGATCGGGCTCGCACTGCTGTTTGTCGCCGGGCCGATGGCGGCCACGTTGGCAGCCGGGCTTGGCGCCGATCTCGGCCGCCTGGCCGGCGAGAGCGCGGTGCGGCAAGCGACGGCGACCAGTGCCGTGCTCTCCCTCCTATCGGCGCTGCTCTCTGTGGCGTTGTCGCTGTCGCTGGTCATGGCGCGCCGGGCGCTGGCGCTCACCCGGCGGCAGGGCCGGCGGACACTGCTCGAACATCTGGCCGACACCGGTGCGGGGTTCGTGCTGGTGGTGCCGCCCATCGTCATCGGCGCCGGCTGGTTCCTGCTCTTGCGCACCGTCGGCGATGTCTTTGCGATTGCCCCTGTCATGGTGGTTGCGGTCAATGCGGTGATGGCGATGCCGTTCGCCATCCGCGCCATCCGCCCTGCCTATGACGCGGCGAGCGAACGCCACGAACGGCTCTGCGCACAGCTTGGTATCTCGGGCTGGAACCGGTTGCGGCTGGTCGACTGGCCGTCGCTGCGGCGGCCGCTCGCCACCGGCTTCGCTTTCGCCATGGCGCTGTCGCTCGGCGATCTCGGCGTCATTGCGCTGTTCGGCAGCGATTCCGTGCAGACCTTGCCCTATCTGCTGCTGGCGCGCATGGGCAGTTACCGCACCGAGGATGCCGCCGGCCTGGCGCTGCTGCTCGGCCTTGTCTGCCTGGCGCTGGTGTTGGCCGCGGACTGGCTGGGAAGGGGCGAGAAATCATGATGCCGACCAGCCCGGAACGGTCCATTTCGGTGGAAAAAGGCGCGGCCGTACGACTCGATAATGTCTCGTTCAGCTATGGTGAAACGCCGCTTATATTCGATGTCGATTTCCCGGCGTCGGAAATCACCGCCATTATGGGGCCGAGCGGTTCGGGAAAGTCGACGCTGCTCAATCTGGTGGCCGGCTTCGAGACGCCGCGGTCAGGCCGCGTGCTGATCGGCGGCGCCGACGTCAGCACTGCGCCGCCATCAGCGCGGCCGGTATCGATGGTGTTCCAGGAAAACAACCTGTTTGCCCATCTTTCCGTCGAGCAGAATGTCGGGCTCGGCCGCTCGCCTTCGCTCAGGCTGAGCGAGGCTGACCGCGCCGCAATCGCCGCAGCGCTGAAGCGCGTCGGCCTTGCCGGCAAGGAAAGCCGGCTGCCGCGCGAACTCTCCGGCGGCGAGCGGCAGCGCGTCGCGCTCGCCCGGGTCCTGGTGCGCGACCGGCCGGTGTTGTTGCTCGACGAGCCGTTCGCTTCGCTCGGACCGGCACTGCGCGACGACATGCTCGACCTGGTGGCCGACGTCCATTCGGAGCAGCGCATGACGGTGCTATTCGTCACGCACCAGCCGGACGATGCGCGCCGTATCGGCCAAAACATGGTTTTCCTGGATGGTGGCACGGTTGCCGCGACGGGCACCGCGGCCGATTTTTTCGTCGGGGCTGGACCGGAGGCATTCCGACGCTATATCGGCTCGGGTCCGTTTGCGGTTGGATCACGAGATGTTGCCCGGAAGCGGACATAATTTATGGTCAAACCGGCGGAAGGCGAAGCGGCGCTTGCTTGCCATGGTCGAGGTAGTGTGGCTAGGTCCGCCAGGAGCTGGTCCGGCCTAGACTGTGATTTGCCCTTGCTGCCTCGTATCTGTCGGACGCACGAAGGACGCCGTAGCACTTGATTTTGCGCGTGATGCTTTCCGGAAATCGCGTCCGATTTTCGCGGTCACGTGCCAGGACTTGAAAGGAAGCCGATCTGCCGACCGGCATCGACAATCGGAGGGTGAAACCGCTGGCGCGCTTTCTGGCGCTGGCCGGTCTCGCTGTGGCGCTGGCAAGCTGCCAGATGTTCACGCCTCCCGACGTGCAGGAATCAGGCTTCCAGCCCTCCGACAAGCCGATCACGGTCGATAATGTCGCCGCCAACGGCAAGCTCGCTCAACTGGCGAAGGCCCAGCACCCGCGCATCCTCGCCACCTATGGCGGCGAGTATTCCGACCCCAAGCTCGAGCGCATGGTGGCCAAGATCGTCGGCAGACTGACCGTGGTGTCGGCCAACCCAACCCAGACCTACCGCATCACCATCCTCAACTCGCCCAACGTCAATGCCTTCGCGCTGCCGGGCGGCTATCTCTACATCACCCGCGGGCTGCTGGCGCTGGCCAACGATTCCGCCGAGCTTGCCGCCGTCATCGCGCATGAGATGGGCCACGTTACCGCCAACCACGGCCTGCAGCGCCAGCAGCTGGAAGCCGAAGAGGGGTTGGCGACCAAGGTCGTTTCGGACGTGCTCGGCGACAACCCGACGGCCAAGGCGGCGCTGATCCGCGGCAAGCTGAGGCTGGCCCAGTTCTCGCGCAATCAGGAGCTGGAGGCCGACGCCATCGGCATCAAGTCGATCGGCGAAGCCGGTTTCGATCCCTACGCCGCCGGCCGCTTTCTGCAGTCGATGTCGGCCTATACCGATTTTCGCTCGATCAGCGGCGCTACCGACGCCAGCCTCGACTTCCTGGCGACGCACCCCAACACGCCGCAGCGTATAGACCTCGCGCAGCGCCACGCCCGCCAGTTCGGCGCGCCCGGTGTCGGGTCGCGCGACCGCGATTCATTTCTTGCCGGCGTAGACGGGCTGCTTTACGGCGACACGCCGGAGGAAGGCTATGTGCGCGGCGAAACCTTCCTGCACCCTGGCCTCGGCGTGTCGTTCTCGGTGCCCAACGGTTTCGTCATCGACAATTCGGCGGCGGCGGTGACGGCGACCGGCCCGGGCGACATGGCGATCCGCTTCGACGGCGTTTCGATCGACAAGAACCGCTCGCTGACCGACTACATCCGCAGCGGTTGGGTTGCCGGCCTCGACGACAGCAGCGTGCGCCAGGAGACGATCAACGGCAACGAAGCGGCAACCGCGCATGCCGGCGCCGATGGCTGGCAATTCGACATTGCGGTGATCCGCGCCGGCGGCCAGGTCTACCGCTTGCTGACTGCTGCACCGTCGGCCAGCACCTCGCTGAGCACGGTGGCGCGCTCGGTCAGCGGCTCGTTCCGCATCCTGAGTGCTGCCGAGAAGGCGGCG
The DNA here is from genome assembly GCF_040322175.1 of Mesorhizobium sp. M0185. Classification (NCBI taxonomy): domain Bacteria; kingdom Pseudomonadati; phylum Pseudomonadota; class Alphaproteobacteria; order Hyphomicrobiales; family Phyllobacteriaceae; genus Mesorhizobium; species Mesorhizobium sp. M0185. The sequence continues at coordinate 56,196 of NZ_JAMYSY010000038.1, read as the reverse complement.
TTGAAGCCGCTGCGTATCCGCATCGTCACGGTGCAGCCCGGCCAGACAATGGGCTCCCTGGCCGCACAGATGGTCGGCGTCGACCGCAAGCTGGATTTGTTCAGGGTGCTCAACGCGCTGTCGCCGGGTGCCGCGGTTTCGGCCGGCGACAAGGTCAAGATCGTCACCGACAAATAGCAGCCGACGCGATTCAGGCTGCGAGAAATTCCGGATTCTGCTTTACCAGCGCCGCCTTGAGCTTTTCCATGGCGCGCGCCTCGATCTGCCGGACACGTTCCTTGGAGATGCCGAGGGTCTCGCCGAGCGCTTCGAGCGTCGCGCCCTCGTCGCTCAGCCGGCGTTCCTCGATAATCCTGAGCTCGCGCGCATTGAGAGCGCCGAGTGCCGTCTTCAGCCACACCGAGCGGCGTTCGACGTCGATCGTATCGCCGACGACCTCATCGGGCAGCGGGTCATCCGAAACCAGGAACTCCATCCGCTCGGTTGCGCCCGCATCGTCGGCTAGCGGCGTGTTGAGCGAGCTGTCCGGCGCCGAAAGGCGGGAATCCATCATCGCCACATCGGCCTCCGATACCCCGAGAGCCGCCGACACTTCGCGGTAGAGCGTGGCATTCGACATCTGCTCGGCGCCGTTTGCCAGGCGGGCGCGCAGGCGCCGCAGGTTGAAGAATAGCGCCTTTTGCGCCGAGCTGGTGCCGCCGCGCACGATCGACCAGTTGCGCAGGATATAGTCCTGCATCGAGGCGCGAATCCACCAAGTCGCGTAGGTCGAGAACCGCACCTCGCGCTCGGGCTCGAAACGGGCCGCTGCCTCCAGCAGCCCGACATGGCCTTCCTGGATCAGGTCGCCCAGCGGAAGGCCGTAGTGGCGAAACCGCGACGCCATGGAAATGACCAACCGCATATGCGCGACGGTGATGCGGTGCAGCGCGTGCTGGTCATTGTTTTCCTTCCAGCGCAGCGCCAGGAGATGCTCTTCGTCACGTTCCAGATAAGGGGCTTTCATCGCCGCGCGAACCATGGTCCGTCCTGCACTGTCTTCCATCATGCCGCGCTCCTGCTCCAGGCGTTGCGGTGCAATCGAATCGTGAGTTGGCGCCGATGGTTGAAATGGCGGCGCCGCGCCCTACAACAGCGAAGAACGTGCCATGCGGGGGAATGTTCCCCCGGACTGTCATGTCGATTGTGCTGTTCCAGGCGATTCGCCACCGGCCTTGACTCAGCCGGATGGCGCCGGGAGATGCTGGTTGAGAATTGGATTTCAAGGGCGCGAGATTTTTGAAATTTAGTTTCTTATTCTGGCATCGCGCATCTGTCATTTTCCGGCACTCGCAATGACGCCGGACATCGGCCAAGGACGGGATCACAGAAAAATGAAATGGCTCAAATCGCTCATTATCGCCGGAACGCTGCAGGTTCTGGCCGTCGCCGCCAGTCATGCCGGCGCCAATCTCGACCAGATCAAGCAGGCCGGCGTCTTCAAGGTCGGCACGGAAGGAACCTATGCGCCCTTCACCTATCATGATGCTTCCGGCGCGCTGGTCGGCTTCGACGTCGAGATCGCGCGGGCCATCGCCGAGCGCCTCGGCGTCAAGGCCCAGTTCCTCGAAGGCAAATGGGACGGGCTGATCGCCGGTCTCGACGCCAACCGCTACGATGCCGTCATCAACGAGGTCGGCATCACCGAGGCGCGCAAGGCTAAATATGATTTCTCCGATCCTTACATCGCCTCCAAGGCAGTGCTGATCGTGCGCGGCGACAACACCGACATCAAGGGTTTCGCCGATCTCAAGGGCAAGAAGGCGGCGCAGTCGTTGACTTCGAACTTCGGCAAGCTGGCTGAAACCAACGGCGCCGAACTCGTCGGCACCGACGGCTTCGACCAGTCGATCCAGCTGCTTCTTACCGGCCGCGCCGACGCCACCATCAACGACAGCCTGTCCTTCCTCGACTTCAAGAAGCACAAGCCCGACGCCAATGTGAAGATTGCCGCCCAGGAAGAAAACGCCGACTATTCCGGCGTCATCGTGCGCAAGGGCGATCCGGAACTGGTGGCCGCCATCAATAAGGCGCTGGCCGACATCAAGGCCGACGGCACCTACAAGAAAATCGCCGACACCTATTTCGGCCAGGACGTTTCGAAGTAAAACGGCTTTCTCGTGTGGGCCGAATGCCGGCCCGCGTCGTTCGTATCGCGGCGAGCTGTCTTTCGACGGCCCGCCGCTTTCGCGTGATATGAGCGACGGCAATCTGGCAAGGAGGAGCCTTCGTGCCGCACTCGCTGCAATTGATGCTGGAATCCCTGCCTACGCTGCTGTGGGCTGCACTGATCTTCACCGTGCCGTTGACGCTGCTGTCGTTTGCATTCGGTCTTGTCCTAGGCCTGGTTGTAGCGCTTGTCCGGCTGTTCGGTCCCAAACCGCTGGTCGCCGTGGTCCGCTTCTACGTCTGGATATTCCGCGGCACGCCGCTTCTCGTGCAACTGTTCCTTATCTTCTACGGCCTGCCATCGGTCGGCATCCTGCTCGACGCCTTTCCAGCAGCACTGATCGGCTTCACCTTGAACATCGGTGCTTATTCGTCGGAAATCATCCGCGCCGTCATCGGTTCGGTGCCCAAGGGCCAGTGGGAAGCGGCCTATTCGATCGGCATGACCTGGGCCCAGGCAATGCGGCGCACCATTCTTCCACAGGCGGGCCGCGTCGCCGTGCCGCCGCTGTCCAACACCTTCATCTCGCTGGTCAAGGACACTTCGCTCGCCGCCGCCATCACTGTGCCGGAGATGTTCCAGGCAGCGCAGCGCATCGTCGCCACCACCTATGAGCCGCTGATCCTCTATGTCGAGGCAGCGGCCCTCTATCTGGTCATGAGCTCCGTGCTGTCGGCCTTGCAGGCGCGGCTGGAAACGCGGCTCAACCGTTATGGCGGCTTCCTGGAGGCGCGCGCATGATCGGCCTCACCAACATCGAAAAGCGTTTCGGCGACAATTTGGTGCTGAAGGGCGTCACCGTCACGATCGAGGAAGGCAGCGTTACGGCGCTTGTCGGGCCGTCGGGCGGAGGGAAGAGCACGCTTTTGCGCTGCATCAACCTGCTCGAGCTGCCGACTTCAGGCACGGTACGGATCGGCGACGATGCACTCGAATTCCATCCCGGCGGCAGGGTCTCGACCAGGGATATCCAGCGGCTGCGGCTGCAGACCGGCATGGTGTTCCAGAATTTCCAGCTGTTTCCGCATCGCACTGCGATCGAGAACATCATGGAGGGGCTGGTGACGGTGCTGAAATGGCCCAAGGAGAGGGCGCGCGGACGGGCGCTGGCCCTGCTCGAAAAAGTCGGCATGGCGCACAAGGCCGATGCCTGGCCGGCGACCCTGTCGGGCGGCCAGCAGCAGCGCGTGGCGATTGCCCGGGCGCTGGCGCCTTCGCCGAAGGTCCTGCTCTGCGACGAGCCGACCTCGGCACTCGATCCGGAACTGGCGCAGGAGGTGGTTGACGTGCTCGGCAAGCTCGCCAGCGAGGGCACGACCATGGTGATGGCGACGCATGACCTGCGGCTCGCCTCCAAGATCGCGCGGGAAGTGGTGTTCCTCGATGCCGGCAACATCGTCGAACAAGGCCCGGCCGCGGTGCTGTTCAGCAACCCGGAACGCCAGCGGACCAAGCGGTTCATCGCCACGCTGAAGCACGAGGCGGAAAGGGAGGGCGGCGAAGGTTAGATATGCCCGTCGCCGGTCAGCTAAGACAAAAAAACCCGGCGCGAGGCCGGGTTTTCCATGTTTCCTGGGCGAAAAGGCTCAGGCAGCTTCTTCCTGCTCGGCTTCCTCGTTGTCGGCCTTGGCGCCGCGCTTCGGGCCCTTGTTGAGGTTCACCTCGATGAGGCGGACCGCTTCGGTCTCCGACATGCGGTTGACGGCCGCGATCTCGCGGGCCATGCGGTCGAGGGCCGCCTCGTAGAGCTGGCGCTCGGAATAGGACTGCTCCGGCTGGTTATCGGCGCGGTAAAGGTCGCGCACCACTTCCGAGATCGAGATCAGATCGCCGGAGTTGATCTTGGCATCATATTCCTGGGCACGGCGTGACCACATGGTGCGCTTGACGCGGGCGCGGCCCTGCACGACCTTCAGCGCGCGCTCGACATAATCCTCTTCCGACAGCTTGCGCATGCCGATCGAGGTCGCCTTGGCGACCGGCACCTTGAGGCGCATCTTGTCCTTCTGGAAGTCGATGACGAACAGCTCCAGCTTGTGGCCCGCGACTTCCTGCTCGTCGATCGAGACGATCTGGCCGACACCATGCGCCGGATAAACGATGTACTCGCCGGTCTTGAAACCGTGGCGCGCTGCGGTGGACTTCTTCTGCGGGGTGATCGTTGCCATTACGCCCTGAACTCCTTGTTGTGGTACCGGCATCGTGCCGGCCCGAACTCGTGCGACCGGGGTGACCGGTCCTCAGCCACACAACGATGAACTCACCGGAAAGGCCAGGACCGGCAAATCGCAACATTGCGACCGCCTGCCCCAGATCGCTCTGGTCCGGATTGAGAAATTCACCTTTCAGTGATTTGGGGCGTTTGCGCCATAAATCGACGTTGTGTCACCGGCATGTTTGGTTGATATAACACAAAAAGTCGGAAGAATCAAGGTTTTGCTGCACGCGCGAAGGCCACGCGCCGTCGCCGCCTGTCAAGGCGGTTAATGTATCACGGCTGTTACGCGGCGTCAGGCCGCCGCAGCCGGCAGGCTCGTCAGTCGCCTTCGCCGGGCTCGGGGGAGAAATATTTCTCGAACTTGCCAGTTTCGCCATCGAAATTCTTAGCGTCGGCCGGCGGCTCCTTCTTGGCGGTGATGTTGGGCCATTTGTCGGCATATTCGGTGTTGATCTGCAGCCATTTGTCGAGGCCCGACTCGGTGTCGGGCTTGATCGCGTCGGCCGGGCATTCCGGTTCGCAGACACCGCAATCGATGCACTCGTCCGGGTGGATGACGAGCATGTTCTCACCTTCGTAGAAGCAGTCGACCGGACAGACCTCGATGCAGTCCATGTATTTGCATTTTATGCAATTGTCGGTCACGACGTAGGTCATTGGTCGGCTCCGGGACGTCCCATTTTGTTGGGCTTTTTTGGTGAGGTAACGCCTTTGTCCGCCGGTGGCAAGGGCGGCCCCTGCCAGCGGTGCCGCGGTTTCCGGAATGGAATTCCGGAAGGCCGGCAAAGCGGGCGTTCGACCTTGCTCAATCGTCGCCGAGCAGGTGGTCGGTCTGGCGGCGTTCCTTCTTCGTCGGGCGACCGCTGCCGGCCTCGCGCAACGGCGGCACCGCATCCGGAAGCGCCTCGCCCTTGGGCGCGGGGGGGCGGCGACATGTCCTCGTAGAGCAGGCGGGCCTCTTCGGCCGGGCCACGCCGTACGCCGGTGCCAAGGACTTTCCAGACGAAGATCCGCCGCTCCAGCGTGATGGTCAAAACGTCGCCCGGCCGGACCGTATCGGAGGCCTGCGCTGCTTTGTCGCGATTGATGCGGACGCGTCCGGCGACGACCAGCTTGGCTGCCAGCGTGCGCGATTTTACCGCGCGCGAGAAGAACAGCCACTTGTCGATGCGCTGGCGGGCATCAGTGACCATTGGACGAGCAGCTTACTTCTTCAGCTGGTCGCGCAACGCGGCGAGCTTGGCGAAGGGCGAGTCCGGATCGAAGCGGACCGGGCGTTCCTCACGCGGCTTTGGCTGGAACGCCGGCTTTGCGCCTTGGGCGCCGCCTTTGCCGTCCTGCCGGCCAGCCTTCCAGTCGGGCCGGTTTTCGCGCCAGTCCGGGCGTTCACCTTGCGGCTTGCCGGCGCGCTGATCTGCCGCGTCGCCTTGCGGCCTGGGCTTGAACTTGCTGCGATCGAAGCGCGGCTTGCCGGCGCCGTCGCGCTGGTCGTGGCGCCCCTGACGGGCGGGCCGGTCGCCCGGCGTCGGTTGCCCGCCGGCATCTACCGGCGCATCGCTGCGGCTGTCCGGCGCAGCTTGACCATTGCGCGCGCGATTGTCCCGATGATTGTCCCGGGGGCGGTTGTCATGCTGGCGATGACGCGGGCGCTGGTCGAAACGACCCTGCCGCCATAACAGGATGGGTTTTGGCTCCTCGGCTTCTGGAGCAGCTTCGCCGGCGACGGCTCCTGCCGTCGCTGCAGGTTCGGCCGGCGATGCTTCCGTAGTGTCGGAAACCGGCGGTTCTGCCGGTGCCGCAGCCTCAGTTTCCGCCCCAGGTTCCGCCGTTGGCTCGGCCGCCGGTTCCGCAGGCGCTTCAGCAGTCGCCTCCGCGGCGGGCCGGGTCTCTTGCGTGACTTCTGCCGCAGCTTCAGGGGCTGGAGCTTCCGCGACAGGCTCTGCCGTCGCTTCGGTCACAGCTTCGGCCGCCGCCTCCGCAACAGGAGCCGCATCCGACACAGGTTCCGAAGCCTCCGCCGGCGGCTCTGCCGCGGCAGATGCTTCCGCCATCCTCGCCTGCTCGACTCGCGCAGCCTCTTCCGCCGCCTGCTTTGCAGCGGCCGCGTCACGCGCGGCATTATCCTGTGCTTCGAGCCGCGCCTTGACCTCGGCCGCCGGTTTGGCATCGGCGCGATAGCCGAGTCCCTTCAGGATTTCTTCCATGTCGTCGGCGGTGGCGCCGAGAATCGACATCATCGGCGGCGTCACCATGAAGGACTGGCCGTCATAGGCGCCGTCGGGGCGAGGACCGAGGCCCGGCTTCCAGTTGGTCGCCGGCCGGATCAGGTCGGCCAGCCGTTCGAGAATATCGACGCGTACAGCACGCCGGCCAAGATTGCGGTAGCCGGCAAGCTTGTAGAAGGTCTTGTCGAAGGTCGGATCGATGACCACCGAGGTGCGGCCGGAGGCCAGTGCGTGAACGACATCGCCGAAACCGGGCTTGTCCTTGCCGTCGTTTCTCAGCGCCCACAGCAGCGTTATCAGCCCGGCCGGCGCCGGTTTGATCAGCGCCGGCACGAAGACATGGTAGGCGCCGAAGCGCACTCCGAGACGGCGAAGCGCCGCGCGGCCTTCCTGGTCGAGCGACTTCATCTCGTCGGCGATGTCGCGACGGTTGATGAGGCCGAAATGCTCGACAAGCTGGAAAGCGATGCCGCGGCCGATGCCGGTGATCTGCTCGGCATTCTTGAGATCGACCAGCGGCTTCAGCAGGGATTCGATCTGGAAATTGACGAAGCGCTCGGCGCGCGCCGCAACCTTGTCGCGGGCCGGGCCGGTGAGTTGCTCGTCGGCCAGCAGAACCAGACGCGGCTTCAAAGCGTCTTCGCCGGCGACCAGCGTGCCGATCGGCGCGCCGATCCAGCGCAGCGTGCCATCCGAACCCAGCGCGATGTCGCCATTGGCCGAGGCGCCGAAGCGCTCGGCCCGCGCCTCGAACTCGGCGGCAAGCGCCTTCTGCGCCGCCGCCCGCACCGCCTTGGCGTCTTCGCCGCCGGCGCTCTGGTCGGCGGTGAAGCGGAAACCTTGCAACTCGCCGACGTGATGGCCTTCGACGAGGACGGTTCCGGTTGGGCTGATTTCGGCTTCAGGCATCGTGTTTTCTCTAAGGCGCCGCATGAGGACGGAAGTCCTGCGGTCTACAAAACGTTTCGTCAACCGCTCATGCAGCGCATCGGACAATCTGTCTTCGATTTCGCGCGTCTTTTCCTGCCAGTGTGCCCGATCGGCCAGCCAGCCGGGCCTGTTGGAAACGAAGGTCCATGTGCGGATCTGGGCAATCCTGTGCGATAACGTGTCGATGTCGCCTTCGGTGGTGTCGGCACGGCGCACCTGCTCGGCCATGTAGTTCTCGTCGACATGGCCATGCCTGGCAAGGTCCATGTAAATGGAGGCAATCAAGTCGGCGTGCTGGGCCGGCGCGATCTTCCTGTAGTCGGGCAGCGCGCAGGCTTCCCACAGCAGCGCCACGCGCCTGGCATCGGTGGTGAGTGCCCGGACGTCCTCGTCGCGCGACAGATGCTCGAGCGCCTGTGCGTCTACTGCCGGCAGCGCGCGCGTCAGGCCTTCGACCGGGGCGTTGGTCTCAATCGACCGCTTCAGCGCATCGAGGTTGGCGAAATCGAAATGCGCGGTGCGCCACTGCAGCACTTTCACCGGGTCGAAATCATGCGCCTCGATTTTGTTGACCAGTTCATCATCCAGCGGATCGACCTGGCCGGTGACGCCGAAGGTGCCGTCGCGCAGATGCCGGCCAGCGCGGCCGGCAATCTGGCCGAGCTCGGCCGCCGTCAGGTTGCGGTACTGGTAGCCGTCGAATTTGCGGTTCTGGGCGAAGGCGACGTGGTCGAGGTCGAGGTTGAGGCCCATGCCGATGGCGTCGGTGGCGACGAGGTAGTCGACGTCGCCCGACTGGAACAGCGCCACCTGGGCGTTGCGGGTGCGCGGGCTGAGCGCGCCGAGCACGACGGCGGCACCGCCCTGCTGGCGGCGGATCAGCTCGGCGATGGCATAGACCTCGTCGGCCGAGAAGGCGACGATCGCGGTGCGCCGCGGCAGGCGGGTCAGCTTCTTCGAGCCGGCATAGGCAAGATGCGATAGGCGTGGCCGGGTCACCACCGACACGCCCCGCAGCAGGCGCTGCAGGATGCCGTGCATGGTGGCCGCGCCCAGCAGCAGCGTCTCCTGCCGGCCGCGCAGATGCAGGATGCGATCGGTGAAGATGTGTCCGCGTTCGAGATCGCCGGCGAGCTGGACCTCGTCGATGGCAACGAAGGCGGCGTCGGTCTCGCGCGGCATCGCTTCCACGGTGCAGACCGAGTATTTCGCGCCCGCCGGCTGGATCTTTTCCTCGCCGGTGATGAGCGCCACCTTATGGGCGCCGACCTTCTCGCAGACGCGCGTATAGACTTCGCGGGCAAGCAGCCTGAGCGGCAGGCCGATGACGCCGCTTTCATGCGCCACCATGCGTTCGATGGCGAGATGGGTCTTGCCGGTGTTGGTCGGGCCGAGCACGGCCGTCACGTCTCGACCCGACAGGATCAGCGGTTCAGTGTGTTTCGGATGGATGTTCATCGGCCTGGAAATAAGGCTCTCTGCCTCGCATTGTCGGGAGCGCGCCCATATTGGCCGCGTATGACAGGCGACACATAGGGATTTCGGGCGCGAAGCGAAAGCGGAATATGCCGAGGGCAGGCCGATTGGTTGGTTCGAAGCCAGAAAATCTGTTCCCGATTAACAGTTGGAACGAGTCTGGAACGAATCAGCGACGAATCACTGACTCGCGCTGATTCAGGGTTTGTTCACGGCTACATCTGGGTTTTCTGTCGGCGTATCTCACCACATGCTGAATCACGGAAACTGGCCCGATTTATGCAAGCGGCATCCAAGCGAGCACTGCGGTTAACCTTTGCCGGTGAATGGTCGTGGCCGGCCAATCTGCTTCGCACAACGTTATGAAATTATTGATGTTTCCTAACGCGCTTTAATCATTTCGAGGGTGTTTTCAGCTCTCGCCGTTAACGTTCCGCTCAAAGCCGGAACGAATCGGCGACGAATCAGAGATAGCCGAAGTTTCTTGGTTTGTTCACCGCAACATGTTGTGTTGTGAACAGCTTTTCCACCGAGAATCCACAGGCTGCCGGGCGGCTTTTGCACAAGCTGCGAGTTTGCCGTTAACCTTTGCGTGCCGGATTGGGGCAGCGTGCTGCATCGAGATCTTGCAACGGGAAGACCGCTATAGAAACGGGCCGTTTTGCAGGCCCGTTCGTCCAAGCGCGGATCTGTCTCAACGTAAAGACAAACGATCAGGCGACGTACTGGCCGCCATTGGCTGATATGGTCGAGCCGGTGATGAAACCGGCATCGTCGGAAGCGAGGAAGACGACGCAGCGCGCGATTTCCTCCGGCTCGCCGAGACGGCCGACCGGGATGTGCGGGATGACCCGCTCGTTGAGGACCTTCTCGTCCATTGCCTTGACCATCTCGGTGGCGATGTAGCCGGGGCAAATGACGTTGACGGTGATGCCGGCGCGCGCGCCTTCCTGGGCCAGTGCTTTGGTGAAGCCGATATCGCCGGCCTTCGAGGCCGAATAATTGACCTGGCCGGCCTGGCCTTTCTGGCCGTTGATCGAGGAGATGGTGATGATGCGACCGAACTTGCGGTCGCGCATGCCGCCCCACAACGGATGCGTCATGTTGAAGACGCCGGAAAGGTTGGTGTCGAGGACCTCTTTCCATTGCTCGCGCGTCATCTTGTGGAACATCGCGTCGCGAGTGATGCCGGCATTGTTGACCAGCACCGAGACGGGACCAAGATCGGCTTCGATCTGTTTGATGCCGGCGGCGCAGGCCTCGTAGTCGGCGACGGACCATTTGTAGACCGGGATGCCGGTCGCGGCCTTGAACTTTGCCGCCGCTTCTTCATTGCCGGCGTAGTTTGCGGCGACCGAATAGCCGGCGCTTTTCAAGGCGACCGAAATCGCCGCGCCGATGCCGCGCGACCCGCCTGTGACGATTGCAACCTTTGTCATATGTCCTCCCGGGAAATGCAGATGACTGAGCGTTGAAGCGGTGGGGTTTGCCCTCTATTCCCTACTCGCTTTGCGCCAGCATCCTATTCGTATCGCTTATCTCATCACAATGCTTCCACGCACATGGCAACACCCATGCCGCCGCCGATGCACAGCGTGGCAAGGCCTTTCTTGGCACTTCTGCGGCGCATCTCGTAGACCAGCGTGTTGAAGATGCGGGCGCCCGAGGCGCCGACCGGATGGCCGATGGCGATGGCGCCGCCATTGACGTTGACGATGGCCGGATCCCAGCCCATGTCCTTGTTGACGGCGCAGGCCTGCGCGGCAAAGGCCTCGTTGGCTTCGACCAGATCGAGGTCGCCAACCGACCAGCCGGCCTTGGCCAGCGCCTTGCGCGAGGAGGGGATCGGTCCCGTCCCCATGATCTGCGGGTCGACACCGGCGGTCGCCCAGGAAACGATACGCACCAGCGGTGTGATGCCGCGCCTTGCGGCTTCCGCTTCGGTCATCAGCACCACGGCGGCGGCGCCGTCGTTGATGCCGGAAGCATTGGCAGCAGTCACCGTGCCTTCCTTGTCGAAGGCGGGCTTGAGCTTGGTCATGGCATCGATTGTCGCGCCGTGGCGGATGTATTCATCCTGGTCGACTACGGTGTCGCCCTTCCTGCCCTTGACTGTAAAGGCAACGATCTCGTCCTTGAATTTCCCGGCTTTCTGCGCGGCCTCGGCCTTGTTCTGGGAAGCCAGTGCGAACTGGTCCTGGTCGTCGCGGGTGATCTGGAACTGGCGGGCGACGTTCTCCGCGGTGTTGCCCATATGATAGCCGTAGAAGGCATCGGTCAGGCCGTCCTTTATCATGGTGTCGATCAGCTTGAAGTCGCCCATCTTGACGCCATCGCGCAGATGTTGCGCATGCGGAGCCATCGACATCGATTCCTGGCCGCCGGCAACGATGATTTTTGCATCGCCCTGGGCGATCTGCTGCATGCCGAGCGCGATGGCGCGCAAGCCCGAGCCGCAGAGCTGGTTCAGGCCCCAGGAGGTCGCCTCCTGCGGTACGCCGGCAGCCATTGCCGCCTGCCGCGCCGGGTTCTGCCCTTGAGCCGCGGTCAGGATCTGGCCGAGGATGACCTCGTCCACCTCCTTGCCGTCGACGCCGGCACGGACCAGCGCTTCCCTGACGGCGACGGCACCCAATTCATGGGCTGGGGTGTTGGCGAAGGCGCCGTTGAAGGAGCCGACGGGCGTGCGCGCTGCACTGGCGACAACGATGGCGTTGGAAGCGGACATGTTCTTCTCCAGGCTTTCGGGGAACGATTTCGGGTGCCGTCGGGGACTTTTCTTGCCCTTTCCACAACCCGAGTCAAACCCGAAATGGGCATGGCGTCCCACTGCCGCAAGCATGCCGCCCGTCGCTGCAACGGCGGCCCGTCCGTGCTGCGCAGCATAAAATGTTCCCGCACTGCACAAACTGCTTGGATTCATGACGCTTTTGCGCATATCCTTTAAAAAGGCGCAATCGTTACCGGCGGCTTACTTAAGCTGCCCGGTGTCCGGGGAGGATGCAGATGGCCGCAAAAGACGAACCTATTGTTATCAAGAAATATGCCAATCGCCGTCTCTACAATACGGGCACCAGCACCTATGTGACGCTCGAGGATCTCGCTGAAATGATCAAAAGAGGCGAGGACTTTACTGTCCAGGACGCCAAGACCGGTGACGACATCACGCATCCGGTACTGACCCAGATCATCTTCGAGCTGGAGAACAAGGACGGGCAGAACATGCTGCCGATCCCGTTCCTGCGTCAGCTCATCGCCTATTACGGCGACCAGATGCAGATGATCGTGCCGAGCTTTCTCGAACAGTCGATGCTGGCCTTCTCGAAGGAGCAGGAACGCTTTCGCGAGCAGATGAAAGATGCGCTCGGCAAGTCGCCGATGGACATGATGAAGATTGCCACGCCGATCAAGGTGCTTGAGGAGCAGACGCGGCGCAACATGGAAATGTTCCAGAACGCCATGCGGCTGTTCACGCCGTTCCCGCCCGCGGGCTCGGCGCCGGCAGCAGCGCCGGCCGAACCGGCCAGGAAGGAAACGCCGGAAAAACCCGACGACCTTCAGGAGCTGAAGGAGCAGATCGCCGCGATGCAGCGCAAGCTCGACACCATGTCGTGATTGCCGGGGCGAGGCGCCGCGTCGAACCTTCGCTCAGGTGCCGCTGAGACTTCGCAAACAGCGCGGCTAGAGCTGCTCCGGCAGCGGCCCCTGGTAGCGGGCGCGTGGCCGGATCAGGCCGTTGCTTGTCACCTGCTCCACGGCATGCGCGGCCCAGCCGACGCTGCGGCCGAGCGCGAACAGGCGGAACGGCGCATCGGACGGCAAACGGAGGCTGCGCGTCAGCGCGGCCAAAGCGAAATCGACGTTCGGGCGCATGCCCGTTGCCGCAAAGGCCGCATCGCAAAGCCGTAACAGCCCATCATCGACATCTATCGCGGCCAGCAACGGTTCCGCACGCGGATCGCCGTCGGGATAAAGCGGATGGCCAAATCCGGGCAGCGGCCTGTCGTGACCGAGCCAGCGTCCGACAGCCGCATCCGGCCCCAATCTCTGCGCATCTTCCGCCAGCATCATGACCGCCTCCGCGGCGCCGCCATGACGCGGCCCGGAGAGCGTGGCGAGGCCGGCAAGCAGGCAGGCCGAAACAGGTGCGCCGGTGGACGCGGCGACCCGTGCGGCGAAGGTCGATGCGTTCAATTCGTGATCGGCCAACAGCACCAGTGAGCGGCGGATCAAGTCTGCGCCGGCCGCATCGAGCGACCATCCCCGCGCCAACCTTTCGTGCGCGGCACCAGTTCCGGGAATCGCGCCGAGCGCCTGCGCCAAAGCGGCGATGGCGCCGGCCGCATCGTGGTTGAGCGAAGCCGATCTTCGGCCGAGCGAAGGCCGGCCGTTGGCCGCCAACGCGGCCAATTCCGCGAAGGCAGCCGGCCGGCCAGTTGCGCTGTTGCCATGGCGGCTCGCCGAGACGAACGACACTGCTGCGTCAGATGCCCAAAGCAGGTTTGCCGTCTGCTCCAGCGTGGCAGCCTCGCAGAGAGCAACCGCATCCTGGCCGCGATAGACAAGGCGGCCATGCAAAACGGTCGAGATCGTGGTGGCGATCGCCGGCTCACCCCAGGCAATTGCACTTTCGGCGATTGCCTGGGGATTTCGGCCACGAGCCCGGCGGCTCGCCAGCGCCGCGATGTCGTCGGCGCGATACTGGCTGCGGCGTGGATCCGCCCGGTCCGGCCGCACGCCGATGCGTCCGCGGCTGACATAGGCATAAAGGGTCTGGGCGCGCACCTTGAGACGCTCCAGGGCTTCGTCCCGCGTCAGCCACTCCGTCATGTCAGCCTTGGCATATTGATTCAGTTGATCAAGATTGATGGTCCAGTCACCAACCCTTATCTTCCACCCGGAAAGGGTCAAGGAGAAAACCAATGGCGAATGGGCTCGATGATGTGGTGGCGGCGGAAACGGTGCTCTCCGATGTTGACGGTCTTGGTGGCCGCCTGACCATCCGGGGCCATTCGTTGCCCGAACTGGCAGGCCGCTGGAAATACGCCGAGGTGGTTCATCTGCTGTTCGACGGCTTTTTCGACGATCTTCCCGGCGACAAGGAGCTGGCGAACGCGATCGGTCGGGCGCGCAGCGAAGTGTTCGAGCAGATCAAACCCTTGCTGCCGTTTCTCGCATCCCTCGATATCTACAGCGCAATGCGCGCCGGCATTGCCCTGCTGCCGGACGGCGACAAATTGCCGGACGCGCTGCGGCTGGTTGCGGCACCTGCCGTGCTGACGCCGGCCTTGCTGCGCCTGCAGCGCGGCGACAGCCCGATTGCGCCCGATAGCAAGGCCGATCATGCCGCCGACATGCTGCGGATGCTGACCGGCATTGCGGCCTCGCCTAAATTGGCGAAGGCGCTCGATGCCTATCTCGTGACGGTTAGCGACCACGGCCTCAACGCATCGACTTTCGCCACGCGCGTGGTCGCCTCGACGCAGGCCGGGCTTACTTCGGCGGTGCTGGCCGGGCTCGGAGCGCTCAAGGGGCCGCTGCATGGCGGCGCGCCAGGTCCGGTGATCGAGATGCTGGATGCGATCGAGGCGAATGGCGACGCCGCCCGCTGGCTGCGCGACGAGATCGCGCGCGGCCGCCGCATCATGGGCTTCGGGCATCGCATCTATCGCGTGCGCGATCCGCGTGCCGACGTGCTGAAAGCGGTGGTGCGGCAGCTCGGCGCCAAGGGCGAAGCCGGCCACCGGCTGGCCTTTGCCGAAAGCGTGGAGCAGGCGGCGCTCGAAGTGCTCCGCATCGCCAAGCCGTCGCGCTCGCTCCAGACCAATGTCGAGTTCTTCACAGCGCTCCTGCTGGAAGCGGCGGGCTTTCCGAAAGAGGCGTTCACCAACGTCTTTGCTGCCGGGCGCGTCGCCGGCTGGATTGCCCATGCGCGCGAGCAGCAGACGAGCGGACGGCTGATCCGGCCGCAGTCGCGCTATATCGGGCCGGTCCCAGACCTCGTCGCCTGAGGATTTTTCCCTCGCGTACTTGCGAAAACCGGTCGCAACAGCCGGTGCCGGACACCTCTCTCATCGGGACGAGAGCGGTCTACATGACAAAAATTTCATGTCATTGCTCCACACATCCGCTGTTCTTGGGTGACAGAGAGCCTATATGTTGCAGTGCAGCATGGTTCCACGGGAGCCCGCCTCGAAAGGAATAAAGCCGCCTTGACCGCCAGAAAAACCGCCATCGTCACCGGTTCCACCTCGGGCATCGGCCTGGCCATTGCCCACGCGCTCGCGGCCGAAGGCTGCAACGTTGTCGTCAATTCCTTTTCCGACACCGCCGACGATCACGCCATCGCCGACGCGATCGCGAAGCACCACGAGGTGAAGACCGTCTACGTCAAGGCCGACATGTCGAAGCCGGCCGAGTGCCGGGCTTTGGTGGCGAAGGCAGCCGAGGCATTCGGCTCGGTCGACATCCTGGTCAACAACGCCGGCATCCAGCATGTCGCGCCGGTCGAAAGCTTCCCGATCGAGAAATGGGATGCGATCATCGCCATCAACCTGTCATCGGCCTTCCACACCATCGCAGCCGCCATCCCGTTGATGAAACAGGCTGGTGGCGGCCGGATCGTCAACGTCGCCTCGGCCCACGGCCTTGTCGCCTCGCCGTTCAAGTCGGCCTATGTCTCGGCCAAGCATGGCATTATGGGCTTGACCAAGACTGTCGCCCTGGAGCTGGCGCGCGACAAGATCACCTGTAATGCCATTTGTCCGGGCTATGTGCTGACGCCGCTGGTCGAGGCGCAGATCCCCGACCAGATGAAGGCCAACAAGATGGACCGCGAGACGGTGGTCCGTGAGGTCATGCTCGAAAAGCAGCCGACCAAGGAGTTCGTCACCGTCGAGCAGGTTGCGGCGGCCGCAGTGTTCCTATGCTCGGATGCGGCGGCGCAGATCAACGGCACGCACATCTCTGTCGACGGCGGCTGGACCGCTCAGTGAGGCTTCCAGCGGTCAAGGGCCACGCCATGCCGAAAAACGGCAAGGCGGAAGAGCCAAAGAAGATCAATGTCGCGCTGCAAGGCGGCGGCTCGCACGGGGCGTTTTCCTGGGGCGTGCTCGATCGGCTGCTCGAGGACGGGCGCCTCGACATAACGGCGGTTTCGGGCACCAGCGCCGGCGCCATGAATGCCGTGGCGCTGGCCGACGGCTTTGTCCGCGGCGGTGTCGAGGGCGCGCGGCGGAAGCTCGACGATTTCTGGCGTGCGGTGGCGGCAAAGGGCCGCTTCAGCCCGGTACAGCGCATGCCCTGGGACGTCGCCTGGGGCAATTGGTCGATCGAGAACACGCCCGGCTATTTCCTGTTCGATACGATGTCTCGGGTATTTTCGCCCTATGTCGCCAATCCGCTCGCAATCAATCCGCTGCGCGACGTGGTCGAACGTGAGATCGATTTCGACAATGTGCGCGCCTGCAAGTCGATTGAACTGTTCATTTCCGCTACCAATGTCGAGACCGGCCAGTTGCGGGTCTTCTCGGACGGCGAGATCGACCTCGACACGGTGATGGCGTCGGCCTGCTTGCCGCAATTGTTCCGTGCCGTCGAGATCAAGGGCGTGCCCTATTGGGATGGCGGTTATGGCGGCAACCCGGCACTGTTCCCGTTCTTCAAGACGGCGGCCACCGAGGACGTGCTTTTGGTGCAGATCAATCCGGTGGTCCGCGAGGGGACGCCGAAGAGCGCCAATGAGATCCAGAACCGCATCGACGAGATTACCTTCAATGCCGGGCTGTTGCGCGAATTCCGCTCGATCGCCTTCGTCAAGGAACTGATCGCCGCCGGCCGATTGCCGCACGGCGAATATCGCGACATCCGCATGCACCGCATCGATGCCGACGAAGCGTTCAAGGATCTGTCGGCATCGTCCAAGGTCAATGCCGAATGGGCGTTCCTTGTCTATCTGCGCGACCTCGGCCGCACCGCAGCCAGTGATTGGCTGGAAGAAAATTATGACGCCGTCGGCAAGCGGCCGACGATCGATCTGTCCGGCGAACTCGACGACGGCTTGAAGCCGGTGCGCGGGCCGGCGCCGGGCCGGCGGGTCAAGGAATTTCTTGCGGCGCGCAAGCAGCCCGAGGCTGCCCGCCGTCCGGCCTAGCTGCTTCGCAAGCAGATGGCATTCGCAATCTGTCCAATCATCCTGACACTTGCTGCCATACTGCTGTTTTGGCGATCAACAGCCGATGCTGCAGCCGCATCTTTGCGGACAAAGCAACAACCCATCAACTTTTCTGACTATATTGCGATGCAACTTTGAGGTAGAAGCGCGCTTCGCCGATCACGGCAATTTGAATACGGCCTCGCGCGCACCCATATCGGCGACGCGCCCCAAGTAGAAGATGCGGCCTGGCCGAACCCCGCGCACTGGAAAAAATGACGATGCCGAAATTCAGGTTTCACAAGCTTGCAGCCATTGTTGTGCTCATCGGGTTCGCTGGCTGGATGGCGACAGGCGAGTTCTCGTCCGTCGGCAGCGCGTCCGCCGACAACAAGCCCAAGGCAGGAGAGGTCGAGCAGCCCAAGGCAGCCGACGCAGGCAAGCCCCAAACTGGCAAACAGGGGGCTGCCAAGCCGGGGACTGCCGAGGCGGAACAGCCCAAGGCGCCGTTACGCACGGTCGCGATCATAACCCCGCCGCGGCGCACCTATGCACGCGCTATCCGCATTTCCGGACTGACCGAAGCCGACAAGCGCGCCGTCCTGGCGACACGCGTCGCCGGCGTCATCGACAAGCTGCCGGTCAAGCAGGGTCAGCACGTCAAGACCGGCGACCTCATCCTGATGCTTGCCGCCGAGGAAAAGATCTCGGCGGTCGACAACGCCAAGCAGCTTGTCGTGCAACGTGAGGCCGAGCTGGCTGCGGCCCTGCGGCTGATGAAAACCGGCAATCTGCCCAAGCTGCAGCTCGATACGGCCCGTTCCAACCTGACGCTGGCCAAGTCGCAACTGGACGCCGCGCGAGCTGAGCTCGACCGCAACGAGGTGAAGGCGCCCTTCGACGGCGTCATCGACCGGGTGCCGGTGGAGCTTGGCAGTTCCGTCATGCAGGGCGGCGAGGTGGCGACCATTCTCAAGCTCGATCCGGTGATCGCCCGCGGCGAAGTCAGCGAACGCGATCTCGGCTATCTGAAGATCGGTGACGAAGCCAATGTGCGCCTGGTCAGTGGCCAGACCGTCAAGGGTACGGTGCGCTACATCAGCCGGGATGCATCTTCGGCAACCCGTACCTTTCGGGTCGAAGTCGCCATCCCCAACGCCGATGGGTCCGTACCGGCCGGCATGACGGCAGAAATTGCGCTCAGCGCCCAGCCGACCGACGCCGTGATGCTGCCGCGATCGGTGGTGACGCTCGGCGACAAGGGCGACCTCGGCATCCGCGCCGTCGACAGGGATGACAAGGTCGTGTTCTTCCCGATCGATCTGGTCGACGACACGCCAACCGGCCTGGTGCTCGGCGGCATTGCGGCCGACGCCCGCATCATCGTCGCCGGCCAGGAGCTGGTGAAGGAAGGCGAGGTGGTCAAGCCGGTCGCAGCCGACCAGGCGACCATCCAAAAGCTGTTGGGCGAAGCGACGGCCGGGACGCAGTAATCATGGACATCGTCAAACTTGCTATCAGCAATGCCCGGCTGACCATTGCGGTCCTGGTCTTTCTCATTCTTGCCGGTGCGGTCGCCTACCAGTCGACGCCGAAGGAAGCGGAACCCGACGTTCCGATTCCGATGATGTATGTCAGCCTGATCTACCAGGGTATCTCGCCGGAAGACTCCGAACGCCTCCTGCTGCGGCCGATGGAAGCCAAGCTGAAGAGCCTGAAGGGCCTGAAGGAGATGCGGTCGGCCGCCTTCCAGGGCGGCGGTTATGTGCTGGTCGAATTCCAGCCACAGACGGACCTCGCCACCGCGCTGCAGGACACACGCAGCAAGGTGCAGGACGGCAAGGCCGACCTGCCGCAAGCGGCTGAGGAGCCCGTGGTCTCCGAGGTCAACATCTCCGAGTTCCCCGTCCTGGTCGTGACGCTGTCGGGCGAGGTGCCCGAGCGCGTGCTGACGGCGGCGGCGCGCGAGCTGCGCGACCGCATCGAGGAAGTGCCTGGCGTGCTCGAGGGCTCGCTGCAGGGTGCGCGCGACGACCTCGTCGAAGTGGTCATCGATCCGATGAAGCTGTCTTCCTACGGGCTGCAGCTCGACCAGTTGATCGGTGCGGTCGGCGCTTCCAACAGTCTTGTCGCCGCCGGCAACATCGAAGGATCCGAGGGCAAATACGCGGTCAAGGTGCCGTCGCTTATCGAGACGCCAGAGGATGTGGCGGCGCTGCCGGTCGTCGCCGGCCCCAATGCGGTGGTGCAGGCCAAGGACATCGCCACCATCCGCTCGACCTTCAAGGACGCCGAGACGGTTACCCGCCTCGACGGCAAGCCGGCGATCGCCATCGAGGTGAAGAAGCGCATCGGCTCCAACCTGATCGATACGATTGGCAAGGTCAGGGAGGTGTCCGACGCCTTCATCAAGACGATGCCGGAGGGCATGCACGTCACCTACACGCAAGACAAGTCCGTCTTCGTGAACCAGTTGCTCGGCGATTTGCAGAACCACGTGATGATCGCCGTGATCCTGGTGTTCATCGTCATTCTCTACGCGCTGTCTGGCCGTGCCTCGTTGCTGATCGGATTGGCCATCCCCTCGTCCTTCCTGATCGGCATCCTGTTGCTGGCAATGATGGGCTACACGATCAACATGATCGTGCTGTTCAGCCTCATCCTGGCGGTCGGCATGCTGGTCGACGACGCCATCATCGTCACCGAATTCGCCGAGCGACGCATGAGCGAGGGCATGCCGAAGGAGCAAGCGTTCGCGCTTGCCGCCAAGCGCATGGCCGGCCCGGTCATCGCGGCGACGATGACGCGCATTGCCGCCTTCTCGCCGCTGCTGTTCTGGCCGGGCATTATCGGCGACTTCATGAAATACATGCCGATCACGCTGATCGTGACGCTCTCGGCCTCGATGCTCTATGCGCTGGTCTTCGCGCCGACGCTGGGCGCGATATTTGCCAAGGCGCCGGCCCATCACCCCGACGACAATCGCGACGGCTGGTACATGGCCGTGGTCAAGCAGGCGGTGCATTATCCCATCACCGTGCTTGTCCTCACTGTGGCGCTGTTGTTCGGCGTCGGCTACGCCTATTCGAAATTCGGCGCCGGCGTCGAATTCTTCCCGAATGTCGAGCCTGACTACGGCCTGCTCTATGTCCACGCCCGCGGCAATCTTTCGCTTGCCGAAATGGACGCGGCCACCAAGACCGCGGAAAATCGGCTGCTCGGTTGGCCGGGCGTGAAGTCTGTCTATACCCGTGTCGGCAAGACGCAGAGCGGCGGCCAGGATGTTCCGGAAGACGTGGTTGGCGTGATCCAGTACGAATTCGTCGACTGGCGCGAGCGTAAATCGGCGAACTCAATCCTGGACGAACTGCGCGGCGTTATGGCCGGCATTCCCGGCGTCGACGTCGAGGTTCGCGTGCCGGAAGCCGGCCCGCCTACCGGCAAGCCGATCCAGATCAGGCTTTCGGCCGTCGATCCGAAGGGCCTTGACGACAAGGCCCGCGCCGTCGCCGCGCGCATTGCCAAGGTGCCCGGCGTCATCGATATTTCCGACGGTCTGGCGCCGCCCGGCGTCGACTGGGCGCTCGAGGTCGATCGCGCCAAGGCGGCGCAGTACGGCATCAGCCCGACCGCGGTCGGGACGGTGGTGCAACTGGTGACCAACGGGCTGAAGCTCAGCGAGTACCGGCCCGCCGGCGCCGACGATGCAGTCGACATCAGGCTGCGCCTGCCCGAGGATCGGCGCACGCTGTCGACGCTCGACGAACTCAGGGTGCAGACCGCGCAAGGCTCGGTGCCGATCTCGAACTTCGTCGTGCGCAAGCCGGAGCCGACGGTCGGTATCCTCAACCGCATCGACGGTGCGCGAACGGTCGTCGTCCAGGCCAACGTCGCTGCCGGCGCCCAGGTGGCTGCCGTCCAGCAGGAGGTCACCAAAGCTGTCGCCGACATGAACCTCGGCAGCGGCATTCGCTGGAAGCTTGCCGGTTCGAATGAGGACAGCGCAGAGGCCGGCGCCTTCCTCAGCAAAGCCTTCGGTGCGGCGATCTTCCTGATCTTCATCGTGCTTCTGGCGCAGTTCAACAAGTTCACCAGCGTCTGGCTGGTGCTGTCCTGCGTGGTCATGGCGACGATCGGCGTGTTCCTCGGGCTGCTGCTGACGGGAGAGGCATTCGGCATCGTCATGTCGGGCATCGGTGTCATCGCGCTGGCCGGGGTGGTGGTGAACAACAACATCGTGCTGATCGACACCTATGACCGGTTGCGCGAAGAGGGCTGGGACAAATACGAAGCCGTTCTACAGACCTGCCGCGAACGTGCCCGTCCGGTGGTGCTGACGGCGGTGTCGGCGATCCTCGGCGTGCTGCCGATTGCTTTCGGCCTCGGCCTCGAAATCTTCCATCACGAGACGACGATCAACGCGCCGTCGACGCAATGGTGGATTTCGCTGTCTTCGGCGATCGTCTTCGGGCTGTCCTTCGCCACCGTGCTGACGCTGGTGGTGACGCCGTCGATGCTGATGGTGTTCACTCGCGCCAAGGTCAAACCCGGTGCGCGTCGTGGCTGGTTCAGTCGCCTGTTGGGGCGTCGAAAGGCCGAAATCCCGTCGAAAGGCCTGGACGCCGATCTGGGTGCCGAACCGGCGATCGCCTTCCCGAAGGCCGCCGAATAGAGTCCGGATCGCCGTCCTGATCAAGCAAAGGCCGCCCGGGAACAATGGGCGGCCTTCTGCATTGTTCCGTCATTGCAACCTCAAAGCGAGGATTTTCAGATGACGATCAGCACCATTCTCATCATTATCCTTATTCTTATTCTGATCGGCGCGGTTCCGGCATGGCCGCATTCCCGGTCCTGGGGTTACGGACCATCCGGCATCGTCGGCGTCATCCTGATCGTTGTCCTGGTGCTGCTGTTGATGGGCCGGATCTGAGCGCAACCTTCCTCCCGAACAGCGGCGGATGACCATCAGGCCATCCGCCTTTTTTAAGTTCCTTGTTGGGCAGCTTTTTGCGTCGTCTTGATCGTGGCGATGCCGATATCCTCAAGCGCTTCCGACACTGCATTTTCCAGCGGCGTGTGCGGGATCGTACCGATCACGCTTTCCAGCCTGCCTGAAACCAGCCGGTGCGGCTCGAAGCGGAGATAGGACATCGAAACGATCTCGCGCCACATCGCCACGAACGGGCTGCCGGCGCGCAGCACCCACCACGGCATCGACGTCAGTTTCAGCGAGCGCCCGAGCGCCTTCTCGGCGGCCGCCTTGAGCTGCAGGTCGGTCACCGCATGGCCAGGAAAGTTCAGCGCCTCGTAGAAGCCGAGCTTGTCGAGATTGTCAGCCAGCCCGACGAAGGTCTTGGCCAGGTCGGGTAAATAGGCCCATTCATGCACGAGATCGACCGGCCCTGGGGCGGTATAGACGCCCTTGGTCATCTTGGCGGCAACAACCAGATCGAACCACGATCCGCTGCCGGTGCCGCCGAAGAAATCACCAGCGCGCAGCAGGATCGTGCGCACTCGACCTGCATCAGCCTCGCGGCGAAACAGGTCCTCCATGGCGACGCGGATACGGCCCTTTTCCGTCGTCGGGCGAAACGGCGTGTCTTCGGCGATCACCGCCGGCATTTGCGAGCCGTAATTGTAGACGGTGCCCGGGAAGAGATGCAGCGCGCCGTTCGCCCGGCAGGCAGCCATCACATTCTCGGCCATCGGCAGGCATTTGCTCCAGTCGGTGTAGAGCGGGTTGAGGCCGTTGAAAATGATATCGACGCTTTCGGTCGCGCGGATCAGCGCAGCACGGTCGAGCGCGTCGCCGGCGATCGCCGTAGCGCCTTTGAGCTCGGCCGGCACCTTGCCGCTGCGGGTGACAGCGCGGACGTCGTAGCCGGCATCGATGAAGGCCTTGGCGACCGTGCGGCCGAGGCGGCCATTGGCGCCGAGAATTGCGATCGTGGTCATTGTTCGTCTCCGTGTTGCGTTACGACGCCAATATTGTCTCTTCGCAAACGAATGAAAATTGACTACGATTGGCGATATGATATTCAATTTTGAATGGATATTGACTGGAACCTGATCAAGAGTTTCGTCACCGTGGCGGAGACCGGCAGCCTGTCGGCGGCCGCACGAAAACTTGCCGCAAGCCAGCCGACGCTCGGCCGCCACATCGCCGAGCTGGAACAGGCGCTCGGCGTCACCCTGTTCCGGCGCGGGCGGCGTGGCTATGCGCTCACGGAAGCGGGCAGCACGCTCTTTGAACGGGGCCGCGCGGTGAGCGAGCAGGCGAGCGCCTTTTCGCTGCTGGCGCTGGGATCGGTCGAGGCGATAGAGGGTACGGTGCGCATTGCCGCCAGCGAAGTGGTGGCGGCCTATGTGCTGCCGGAAATCACAGCGAGGCTTGGGTTCGAGGAGCCGGGCATCGAAGTCGAGATCGTCGCCTCGAACCAGGTCGAGAATCTGCTGCGTCGCGACGCCGATATCGCCATCCGCATGGTCAAGCCGGCGCAGAATGAACTGGTCGCGCGCAAGGTGACCGACATTCCGCTCCGCGCCTGCGCGGCAAAATCCTACCTCGACCGGCGTGGCCGTCCGCGCGAGGCCCGCGATCTTGCCGGCCATGATCTGGTCGGCTTCGACCGCAGCGATGAGATCATTCGCGGCTTCGCCCAGTTCGGCGTCCCGCTCGCCCGCAATGCCTTCCGCTTCAGGACCGATAATCAGATCGTGCTGTGGGAAGCGGTGCGGGCGGGAAACGGCATCGGCTTTGGCCAGGAGCCGCTCGCCGACCGTGATCCGCTGGTCGAGACAGTGCTGCCGGGTCTCCCGCTGCCGACGCTGCCGGTGTGGCTGGCCATGCATCGCGACGTGCGCACCAGCGTGCGCATCCGCCGCGTGGCGGATTTCCTCTACGAAGAGTTCAAGCGCTATTCGGCCGGTGCGGGCTCGGCAGCGAATTCGGCGCGGTGAGCGAGGCCGGCCATCAACAGCACGACGACCAGCAGCCCGGACAGAGCGACCAAGATCGGGCCGAAGCTCGAGTGCTCGGCGATGAAGCCAATCGCCGACGGCGCCACCAGAATGCCTGAGTAACCCATTGTGGTGACGACGCTCATGCCGGTGCCGGACGCCATGCCCTCCTGGTTGCCGGCGGCCGAAAAGATGATCGGCACCATGTTGGCAATGCCGAGGCCGCAGAAGGCAAAGGCGGCAATGGCCAGCCAAGGCGAGGGAGCCAGCCCGGCCACCAGCATGCCGGCAGCAGCGGCAAGGGCCGAGGCGCGCAACGTCGTAACGGCACCGAAACGGTTGCGGACGCCATCGCCGAGAAAGCGCATGATGGCCATGACTCCGGAAAAGGCGGCATAGGCCAGGCCTGCGATGGCAAGATCGGCGCCGAGCTCCTGCCTGAGATACAGCGCCGCCCAGTCGAGTACCGCACCTTCGGAGATCATCGTCAGCAGCGCCATCAGCCCAACCAGATAGACCAGCGGGTTTGCCGGCAGCGCGAATTTGTGGTGCTCGGCGACCGGGTGCTTGTCCTCGGCGATCAGGTAGCGGACCGCTACAGCGATTACGGCAAAGGCAAGAGCCGTCACCACTGTCGCATGGGCGAGGTGACCGTAGTTCTGGATGGCGAAACCGCCCAAAGCGCCGCCAGCGAAACCGCCAAGGCTCCAGAAGCCGTGCGAGGACGACATGATGGCACGGGACAGCCGCCGTTCGACTGCCACTGCATTGGCATTCATGGCGACGTCCATTCCGCCGATCGAACCGCCGAAGATGAACATGGCGACGGCCGCAAGGGGCACGTTGGGGGCCAGAGCCACAACCAAAAGGCCGAAGCTGCCGGCAAGTCCGAACCAGCGCAGCACCGTGCGCGAGCCATGCTTCGAGATCAGATGGCCGCACCAGGTCATGGCGGTGACGGCGCCGGCACCGAACAACAGAATCAGCAAGCCGAGCGTGAACTTCGAAATGTCGAGTCGCGTCAGGAACACCGGGATCTGCGGCGCCCAACTGCCGGTCAAAAAGCCGTTGGCGAGGAAGATGCCGGCCACTGCCCAGCGTCCACGAATCGCGATCTGCGTGATTTTCTGCGCGTCCATCGGGTAGAATCCGGTCCGGAAATGGCGTTGCGCGGCAAATTAGATCGATTCAATTCACAGTCAAGCGCTCTTCGCCGAAAGTGCTTGGACCAGACGCTACGTCCTCTCGCGTCGGCCAACCATCTCGGCGGTCCACTCCG
Source organism: Mesorhizobium sp. M0185 (assembly GCF_040322175.1). Taxonomy (NCBI): domain Bacteria; kingdom Pseudomonadati; phylum Pseudomonadota; class Alphaproteobacteria; order Hyphomicrobiales; family Phyllobacteriaceae; genus Mesorhizobium; species Mesorhizobium sp. M0185. The sequence goes on along the minus strand of NZ_JAMYSY010000038.1, from coordinate 30,747 downwards.
AAATCCCTACGGCTCGGGATAAGGCGCGCCATCCTTGTGCACAAACCGGCCGTCAGCGTTGGTGCTCATCATGTCGATGTCGGAGCAGGTGGCGACGTCGTCGGGCCAGCGCGAACCGACTTCGAGATAGATCGCCATCGCGCCCGATTTATTGATCATGTGATGGCCGTTGCCTGATCCTTTCGGAAAGGCCGCGCAATCACCGGCGCGCAGCACCGTCTCGCCGGCATCTTCGACGAGCGTCAGCTCGCCTTCAAGCACGTAGACGAATTCGTCTTCGTGCGAATGCCAGTGGCGCTGGCTCGACCAGTTGCCCGGCGGCAGGCGCATGAGATTGATGCCGAAGTCGGTGAGCCCGCCTGCGTTGCCTAGCCGCTGCCGCACGCGTTCGGCACAGGGTGCATCGAACGGCGGTGGATAGGATGAGCCCTTGCGTCCGGGCACGTCGGCAACGTCAATCTTAGGCACGGCGTCCCCCTAGTGATCCCTAGGGCGTCTTGCCTCGAACTCGGCCTTCTTGGCGTCGGAGGCCTCGATCTGGTTCCGTGCCTGCCACTCGGCATAGGGCATGCCGTAGATGATCTCGCGCGACCGGTCCTTGCTGAGTTCGACACCTTCGGCTTGCGCCGCATCGCGGTACCAGTTGGACAGGCAGTTGCGGCAGAAGCCGGCGAGGTTCATCAAGTCGATGTTCTGTACGTCGGAACGCTCGCGCAGATGCGCGACCAGCCGGCGGAAGGCAGCGGCTTCGAAATCGCGCTTTTGTTCGTCGCTGAGTTCGGTCATGTCATGTTGGCCTCCCTTGGGCCTCATCATACCGGCCCGGTGCGAGAGCCGAATATTTTCACCGCATGTATATCGGCACGTCGATCTATCGCGTCAACGATCAGCGCCAGCCGTTCGGCCCAGGCGAGGGCACCCTTGCGGTCGGCGATCAGGTCCTGGCGGACCTCGAGCAGCGCATGGGCAAAGCCGTTGACGATGGCGTGCCTGAACATGGTATCGCCGCGCAGTGCGCCGTCATAGGGTTCGTTGTCGCCGACGATGAGGCTCTTGTCCTCGGCGAGCATGTCGATCAGCGGCCGCGCAACGCGGTCGTCCAGGTCCCACAATATGCCGACGTGCCACGGCCGCACGAATCCCTGCATGGTCGGTGTGAAGGAATGCACCGAAAAGATGAAGGGTGCCTGCGCGGATGCTCGCGCCACAGAGGCGATCATGGCGCCGACGGCATCATGATAGGGGCGGTAAAAGCGGTCCAGCCGCCTTTCGCGCTCCTCCGGCGCGATGGGGTAATTTCCCGGGATGACGGTTCCGTCATAGAGCTGCCGAATCAGTGTTGGATCGTCCTCGCCGCGATTGGGGTCGATCAGCAGTCGCGAAAAATTGGCAAGCACCGCCGGAACGCCGAGCAGACTTGCGAGTTCGCGGGTTACAGTCTCGACGCCGATGTCGTAGGCGATGTGGCGGTCGAACTCCGCCGCCGGCAGGCCGAGACTGCCATACTCCTCCGGCAGGTCGCGGCGGGCGTGATCGGCCAGAAGCACCATGCCGCGCTTGCGATCGCCTTCGACTATATCGAAAGGCGCGAAAACTGTGGATCGGGTCATTGGCGGGAAAGGTCTGTTCGCTGGCTTTCGGGGAGGGTGGTATCGTCATTCCACGAAGAGAACGCTTGCGCAATGCCGTTGTTTGGCCACGGTTTCTGCCAAAAAACTGAGCAGGGGCGACCGCAAGCGCGCCAGAGCCTTCTAAATCGATTGGAATTGGACAGATCGGCGCGTTGACATGCGTACGGACTTTTCCGAAAAGGGGCGTTGAGAGATGCAAATGTGGTTCTTGAGGGGTTTCAGGATGGGTTTCGCCGGCAGGCTGCGTGTGCGCCACGCCTTGGCCATGCCGCTCCTGATACCGGCCATGGGCCTTTTCGCGGTGATTTCGGCCTCGCCGGCACGGGCCGATTTCCGGGTCTGCAACGCCACGCAGAACCTGGTCGGTGTCGGCATCGGCTATCGCGCCAAGGCCGGCTGGATCACCGAAGGCTGGTGGCACATCGAAGGATCGAGCTGCAAGACGCTGATCGAGGGACCGTTGTCATCAAGGTTTTACTATCTTTATGCAGAAGACGCCGAGCGCGGCGGACGCTGGGATGGCCCGATCAACATGTGCGTGGCCGAAAAAGAGTTCAAGATCGCCGGCGTTACCGATTGCGTCGCCCGGGGCTTTCAGCGCGCCGGATTCCAGGAATATGACACGGGCGAGCAGGCAAGCTGGATGGTCCAGCTGACTGACGAGCCCGCAACGGATGGCGCTCCAGCCGCCCCGGGAACAAACAGTCAATGAGACGCAGCCGCAAGGTCAAGATCCTCGCCACCATCGGTCCGGCCTCCTCGTCCGAGGAGATGCTGAAGAAGCTGTTCGAAGCCGGCGCCGACGTGTTCCGCATCAATATGAGCCACACCGACCATGAATTGATGCGTACGCTTGTCGGCCGCATTCGTGCCGTCGAGGAGGCGGTCGGCCGGCCGATCGGCGTTCTCGCCGACCTGCAAGGGCCAAAGCTGCGCGTCGGCAAGTTCGCCAACGGCAAAGAGGTGCTGACCGTCGGTCAGACCTTCACGCTCGACGACAATCCCGAGCCCGGCAATTCGACGAGGGTCTACCTGCCGCATCCCGAAATCCTGCGTTCGGTCGAGGCTGGTCATCGCCTGCTGATCGACGACGGCAAGCTCGAGCTCAAGGCGGTCAGCAGCAACGGCAAGGCGATCGTCTGCACCGTCGTCGCCGGCACCACCATTTCCGACAAGAAGGGCGTCAGCCTGCCCGACACCGACCTGCCGGTCGGCGCGCTGACGGAAAAGGACCGCCGGGATCTCGACGCGGTTCTGGCGACCGGCGTCGACTGGGTGGCGCTGTCCTTCGTGCAGCGGCCCGAGGACCTGGCCGAGGCGCGCAAGATCGCACGCGGCCGGGCACTGATCATGGCCAAGATCGAAAAGCCGCAGGCCGTCGCCCGGCTGGCCGAGATCATCGAGCTTTCGGATGCGCTGATGGTCGCCCGCGGCGATCTCGGCGTCGAGATGCCTCTCGAAGCCGTGCCTGGCATTCAGAAGCAGATCACCCGCGCCGCCCGCCGCGCCGGCAAGCCTGTGGTAGTTGCCACGCAGATGCTGGAATCGATGATCACCGCGCCGGTGCCGACCCGCGCCGAAGTCTCGGACGTCTCGATCGCCGTGTTTGAAGGCGCCGACGCGATCATGCTTTCGGCGGAGTCCGCCGCCGGCGCCTACCCGGTCGAAGCGGTGGCGATGATGAACCGGATCGCCACCAAGGTCGAAACCGACCCGACCTATGCCGGCATCATCAACGCGCAGCGCTCGGAACCGGAAGCGACCGGCGCCGACGCGATCTCGCTCGCCGCCCGCGAAATAGCCGAGACGCTGAAGCTGTCAGCGATCATCACCTATACCGCGTCCGGCACGACCGGCTTGCGCGCCGCGCGCGAGCGGCCGCAAGTGCCGATCGTGGCGCTGTCGCCGATCCTCAACACGGCGCGGCGGCTGTCGCTGTTGTGGGGCACGCATTGCGTCGTTTCCCCCGACGCCATCGACCTCGACGACATGGTCGACCGCGCCTGCCGCATCGCCTTCGATGAAGGTTTCGGCAAGCCGGGCGACCGCGTCATCATCACGGCCGGCGTGCCGCTGAGGACGCCGGGCTCGACCAACATGTTGCGCATCGCCTATGTCGGATCGGAAGTCGGCCGCTAATGTCGGCCGCGGCTGCCGGATAGGCCGGCTGCATCGCGCGTCGTAAACACGGCGCCAGCCGGGCGCATCGACGGCAGTCGGGTTAGGATAGACGCCGAATTCCGCCAGCTTGCATCAGCCTGTGGCCGGCCGTGAAGCGGTTCGAATGCCCTATCCGACTTGAGCTGGAAGTCAGTTAAGGTAATCTCTCCTGGGAGAAAGAGGAGGGTGATCCAATGTGGATGCGCACTGATCTTCTGGAACTCCTCGGCATAGAGCACCCGATAATCCAGGCGCCGATGAGCGGCATCACCACGCCGGAACTGGCGGCGGCAGTCAGCAATGCCGGGGCGCTTGGCTCGCTCGGATGCGGCATTCTGCCTGCGGCGGCTATCCGCGAGCAGCTCACGGCGACACAGCACGCCACCAATCGTCCGATCAACGTCAACTTCTTTGCGCACCCGGCGCCGATACACGATGATGCGGCAGCCCAAAGTATGCGAGACCGCCTTCGCGGCTGCTATGAGGAGGTCGGCCTCGGACCGGTGCCCGAGCCGGGCGAGCCCTTCCCCACCTTCGATCGTGAGCGTCTCGAAATTGTGCTCGAGCTGCGCCCCAAGGTGGTCAGCTTCCACTTCGGTCTACCCGACACCGCAATTGTGCAGCAGTTGAAGACGGCCGGCTGTACTGTCTTATGTTCGGCCACCACCGTCTCGGAAGCGCGCCAGCTTGAGGCAGGAGGGGTGGACGCCATTATCGCCCAGGGATACGAGGCGGGTGGGCATCGCGGCACATTCACTGGCGACCCTGCTATCGGCACAGCCGGCACTGTGGCACTCGTACCGCAGATTGTTGATGCCGTGCGGGTGCCTGTAATTGCCGCTGGCGGTATCTTCGACGGTCGCGGCATTGCTGCCAGCTTTGCACTTGGTGCATCTGGTGTGCAGATCGGCACGGCTTTCCTGGCCTGTCCTGAAGCCAATGTGCAGCCAGTCTATCGCGAAGCATTGCGCTCGGCCAACGACGAGAGCACGTCGGTGACTCGCTGCTTCACTGGCCGCCCAGCGCGCGTGGTGCGCAACCGGTTTGTGATGGAAATGGCTGGTGAGGAAGATGCAGCGTTGGCGTTTCCGCTGCAGGCGAGTCTGGTCATGCCGCTTTCGATGGCAAAGGATGAAAGCAAGCGGGCTGACTTCTTGCCTATTTGGGCCGGGCAGGGCGTCGCGAAGCTGCGGGAGATGCCGGCCGCCGCCCTTGTGGAGAAACTCGTCACGGAAGCAAACGGCATAGATCGGGCCTATAGGGGAGTAGGGGAGTAGGGGAGTAGGGGAGTAGGGGAGTAGGGGAGTAGGGGAGTAGGGGAGTAGGGGAGTAGGGGCATGCGTTCCACAGTGCAATCTACACCACTCACATACTGCATTACTCCCCTATTCCCCTATTCCCTTACTGGTCTCAAATGCCTTCGCCGGCAAGCTCCTCGGAAAGTGCGGCGACCTGGTCCTGGGCGCTGCGCATCATTGGGTAGATGGCGAGCACGCGCTGCCAGGCCTCAAGTGCCGACTGCTTGTGGCCGGTTTCGGCCATGATCTGAGCCACGCCCGAAAGCGCGCCGAAATGGCGTGGTTCGAGCTGCAGAGTGCGGTCGATGTCCGCCATCGACTTCCCGTAGTTCTTCATCATGAAATGAACAGTGGCGCGCCGGTTCCAGCCTTCCGCATAGGTCGGCTGCAAAGTCACCACCTGATCGAGGAAATCGAGTGCAACATCGAATTTCTGGGTTTCGATCGCCTTCTGCGACCATTGCATCATCAGGTCGATAGAGGCGCTGCCCGACTGGGACCACTCGCTGCCGATCCGTCCGGCGATGCGCTCGGCGGCCTTTTCATTGCGTTCGCGCTTGAGATCGGCAAACAGCTGATCGAGCCGCGCCTGTTTCGTCTTGACGACCGGAGGTGCTGCCGGCGGAGTTGTGGTCGGATCTTCAGCCCACGCCGGCAGCGAGACAGCGCCGGAAACGAGGAAAGCCGTGAAAAATGCAAAAAGAATCCGCATCGCGGGAATCTAGCCCCCGACGCCGGATCGTCAAACTGAATTTAGCGTGAGAGGCGTATCATGCGAACGGAGGCGCGCAGCCTCCGTCGAAAACTCAACCCTGGCGCGCCTTGTAGCGCGGCGCGGTCTTGTTGATGATGTAGATGCGGCCCTTGCGACGAACCAGCTGGTTGTCGCGGTGACGCGCCTTCAACGCCTTGAGCGAATTCTTGATTTTCATGGTCTTGCCCGTCGGTCTGGGCCCGGTCACGGGCCGAATTATTAAGGCGCGCCCACAGACGCGCCTTTGAACTGTGCGTGGCTCATAGACGAGGAGCGTTGCCCGTGTCAACCGCAAGCGCGTTGCCTAAACGATACGGACCGTTTCGTATCATCAAATATCCGCCACTGGCGTCTTGCGGCGTTGCGCAGGGTTGAGACGGCTGGAATGATGCGGTTGCGAATTGGAGATCGTCATGCGCCGAATTCTTGTGTCCGCCTGTCTTGTCGTCCTCGCGGCAGGTTCTGTTGCCTATGCGCAGGAATGCGACCGCAACGACGACAGCCAGCAGATGATGAACATCTGCGCCGACGCGGACTACAAATCCGCCGACGCCAAGCTCAACAAGGCCTACCAGGATCTCATCGGCGGAAGTGACGCAAAAGCCAGGAAGCTGTTGCAGACGGCGCAGCGCGCCTGGATCGCTTTTCGCGACGCGGAATGCAGCTATTCCGCCGCGGACAGCGAAGGCGGCTCGATCTATCCGATGCTGATATCGGAATGCCTGACGCGGCTGACCGACGATCGCACCAAACAGCTCACCGCCGATTCGACCTGCGCGGAAGGCGATGTGAGCTGCGCCAGCCCCGACGAGGACGAGAGCGGCGAAATCCAGTAAGCGTAGGTTCTAACTTTGTGTTTGAGCATGATCTTTTCCGAAAACCGGATTCCACTTTTCGCTAGCGCGGACCTTCGGTTCGGGATCATGCTCTAGCTGCGGCGGCTCACGCGCGTAAAATGGCCCATCTTGCGGCCGGGCCGCGCCTCGGCCTTGCCATAGAGGTGCAGCATCAGATCGGGCTCGGCGAGCAGATCAGGAACGCGCCTGACATCGTCGCCGATCAGGTTTTCCATGACGCAGTCGAACTGCCGGGCGGGACTTCCCAGCGGCAGGCCGGCGACGGCTCGAATATGCTGTTCGAATTGCGAGATGGTGCAGGCGGCCTCCGTCCAGTGGCCGGAATTATGGACGCGCGGCGCGATCTCGTTGGCCAGCAGCGAACCGTCGGCAAGGACAAAGAATTCGACGCCGATGACACCGACATAGTCGAGCGCCGCGAGTATCTCGGCCGCCGCCGCTTGAGCCGCAGCCGCCGTCTCGGACTTCACCCCGGCCGGCAGCGTCGAGCTGTGCAGAATACCGTTGCGATGGACATTCCAGGCCGGATCGTAGGCGGCGAGCGAGCCGTCGCTGCCGCGGGCGGCGATCACCGAAATCTCGCGCTCGAAGGTGACGAAGGATTCCAGGATCAACGGCACGTTGCCCATCGCCTCGCAAGTGCCGGCAAAGCCGCCTGTTTCCATGTTGCGGAAGACACGCTGGCCCTTGCCGTCATAGCCCATGCGGCGCGTCTTCAATATGCCGCTGCCGTTGAACTGTTTCAGCGCAGCCGTCAGTTCCTCGTCATTGTCGACGGGGCTGAAATCCGCGGTCGGTATGCCAATGCCGTTGAGGAATTTCTTTTCCGCCAGCCGGTCCTGCGCTACTTCCAGTGCGCGTGCCGGCGGATAGACCGGCACCGTAGAGGCAAGTGCCGCGGCGGCCGCGACCGGTACGTTCTCGAATTCATAAGTAACGACGGCACTGGCCGCAGCCAGCTCGCTAAGCGCGGCCGCGTCGTCATAGGCGGCGACGATCTGCCGGTTGGCGACCTGTGCCGCCGGGCAATCCGGCTGCGGCTCCAGCACGACGATGCGGTAGCCGAGGCGGGCCGCGGCCATCGCCAGCATGCGGCCAAGCTGGCCGCCGCCGATGATGCCGATGCTCGATCCCGCCGGCAGGCTCACGGCGCGTCCGTGGGCTCGGCGGCCACCTTGGCGGTCTGCGCGGCGCGCCAGCTATCCAGCCGGGCGGCGAGCTTTTCGTCGCTCAGCGCCAACACCGCGGCGGCCAGAAGGGCAGCATTGGCAGCGCCGGCCTTGCCGATGGCCAAAGTGCCGACCGGAATGCCGGCCGGCATCTGCACGATTGATAGCAGCGAGTCCTGGCCCGACAGCGTCTTCGATTCCACCGGCACGCCGAACACCGGCAGCGGCGTCATCGCCGCCGTCATGCCGGGCAGATGCGCCGCACCACCGGCACCGGCGATGATCACCTTGTAGCCGGCCGCCTTGGCGCCCTTGGCGAAGTCATAGAGCCGGTCGGGCGTGCGGTGGGCCGAGACGATCAGGCGCTTGTGCGGAATTCCAAGCGCCTCAAGCGTTTCGGCGGCGTGGCGCATCGTCGCCCAGTCGGACTGGCTGCCCATGATGATGGCGACGTCGGCGCGGTGATCGTCCAAGCTTCTGCTCTCCGGCGGCAAAAGCGCGCATTAGCTGAAATCGAGGGGAGCCGCAAGGATGGCCGGAAACGGCAAAGCCGCTTGGGCCATCTCCGTGGCTATGCACATGGACAGGGGCGGTCTGTCATCGGGCGGCCGCTGCTCGGAAGCGGTTGACGAAGTCGTCAAGTTCGGGCCGTTCCGTATCGGAAATCGCCCAATAGGAAAAGGCGCCGTCGCTCCAGTGCACCAGCGAGAAGCCACCGGCAGAAAGATCGACCGGCGCGGTTGTCGAGCCGGTTTGCTGTGGCGCGGCGACGAGGGTGATCAGGTGCTCGCGATGGCGGTAGACCAGTGCCGGCACCGGCTGGTCGGCGATCACCTCGACCCGGCCGCCGAGCAATGCGAAGCCGTCATTGGCAAGGTCAGGTGCCGGCGGCGACAGACCGACCCTGCCATCGAGCCAGGGTTTGACCGTATGCCTGTCCGACGAGACGACGTCCACCGGGCTGGCGGCCAGCAGGCTGCGGCGGTGGCCGCTGGCGACCGCGGCGGCAAAGCTGTCGGGCGCCCTGCTCAGCATCATCCATTGCGTCGCGCCGCTGGCCAGCACGGCGGTGACGAGGATCGATGCCGCCATTGCGCGCCAGTCGAACGCGCCGAAGCGGCCCGGCCGCGTTTGGGTTGGCCGCATGTGGGTTGGCACGGTTTGCGGCGGCCGCGTCGGCGCCGGCCGAGCCTGTGCCTCGCCAGTCGCGCCGATCGCCGCGATGCGCGCATTGAGGGCGTCGCTGACCTGTGGCAGCGCCAGCCTGCCGACAGCGGACTGCAGCGCCACGATGCGGGCATGCTCGGCGGCGAGCGCCGGATCGGCGGCAATGCGTCGCTCGACAGCCAATGCTGCTGCTGCGTCGAGCTCGCCATCGACCAAGGCATGGATCATCAGCTCCACGCCCGCCGGGTCATCGGGCAGTCCATCGTTGTGCGCGCTCATGGCGCCCTCCCAAGTTGGGATATCAGCAGACCGCGCGCCCTCGCCAGCCGCGACATCACCGTGCCTAGCGGCACGCCAAGCAGCGTCGCGATCTCGCGATAGCTGAGGCCGTTGATGTCGCGCAGCACCACAGTCTCGCGAAATTGGTGCGGCAGCGCGGCGATCGCCGCCTCGAGTGCGGCCGTGTCGGCCTTGGCGATCAGGCTTGCCTCAGGACTATCCGTATCCGGCAGGCCGGCGCCATATGCAGCCGTCATGTCATCGAGGTCGCTCAGGTCGCCGACGGCGACGATACTGCGCGGCCGGTTGCGCGCCAGCCAGGAGTAAGAGGCGTTGCGCACGATCGCCAGCAGCCAGGCGCGCGCATTGCCGCCGGCATAGCCGGCGATGCCCGCATGCGCCTTCAAACAGGCCTCCTGCACCACATCCTCCGCGTCGGCGGCGTTGCCGGTCAGCCAACGGGCAAGCGCAAGCGCATCGGCGAGATGGGGCAGAACCACCTCGCGAAAGCGCTCGGTCGCGGCCTCTTGGTTCAACACCGTCGCATCGCCCGGCATCCCGGGCAGAACCTTCCGAAAATCCTCACGGAGCGACGGTGATCCTGCCCTGCATGTGCGGGTGAAGCCCGCAGAAATAGGCATAGTCGCCCACTTTGGTGAAGGTGAAGGCATATGTGTCACCGGTGTCAAGCGCCTTGGAGCGAAACGAGGCATCGTTGGCGACCACCAGATGCGGGATGTCGTCGTCATTCTCGAAGGTCACGGTAGTGCCCTGCTTTACCGTCAGCACCGCCGGTGTGAAGGCAAAGTTCTCGATCTTGACCATTGGCTGGTCTGCTGCGTTCAGTGGCATGGCAACCATTGTCAGGATCGCCGCCAAACCGAACGTGACAGGGGATACGACCAAGACGCGGGATGGGAAGCGGATCATCGCATTTCCCCTCAGGCCAGCGTGCTGTCGATGATGGCGAGGTCCTGCCCGCCTTGCGTGACTGTCACGCTGCTTGTGCCGAGCAGGCTGCGCAACTGGCCGGCAGGTACCGTCATCGGCCCGGGTGAGGCTGCGGTGCCCGGCGCCGGTTGCGGGAAAGCGGTCGAGCGCGCGGTATGAAAGGTAACGTTGCCTTCGACCTTCTGCATGATCTGGTGGATATGGCCGTTGAGTACGGTGACAGAGCCGAAGCGCTTGAGCAGGGCCAAGGCCTGCGCCGCGTCGTCGGTGCCCCAGCCCCATTCGGGATAAACAGCCCATAGCGGGATGTGGGCAAAGACGACGATTGGCGTCGAGGCGGTGACCGCCTTCAGATCATCGGCCAACCATGCCAACTGGTCGGCGCCGAGATTGCCCAGCCCGCCAGCCTTCAGGTTGACGACGTTGACCAGCCCGATGAAATGGACGCCGTTCTGGTCAAACGAATACCAGCCGGCGCCCTTGGTGCCCTTGCCGTAGCGGTCGAGATAGGCCTGGCCATTGCCGTCATCGATCAGGTCGTGCTCACCGGGCACATAATGCACGTCGAAGCCTGCGCCGCCGATGATCTGGGCAGCGTTGTCGAACTGCGCGACTTTCGACAAATGGGTGATGTCGCCGGTGTGGATCATGAAAGCGGGCTTTTGCGGCAACGCCTGGATCTTGCCGATCGCCTCTTTCAGCGTGTCGATGGCGTGCGGGTTGGCAGCCTTGTCGAAGCCGATGTGGCTGTCGGAGATCTGGAGGAAAGTGAAGCCGGTGGCCAAGGCCTCGGCGGCTTGCGACGCACCGAGCAGGCTGAGCGAGACCGGCACGCCGGCCGAAATTGTCCACAGCACTCCCGTGCCGGCCCAGATCATGCATTCCAGTGCATGACGGCGGCTGATGCCGTCAGCTTCATTGTCGTGGTGGTGGATCATACCGGTCTCCTGCACGCCGGAAATGGCGTCTGTTTGGGAGACCAATGGGCGGGGTGGTTTATTCCGCCCGAAGACTAAAAGTTCATTCACACTGCCGTGATGGCGCACTGGCCCGATGCGAAGCCGGTGCTGGAAGGCACTGGCTCGACCACGCTCTGGCGATGTCTAGTCCGGCCAGCGCAGCGCTCCGGCGGACTGCTTGCGAGCGGGTTTCATCGCATCCGCCGGCCGATCGGCAGCACTCAACACCGCCCGCAGGCGTTCGGCAACGATCTCCGCCTCGCCGGGATGGAGATTGCACGGATCAAGGAAGAAGTGACCGCGCTCGACCTCGTGGTTGCGCACGATCACGGGCGGTGAACCCGCCGCAAGCGCCGAGGCGAGGCCGGCGGCGGTGAAGCGGCTTTCCGGCGCAACGAACACCTGCAGGCGGTCGAGAGGATTTCCGGTCGGATCTGGAATGATACGTGCCTCGATGCCAGGCAGGCCCTGCAATGCGGCTTGCCACAGATGCAGTGCGGCTTCTTCCCGCTGGCGAATGCCGGCATGGTCGCGCCGCTCCCAGGCTTCCAGGGCCGCCATGGTGCCGGCAATGCTCTCCTTGCCGACCTTCATGGCGCGCGCAACGCCGCGGTTCTGGAGATAGGCGGCCCGTACCAGATCCTTGCGGCCGGCAACGATGCCGCTTGTCGGCCCTGAGAGAAATTTGTGCCCGCTGTAGACAACAATGTCGGCGCCGCGCGCCAGAAAGCCACGCAAATCGTATTCCGAGGCGGCGTCGACGATCACCGGCACGCCCTTGGCGTGGCAAATCTCGCAGAACTCCTCAAGCGAGAGCATGCCGTATTGCACGGTGTGGTGCGCAACGACGTAGAGGGCTGCCGCAGTCCGGTCCCGGATCGCCTCGGCAACATGATAATCCTGGGTGACGCTGACCGTGCCGGCAGGCACTGCCTTGGCTCCGGCAAGCCGGATCGACTGGTCGATCGGCGCGCCGTAATTGACGATGTGACCAAGCTGAACGATGACCTCCGATTTGAGGCCCTCGGTGTCGTCCGGCAGCCGCTCGATCGCAAGAAGGCTGGTCCCGGTCATCGCGCCGGCAATCGCCATTGTTATGCCGCTGGCGCAGCATGCGGTGATGAAGCCGGCCTCGCCGCCGGTGAGGCGTGCAATCACAGTACTTGCGGCGCGCTGCAGATCGTCCATCTCGACCCATTGCGAGGCGATTTCCGACATTGCGGCAATCGCTTCTGGCACGATGATCGAAGCGCCGAGCGCCGTCATCGTACCGGAAACATTGATGATCGGGCGAAGGCCAAGCCGTTCGCGGATTGTCGTGTTGGAACGGTCAGCGGCATAGGTCGTCATCTCTGTAGATCCTGTTTAAGATTTCAGGCGGCGATCTCGACGACCGCCTCGATTTCAACTGTGATGTTGCCCGGCAGCGAGCCGACACCGATCGCGGAACGGGCATGTCCGCCAAGCGTATCAAAGACGGCCGCGAAAAGATCGGAACAGCCGTTCACCACCTTGGGGTGCTCGCTGAATGTCGGCGTCGCATTGACAAAGCCAAGCAGCTTGACGACGCGCACGATGCGGCCGAGGTCGCCGGCCGCCGCATGCATGACGGCGAGTAGGTTCAGGCCGGTCAGACGCGCATGCCCGTAGGCCTCTTCAACGCTGACATCCTCTCCGACCTTGCCGGTGCAGAGCGCGCCATCGGCGCGCAACGGCCCCTGGCCGGAGAGGAAGATCAGCCGTCCGCTCTCGGCATAGGTGACGAAGTTGGCGATGGGCTTCGGCGGCTCGGGCAGTGTCAGGCCCAATTCCGCGAGCCGGATGTAAGGCGTCATAAAAGCTCCTTGCGACAGCTTTCGCCGTCCGATGTCAAAAATGCGAGGCGCGAAACCGCGCCAGGAAACTGCGAAGGCGTTCATTGTCGAACCCCGCCGCCAGAATCTCGGCGGGTGGTCCGACGGCACTGACGCCGCCATCCGCCATGAAAACGATGCGGCTCGATGCGTCGCGCGCAAAAGCCATTTCATGCGTGACCATCAGCATCGTCATGCCGTCTTCGGCGAGGCTGCGCACGACCTCGAGCACCTCGCCAACCAGTTCGGGGTCGAGCGCCGAGGTTATCTCGTCGAGAAGCAATATCTTCGGCTCCATCGCCACGGCGCGGGCGATGCCGACGCGCTGCTGCTGGCCGCCGGAAAGCTCGGCCGGCAGACTGTCGGCTTTGTGGGCGAGGCCTACGCGGCCGAGCCAGTGCTCGGCAATGGTGCGGGCCTCGGCATTGCTCTTGCCGCGCACCTTGCGCAGGCCAAGCATGATGTTGCCGGCCGCAGTCAAATGCGGAAACAGATTGAAGCTCTGGAACACCATTCCGGTCTCGGCTCGCATCGCCGCCAGGTCGCGCTCGCTGCGTCGCTGGCGCGTTCCCGTCTCGCGATAGCCGACTTCTTTGCCGTCGATACGGATCGAGCCGCTGTCGTAGCTCTCCAGGAAGTTGACGCAGCGCAGTAGCGTGGTCTTGCCGCTGCCGGAGGGGCCGATGATAGTCACGACCTCGCCGCGCGTCACTTGCAGGCTGACGGAGCGCAGGACCTCGACGGATCCAAAGGCTTTGGAAACCTCGGTGACATCGAGAAGTGCCGGATTCTGGTGCGAGGCGTTGGACATCGTGCTATTCCCGGATGAAGGAGAAACGCCGCTCCAGGCGCCGGCTGGCCAAGGAGAGGGCGTAGTTGACGGCGAAGTAGACGAGCGCACCGAGAATGTAGAGTGGCATCGCCTCATAGGTGCGGCCGATGACCTGGTTGATTGCCTGCATGAGGTCGGTGATGCCGAGCAGCGAGACCAGCGCGCTGCCCTTCACCGCGTCGGTGACGCCATTGATCCAGGGTGGCAGGAAGCGCCTGAACGCCTGCGGAAAAATGACGTAGACCAGCCGCTGGCGAAAGGTCAGTCCGATCGCCATCGCCGCCTCGGACTGACCCTTGGGAATCGAGCCGACGGCGCCCCTGAGATACTCGACGACTTGTGCGGTCTTGAAGAGGGTGAGGGCGAACACGGCCGCCCAAAAGGATTCCAGATGCAGCCCTACCGCGGGCAGGCCGTAATAGACGAAGAAGATCAGCACCAGGATCGGAATGCCGCGTATGGTGTCGCTGAAGATGCGCACTGCCCAGCGTAGCGGAAAAGGACCATAGACAAGGCCGACGCCCATCAACACGCCGGCGATGAGCGATAACACCACGACCAGCAGCGACACCCACAAGGTTACGGCAAAGCCTTCGGCGAGGAACGGCAAGGCGTAGATGATCTGGCTCAGCATGTCAGCGCGCCGCCTTGAACCGGCGCTCGACGAGCCGCAGCGCGAAAAGCAGCGTGTAGCCGGTCAACAGGTACATTGCCGTCACCACCAGATAGACTTCGACAATGCGGAACGTGTTGAAGTTGATCCACTGGGCGCCATAGGTGAGTTCGGGTACCGAGATGACCGACGCCACGGACGTATCCTTGAAGAGCGATATGAATGTGTTGGAAAGCGCCGGCAGGGTTATGCGCAGCATCGTCGGCAGGCGCACATCGAGCAGCCTTTGCCATGGCGTCAGGCCGATTGCCTTGCCGGCGTCGAGCTGACCGCGCGGCACCGCCTCGAGCCCCGAGCGAAACACCTCGACCAGGTAGGCGCCGCTGTAGAGCGACAGCGTGGCAATGAATGAGGTTTGCGCGCTGTAGGTAATGTCGACCACCGTCGGCAAGCCGTAGAAGACCAGATAGACGAGCAGGATCAGCGGCACGTTGCGGATGAACTCGACATACCCCGCGATGATGGTCCGCACCGCACGCCCGGCCGACACGTACCAGACCGCCAGAACGAGTCCGATGACGATGCCGATCGCGATCGAGATGACGGCCAGTTCGAGGCTTAGCAGCAGTCCGCCCCAGAGCTTGTCGAAATGCCGCCAGATAAGGTTGAAGTTGAGAGTATAACCCATGCGTCCTCGTCATGGAGGGCTGTGATGAGAGAAGGCGGAAGGACGTTGTCCTTCCGCCTGCTTGCATCAGATGACCGGGAAACCGGGATGGCGCGCCGGCGGCTCCTGTCCGAAATAATCCTTGAACGCAGCGTCGTAGAGGGCCGTTTCATGGCCGAACATGGCGATGGTGAAGGTCTGGTTGACGAAGGTCAGCCAGTCGAGGTCGCCCTGCCGCAGCGCGGCACCATAAAGCATCGAGAACCAGCTCTTGCCGGCATCGAAGTACTTATCCGGATTGCGCGAGGCGAGCCAGCGTACCGTTGACAGATCGACCGCGGCGGCGTCGACGCGCTTCGATTCCAAGGCCTGCAGCACGTTGGCCTGCGTGTCTATCTGCATCACCTGCGACTCCGGCAGGACGATATGCACGTTAGCCTCGGCATCGACATTTTGCAGGATGGAAATCCGCGTCGCCGAACCGCCGGCAAGCAGCTTGTCGAAGGTCTTGTTTTCGGCGTTCGGAAGGGTCAGCAAGGCGATGCCTTCGACGTAGTAGGGTCGGGAGAAGTGGATCAGCTGCGAGCGCTGGGCGGTCATGGTCATGAACTGGATGGTGATGTCGACCTTGTTGGTGGTCACGTTCGGAATGCGCTGAGCCGGATCCTGCATGACAAATTCGACCTTGGTCGGATCGTCGAAAAGCCCCTTGGCGAGGATGCGACCCATGGTGATGTCCATGCCTACCAGTTCGCCGGCGTCGTTCTCGAAATGCCAGGGCGCGTTGGTGCTGCCGGTCCCGACGATCACCTTGCCGCGCTCGAGGACGGTGCGCAGCAGGCTGTCCGGCGCTGCCTGGGCCGCCGCTTTCTGAACGTCGACCGCGGTAGCGGCGCTCATCACTCCGGCCGTTGCAAGCCCGGCCATTCCCAGTTTCAGAAATTCACGCCTTTTGGATGTGTCGTTCACGGCGACCTCCTTTCGTGTTGTGTTCCCCTTTGGAGCAGTAATACAGGCATCGGTTGCAACTGACGCCATTGTCCCTTACAAGGGACGCCTGTACTCTGTACAAGACAGATTAACATCAGGAATCGATAATGCAAGAAGGTAATGCCTTGGCCGCTCGACCGGACGCCGGTCTGGACGAAGACAAGAACTCGGTTTCTCGGGAGAAGGGCCTCAACCGGGTCCTCCAGATTCTGGAGTTTCTCCACACGACCCAGCGTGCGATCGGCATCGGCGACCTTGCCAAGGGGGTAAACGCGCCGCGTTCGACGACTTATACGCTTGTGCGCTCGCTGGTCGACGCAGGCCTGCTGGAGATGGCCGGAGACGGCAATCGGGTCTATTTCGGAAAGAAGCTCTATCTCTACGGAATGGACTATGTGCGGGGCAACGACCTGCTCAGGCGAGGACGCCAGGAAGTCGATCATCTGTCACGCGAGACCGGCGAGACCTCGGAGTTGTGCATGCTGCAAAGCGGCCGCTACACCATCGTCCATTCAACCCCGGGAACGAGGCCATTCCGGATCAGCTCGGCGACCGGTCTGCAAATACCGCTCCCCTGGACAGCTTCCGGGCGACTGCTCCTCGCCGGCTTCGACAGGGCAGCGATTGAGGATATGGTCTCCGAGGACGATCTCGTGCTGCCGGACGGCCGCAGATTGCAACTCGACGATTTCATAGACGACATCGCCGTCGCCAAGTCGGCCGGCTACTGCGTCACCTCCGGCCTTGTCGATGCCTACACGAAATGCCTGGCCGCGCCGGTCTTTTCAGCGCCGGGCAGGGTCGAGGCGACGATGTGCCTGGTGGTTCCGATCGATACCTCGACCGAAAAGACCGACAACCTGATAGCGTTGTTGCGCGAGCGCGCCGCACGGCTTTCGATCGCGGCATAACCGCTTTTCCAGCAGGCCCCGCCGGCGTTCGTTCAAACAATGGCGTTCGTTCAAGCAATAATGTCTGGAATGATCTTGTCTTCCAGCGCCATCAGCCTGTCCTTCAGGAAAAGCTTCTTTTTCTTCATGCGCTGGATCTGCAGCGGGTCGCAATTCATGGCGATCATCGCATTGATGGCCGCGTCGAAATCGGCGTGTTCCTGCTTCAGCCGGGAATATTCGAGGCGGATATCTGCCTGTTCCTGATCGGACATTTTTACCGTCTGCACGTCTGCGGCGCCCAAACTATGGGCCTGATTGGGCGGGACCGGGGCTTCTTGCCCCGGCGCGCAGCCCATATCACATTTCATATTGGCGTGGAATGCTACCACGCAGCATTCGACATCGGTGCGCGATGGTGGCACACTGTCATTATGCCGTCATAGAAGCGAGCCTGCGGTGGACGTGCCATGACGGCTGCAATCCGAGGAAACCATGAAAGGGAGAACCAATCATGTCTCTTGCATCCCATCTTGATGAGCTGCAGCGGAAACACGGCGACATCGAACGCGAAATCGATGATGCGATGACCCATCCATCGGTAGACGACCTCGAAATCGTGAATCTCAAGCGGCGCAAGCTGGCGCTCAAGGACGAGATTGAAAAACTGAAGGCGAAACCGACGACCCACTGAAACCCTTCCAGGACTAGAAGCGCCGCCCGGAGCGCGATCTTTCCGGTGGCATGTCTCTATGCTGCCGGAAACGCTCATGGATTTGCGGCAAGCTGCCGTCTTGTTGTTTCCGATTTGCTGGGCCTGCGCGCCAGTTGCCATTGACAAGCCATCTTTGCTCCTCCACCTCATGCCCGGACCTTCAAGATTAAAGGTAGCCGGCATGACCGGATATTTTTCCTCACCCTTCCCACGCCGCAGGTCGGTCGGTGTCGATGTCGGCGGCGTGATTGTCGGCGGCGGCGCCCCAGTCGTCGTCCAGTCGATGACCAACACCGACACGGCCGATGTCGACCAGACGGTCGCGCAAGTGGCGGCGCTGCATCGCGCCGGCTCCGAGATCGTGCGCATAACGGTCGACCGCGACGAAAGCGCTGCCGCTGTGCCGGCCATCCGCGAGCGACTGGAGCGGCTCGGCATCAACGTGCCGCTGGTCGGCGATTTCCATTATATCGGCCACAAGCTCCTGGCCGATCATCCGGCCTGCGCCGCGGCCTTGGCCAAGTACCGCATCAACCCCGGCAATGTCGGTTTCAAGGACAAGAAGGACCGGCAGTTCGCGGCAATCGTCGAGATGGCGATCCGATACGACAAGCCGGTGCGCATCGGCGTCAACTGGGGTTCGCTCGACCAGGAGCTGCTGACCCGGCTGATGGATGACAACCAGGCCCAAGGCTTTCCGCTGACCGCGCAGGAAGTGACGCGCGAGGCAATCGTGCAATCGGCGATCCTGTCGGCCGAAATGGCCGAAGAGATCGGCCTTGCGCGCGAGAAGATCATCCTGTCGGCCAAGGTCAGCGGCGTGCAGGATCTGATCGCCGTCTACACCGAGCTTGCCACCCGATCCGACCATGCGCTGCACCTCGGCCTGACAGAGGCCGGCATGGGCTCGAAAGGCATCGTCGCCTCGTCCGCGGCCATGGGCATCCTGCTCCAGCAAGGGATCGGCGACACCATCCGTATCTCGCTGACGCCGGAGCCGAACGGTGACCGCACACGCGAAGTGCAGGTGTCGCAGGAGCTGTTGCAGACCATGGGCTTCAGGCAGTTCGTGCCGATCGTCGCCGCCTGCCCGGGCTGCGGCCGCACGACCTCGACCGTGTTCCAGGAGCTTGCCCAGAACATCCAGGCCGACCTGCGCAAGAACATGCCGGTGTGGCGCGAACGCTATCCCGGCGTCGAGAACCTCAAGGTCGCGGTGATGGGTTGCATCGTCAACGGTCCGGGCGAATCCAAACATGCCGATATCGGCATTTCGCTGCCCGGCACCGGTGAGACACCGACCGCCCCGGTGTTCGTCGACGGCAAGAAGGCGGCGACGCTGCGCGGCCCATCGATTGCCGCGGATTTCGAGAAGATGGTCGCCGACTATATCGAACGGCGGTTCGGGCAGCACGACAAAGCCGCGGCGGAGTAGTTGAATGCGGCGTTTGCTGGGCGCGGCGCTGGTTCTCATTTGCGGGCTGATCTGGGCGACAGCCGTTCAGGCCGATCCACCACGGCCCGCCAAAAAGAAGCTGATCGACCAGGTTTGCAACCTGATCGAGGCCCATGCCGACCGGAACGGGCTGCCCAGGGATTTCTTTGCCCGGTTGATCTGGAAGGAAAGCCGTTTCGATCCCAATGCGGTCAGCCCGGTCGGCGCCGAAGGCATTGCCCAGTTCATGCCGGGCACCGCCAGGATGCGCGGGCTCGCCAATTCCTTCGACATCGAACAGGCGATCCCGGCCTCGGCAAAATACCTCGCCGAAATGAAATCCGGTTTCGGCAATCTCGGCCTCGCCGCCGCAGCCTACAATGCCGGCGAGAGCCGGGTGACGCGCTGGCTGCATTCCGGCGGCTTCTTGCCGATGGAGACCGAAAGCTACGTGTTGGACGTCATGGGCGAGCCGGCCGACAACTTCACCAATACCGCCTACGCCGGCGTCATCCGGCCGCTCGACAAGAAGGCGAGTTTCGCTGCTGCTTGCCGCGAGCTGCCGGTGATCATGTCCAGAACCGTGCCGATGTCGTCGATCAACATCAAGCCGTGGGGCGTGCAGGTGGCCGGCAATTTTCGCCGCGCCGCGGCGCTCAACCAGTGGCTGAGAGTGAAAAGCCGGTTCCCGGCAATGCTTGCCGGCCACGATCCGGTGGTCAGCCGGGTCCGTACCCCGATCGGCAGGCGCGGCATCTATGCCGTGCGGATCGGCGCCGATAACAGAGCCAAGGCCGACACGATCTGCGACAAGCTGCAAAGCGTCGGCGGCGCCTGCATCGTGGTACGCAACCGGTAAAGCCATATGTCGGAGCGTTTTGCGCCATTGCTGCCCATCTCGCTCCCCGTGGCACTTCGTCCTCGATACGTGAATCATATTTTCGGTGAACCGTTAGGCAGGTCTTGCATCGTCGTCGATGCGGGGTAAGGTCCCCGCGATTTTTCGTGAAAGGGATCAGCATGGCCGGCTTCAAGACACTGGACGACATCGGCAATATCAGCGGCAAGCGTGTGCTGGTGCGTGTCGACCTCAACGTTCCCGTCACCGAGGGCAAGGTCACCGACGCCACCCGCATCGAGCGCATTGCGCCGACCATTGCCGAGCTCTCCGGCAAGGGAGCCAAGGTCATCCTGCTTGCCCATTTCGGCCGGCCCAAGGATGGACCTGCGCCGGAATTCTCGCTCGAGCCGATCGCCAAGGCGACGGCGGACGTGCTCGGCCGTCCGGTTGGCTTTGCCGCCGACTGCATCGGTGACAAGGCGGCAAATGCAGTTGCTGCCATGAATAATGGCGACGTGCTGCTGCTCGAGAACACCCGCTTCAATAAGGGCGAGGAGAAGAACGACCCGGCCTTCACCGAAAAGCTCGCCGCTAACGGCGATATCTTCGTCAACGACGCCTTCTCTGCTGCGCACCGTGCCCATTCGTCGACGGAAGGGCTGGCGCATGTGCTGCCGGCGTTCGCCGGCCGCACCATGGAGGCCGAGCTCGATGCGCTGGAAAAGGGGCTTGGCAATCCCGTCCGCCCGGTTGTCGCCATCGTCGGCGGCGCCAAAGTCTCGACCAAGATCGACCTGTTGATGAACCTGGTGAAGAAGGTCGACGCGCTGGTCATCGGCGGCGGCATGGCCAATACGTTTCTAGCGGCGCGCGGCACCGACGTCGGGAAATCCTTGTGCGAGCATGATCTCGCGACCACCGCCAAGCAGATCATGATCGAGGCGGCCGAGGCCGGCTGCGCCATCATCCTGCCCGCCGACGGCGTTGTCGCCAGGGAGTTCAAGGCCGGCGCCGCCAGCGAGACCGTCGCCATAGCAGACGTGCCGGCCGACGGCATGATCCTCGACGTAGGCGCAAAGACCGTGAAAACCATTGCCGAATGGATCGACCGCGCCGCGACGCTGGTCTGGAACGGGCCGCTCGGCGCCTTCGAGATCGAGCCGTTCGACCATGCAACGGTGGCGACGGCCAGGCACGCGGCAGCGCGCACCAAGGCCGGCAGACTGATCTCGGTCGCTGGCGGAGGCGACACGGTGGCGGCGCTCAATCATGCCGGCGTCAGCGATGATTTCACTTATGTCTCGACGGCCGGCGGCGCTTTCCTCGAATGGATGGAAGGCAAGCCCTTGCCCGGCGTCGACGTCTTGAAGCGCTGAGCGCGGCCGCAAGAGCAGCGCGAAGGAGTGCGCCCGCGACTTTCAATCGATTCGCGCTTGTTTGACGAAATGGTTCGACTTGAACCTGCGTTGCTCTGGTGGTCTGCTGGGCGCGTATCAATTCTTTCAGGAGAAGCACGATGAGCGAACGTCTCGAGGACATTGCCGCCGCGATGGTGGCCAATGGCAAGGGCCTGCTGGCCGCCGACGAGAGCTCCGGCACCATCAAGAAGCGCTTCGACGTCATCGGTGTCGAGTCGACCGCCGACAGTCGCCGCGACTATCGCGAGATGATGTTCCGCGCCAGCGATGCAATGACCAAGTACATTTCCGGCGTCATCCTCTACGACGAGACCATTCACCAGAAGGCCGCCGACGGCACACCGCTGGTCGACATCATCAAGGCATCAGGCGCTATCCCCGGCATCAAGGTCGACGCCGGCGCCAAGCCGCTGGCCGGCTTTCCCGGCGACACCATCACCGAGGGCCTGGACGGCCTGCGCGAACGCCTTGCCGACTATTACAAGCTCGGCGCCCGCTTTGCCAAATGGCGCGCGGTGATCGACATCGATGTTGCCAAGGGCGTGCCCTCTGCCACCTCGATCGGCTCGAACGCCCATGCGCTCGCCCGCTATGCAGCGCTTTGCCAGGAGGCCGGCATCGTGCCGATCGTCGAGCCGGAAGTGCTGATGGACGGCGCTCACGACATCGACATTTGCTACGAGATCAGCAAGGCGACGCTGACAAAGCTTTACACGGAACTCTATGCGGCGCGCGTCGTCCTCGAAGGCACCATCCTGAAGCCGAACATGGTGCTGGCCGGCAAGAAATCAGGCAAGGTCAGCAGCCCCGACGAAGTTGCCGAAAAGACGATAAAACTGTTCCGCGAGACGGTGCCGGCCGCTATTGGAGGCATTGCCTTCCTTTCGGGCGGACAATCTGACGAGGAGGCGACCGCCAACCTCAACGCCATCAATGCCATTGGCCCGCATCCGTGGAAGCTGACCTTTTCCTACGGTCGCGCCTTGCAGGCCGCTCCGCAGAAGGCCTGGAGCGGCAAGCCGGCGAACGTCGCCGCCGCGCAGGCCGCCTTCGCCCATCGAGCCCACATGAACCATCTGGCAGCCCTTGGACAATGGCAGCCGACGCTGGAGCAAGCCGCCTGACGGAATTCAGGTTGCGTTCCCTCCGACCCGGGCCATGTGCCCGGGTTTGTTTGAAAGCAGCAAGGGCCGCAATTTCCTGCAACTAAAAATGCAGCTCGGTGTCGGCATTCCTCGCTGCCGAACGTCCTCCGTGAAAAGAGGAGCAGACCTATGCCAAACAACAAGACCGTATCGCAGGAAGACTGGTTTCAGGCGCACAAGGCGCATCTGGCGCGCGAAAAGGAATTGACGCGCTTTCGCGACCGCGTCGCCGCCGAACGCCGCGAATTGCCGTGGCTGAAGATCCGCAAGGACTATGTCTTCGAGACCGAGCAAGGGCCAAAGAAACTGCCCGACCTGTTCGGCGGCAACAGCCAGCTGATCGTCTACCATTTCATGTTCGGGCCGGGCGCCGATTATCGTTGCGAGGGCTGCTCGTTCCTTGCCGACCACATTGACGGTGCCAACCAGCATCTCAGGCACCACGACGTCTCGCTCGTGGTGGTGGCGCGGGCGCCGCTGGCCGAGCTTCTGCCCTACAAGCAGCGCATGGGCTGGAAATTCGACTGGGTGTCGTCGTACGCTTCGGACTTCAACTTCGACATGCAGGTGTCATTCACCGACAAGCAGATCGCGGCCGGCGACACGACCTACAATTTCGAGCGGCGCGCGCGGAGATCGAAAGACCTTCCCGGCACCAGCGTGTTCTATCGCGACGAGAAAGGCGACATCTTCCTGACTTTCATCTCGCGCTCCAGAGGCGGCGATCCGCTGATCGGCGCCTATCACTATCTCGACCTGACGCCGAAAGGCCGCAACGAAACTGGCCCGCATCATAGCCTCGGCGACTGGGTGCGGCTGCACGACGAGTATGAAGACCGATCCGGAACACATGACTGCTGCCATTGAGGCGACAAGGGTGTCGCTGCAAGGTCGTTCACCTTCAGTGCAACATGCGCTAAGTGCTGTTCGCTATGCCCTAAAAGGGACTTGCCATGCGGCGCTTTCCGACCCTTCTCACCTGGCTCGCCTTTCCGGTTTATGTCTGGCAAGGACTTGGCGTGCGTCGCCGCACCGCCCGCATGCTGCCGGCACAAGGTCCGGTCATGCACGAGATATCTGGCCTGGCGCCAGCAATCTCGGTTCTGGTGCTTGGCGATTCCTCCGCCGCCTCGGTCGGCATCGGCAATTCCGAAAACGGATTGGCCGCGCAACTGGCAGTTCTGATTGCGCAACGCACCGGCCGCACCGTGCGCTGGCGGGCGGCCGGCTTCAACTCGGCAACCTCTGGCCAGATCCGCGATCATGTGCTGCCCAATCTATCGGCCGATCCGTGGACGCATATCGTGCTGGCCATCGGTACCAACGACACCAAGAATTTTCATTCCGTACCGCGCTTCAAGCGCGAGTTTGGCGGCCTGCTCTACGCGCTGCGCGCCAAATGGCCGGAAGCGCGCGTGGTGTGGTCGCCGGTGCTGGAGTTCACCCGGGCTCCGGCAATGCCGCCATTGCTCGGCAAGATCCTCGAAATCCGCGCCGTCGAGGTGAACCGGATGGGCGAGCGCCTTTGCCTCGAACGCGGCGCCATACCGGCGCCCCGGCTGCCGATCACGGATGCCGATGCCGGCTTCGCATCGGATGGATTTCACGCTTCGGAAGCCGGCTACCGAGCCTGGGCGGAACATCTGGTCAGCCTGGTGCTCGCCAACGAACCGGGCGTCGCGTAGCGGGCCGCCCGCACTAAAGCGCGTCGCGTTCGATTGGTCTCATCCGACGCGCTTCAGGTTCTTGTTTTTATGCATGTCGTTGTCGCAAAACCGCTGCACAATTTTGCGCGACATGCATTACGTCCAGTGCCCGAGCACCGCCGTAATCGAAATCGCCGCCATCGCCAGCAGCGCCAGCTTCCAGAAATCGCTGCGCCGCTTCAGCCCGGGCCAGCCGAGCGGCTTGATGAGCTGGATGACCATCATGAAGATGATGACGAGCGCGAGAAGTTTCGACATGCAGCCTTTGATCAGCATCGCGGCTGGCTGTCAAAGCGGCTCCGGGATCGCCGGCTTCCACTGCGGCAAGCCTCTTTTCAGCACTGCCTTGTCACTTCGATGGATAAATCGGAACGCCGGTCATGAGAGCCGCACCCTCCTGACAGACTGCTGTCAGCAGGGGTGTGCGATAGTGCCTGCATCGAAAGAGAGGAGACCAGCCATGAACGGTATTACCATTCTGCGTAGCGTGCAGCACTATGTCGGCAAGATCCGGACGATCCGCAATGAGATCCGCACCCAGCGATTCATGAACACCCTGCCGGCGGACATCCGCAAGGATATTGGTTGGCCGGACATGTATGGCGACCGCCGCAATGGCGGCAATTGAGGCAAGCTTTCCGCGTGGCGTTTGGATGCGACCTGGCGACGAGCTGAAATGGGCATGCTGAAGCCTCCTGACAGTATGGTGTCAGGAGGCTCGTGCCATAGTGCAATGGCCGCCGGAGCCGGATGGCCGAGAGGACGATCGATGAAAAGCTGGAACGACAGGCTGAACACGCCTGGCATCAACGGCATAACACCGTCGCCACGCACCATCGGCGACGTCGTCGAAGGCCAGCCGATGCTGGTTCCTACAGCTCGCCAGGTCCACGCATTCATCCGCTCTATCCCCGAAGGCATGGACATGAATATCCGCGCTTTGCGCACCGCTCTCGCCATCGAGCACGGTGCCGAGATGACATGTCCGGTCACCATCGGCTATCATCTGCGCACCGTCGCCGAGGCCGCCAACGAGGATCTTGAGCGTGGTATGGCGCTGGGCGATGTTGCGCCGTTCTGGCGGGTGGTCGACGCAAGCACGCCGACAACGAAGAAACTGTCCTTCGGCGCGGCCTTCGTCGCCGCGCAGCGCAAGCGCGAAGGGCTGGAACGATAGACGCCGAGGGACCATACGATGCGCCGCGCCGACAGGCTCTTCCAAATCGTGCAGCATCTGCGTGGTGGTCGTCTGGTCACCGCCCAGAAGCTGGGCACGTGGCTCGAGGTTTCCGAGCGGACGATCTATCGCGACATCGCAGACCTGCAGTCGACCGGCGTGCCGATCGACGGCGAGGCCGGTGTCGGCTACATGATGAGGGAGGGTTTCGACCTTCCGCCGCTGATGTTCACGCGTGACGAGATCGTCGCGCTGGTCGCCGGCGCCCGCATGGTGCGCGCCTTTGGTGGCGCGGCCATGGCGCGAGCCGCCGACGAGGCGCTGGTCAAGATAGGCGCCGTGTTGCCCGACGCCGAAAAGGACCGCATCGCCCGTACCGAGATCCACACGCCGATGTGGGTGGTAAGCGATGCCGCCCGCGAAGCCATCGACCTGATCGAGCGGTCCATCGAGAAACGTCAGGTGCTGACCATCGACTATTCGGATGAGGCCGGCCGCAGCACCGCGCGCGACATCCGCCCGCTCGGCCTGTGGTTCTGGGGCAAGGTGTGGACCTTGGTCGCCTGGTGTGAGATGCGCGGCGATTTCCGCGCCTTCCGCATCGACCGCATCGCCTCGGTGGTCATCGCCGGCCGCACCTTCAAGCCGGAGCGCGGCAAGCAGCTCGCCGATTTCTATCGCGCGGTGGAGCGCAGCGAGGATTACGGCATGGCGCCGGACCGGGCGGCGCGAAGCTGACACGGAAGATCACAAAAAAGCCCGCTTGAAAGCGGGCTTTTTGTTTTGGATGCCAGACCTATTCCTCTTCGTCGGCGTCCTTGTCCTTCGACTTCAGCGCTGAAAGCTTGGCGAAGACGGCGTTGGCGTCAAGTTCGCGGTCCTCGTCCTTCGGCTTTTCGGGCGCCGGCACCAGCCGTTCGGTCAAGGCGGCCGGCAGCAGCGTATCGCCGACCGGCTGCGCCTGCTCGCGGCCGCGCGAGGCGCGGTTGATTTCCATATCGAGGTCGATCTGCGACGTCAGGCCGAGCGTCACCGGATCCATCGGCTGGAGATTGGCGGAGTTCCAGTGCTTTCTGTCGCGGATCTGGTCGATCGTCGACTTCGTTGTGCCGACAAGGCGGGCAATCTGCGCATCCTTGAGCTCGGGATGGTTGCGCACCAGCCAGAGGATGGCGTTGGGCCGGTCCTGGCGCTTCGACAGCGGCGTGTAGCGCGGACCCTTGCGTTTGGATTCCGGCACCCGCACCTTGGGATCCGAGAGCTTCAGCCGGTGGTTCGCGTCCTTCTCGGCGCGCGCGATCTCGTCGCGAGTGAGCTGGCCGGTCATGATCGGGTCCATGCCCTTGATGCCTTGCGCCGACTCGCCGTCGGCGATCGCCTTGACCTCAAGCGGATGCAGTCCGCAGAACTGCGCGATCTGCTCGAAGGAAAGCGCTGTGTTGTCAACCAGCCAGACGGCGGTCGCCTTTGGCATCAGCAGCGTATTGGCCATTACAAAAATCCTTCTCGTTCGCCCGCGTTCCCGCGCGGGCGGTGGTTTAGAGCCACCAAAATGGGAAAATCGCGGTCTATATAACCGCTCGCTCGCCGTTTCGCAATGTTTTTGGCAGGCGCGCGTCAAGGACGGCACGGCAGCGCGACCAGCAGACCGCGAAGGGTCGGCAGATGACGCCATGCAGTCGAAAGCTTCAAAAAGACAAAGCCCGCCAGACCAAGGTCGGGCGGGCTCGGAACCGGCGACGGAAATCCGTCTGCTGCGGCTCTGGCTTCTAAAGCTTGATCCCGAACCGCGGCTCGGCGTTGCCGAAAAGCAGCGCCCGGTCTTCGAGCGGGATCGTGCTCGAGATTAAAGCCCTTTGCGGGCGATTCTCTCGATGTCGCCGCGGTTGATGCCGAGGTCGTTGAGCTGACGAGCATTCAGCCGGTTCAGTTCGCGCACGGTTTCGTTGTACATGCGCCAGTTACGGAAAGCGCGGATCGGGTTCATGATAGTCCTCCATCGTTTTGATGCCGCGTAAATAGGCATCGGCGATGAAAAATTGAACAGACGCTTTTGCATGGCCGCAATGCGTTTGTTGCATTGCACCATTAGGCTTTCGTTCAGCCTGTTTGCGGGCCGTCAGGCGACATCGAGCACAATCTTGCCGATGTGCTCACCCTCCTCCATCCGCTCATGCGCCCGCCACGCTTCCTTGAGCGGGAAGATCGTATCCATCACCGGCGCAACCTTGCGCGTGCCGAGCAGCGGCCAAACCTGCGCCTCCAGCGCAGCCGCAACTGCCGCCTTGAACTCCACGGTGCGTGGCCTGAGCAGCGATCCTGTGTGCACGAGCCGCTTGGCCATGATCTTGAAGAAATCGGCGCTCGCCACCGCCCCGCCCTGCGTCGCGATCTGGACGATGCGGCCTTCCATGGCTGCAGCCTCATAGTTTCGCGCCACATAGTCGCCGCCGACCATGTCGAGGATGACATTGGCACCCTTGCCGCCGGTTGCCTCCTTGACTGCGGCGACGAAGTCCTCCTCGCGGTAGTTGATCGCCCGGTCGGCGCCGAGCTTGAGGCAGGCGTCGCATTTCTCCTTGCTGCCGGCGGTGGTGACGACATAGGCGCCGAAAGCGGCAGCAAGCTGGATCGCCGTGGTGCCGATACCCGACGAGCCGCCATGCACGAGCAGGGTCTCGCCGCTCTTCAGGCCGCCGCGCTCGAAGACATTGTGCCAAACAGTGAAGTAGTTTTCCGGCAGCGCCGCCGCTTCGGTGTAGGTAAAGCCGGCGGGCAGCGGCAACACGCTGCCGGCGTGCACTCTGACATATTCGGCATAGCCGCCGCCCGCCGTCAGCGCACAGACCCGGTCGCCGACGCGCCAGCGCGATATCTCGTCACCAAGGGCAGCGACTTCGCCTGCTGCTTCCAGGCCCGGCAGATCCGACGCTCCCGGCGGTGGCGGATAGGCGCCCTTGCGCTGTTGCACGTCCGGCCGGTTGACGCCGGCGGCCCGCACCCGGATCAGGATCTCGCCGGGACCGGGAACCGGTACGTCGCGGGTTTCCGCTTTCAGCACCCGCGGCCCGCCCGGTTCCGATATGGCGATCGCCATCATCTTCGCCGGAATTTTCTGTGCGTTCGCCATGAATTTTCCCGTCGTGCTCCGCCGGTTTCTCGTGCCAGCTCTTGCCCGCCATTTGCATCCATACCCTTGCCCTATGTATGCTCATTGGCAAATCAGGCAAATGGGCAATCACGGAGGAGCGACGATGGCGATCTTCGACGACGAACCCAAGAAGAAAGCGCGCCCGCACGAGATCGGGCAGGATCTGTCGCTGCTTTCCGTCGATGAATTGTCCGAACGGATCGGCATCCTGCGCGACGAGATCGCCCGGCTGGAAGCCGAGCTCAAGACCAAGGGCTCGACCAAGTCGGCGGCAGAGGCGCTGTTTCGCCGCGGGTAGTTACTGCGGGTAATTCCAAAAGCTCGGGCACGCCGCCGAAAAGCCCGAATGCCGCTGTCTCCAGACTTGTGCCCTAACCCCCAGCCGGATTGAAAAATGTTCGCAAGCTACAGACCGATCCTCTCGCTGCTGCGCGGCACCGCGTTCCTGTTGGCGGCATCCGGACTGCACGGTCTGCTGTTGCCGCTGCGCGGCCAGGTGGAGGGCTTCTCGACGGCATCGCTCGGCCTGATGGGCACGGCTTGGGCCGGCGGCTTCGTCACCGGCTGCTTCTTTGCGCCACGCATCGTGCGCCGCGCCGGTCATGTCAGGGCTTTCGGCGCCTTTGCCGCATCGGGAGCGATCGTCGCACTGCTCACCGGCCTGATCATCGACGAATATACCTGGATCCTGCTGCGCGCCTTCACCGGCTTCACCATGGCCGGCGCCTTCATGGTCATCGAAAGCTGGCTCAACGAGAAGGCCACCAACGAAAACCGCGGCACCGTCTTCGGCCTCTACATGATGGTCACCTATGCCTCGATCATGGGCGGTCAGATGATCGTTGCCGGCGGCGATGTGAGATCGGCGTCGCTGTTCATGATCACCGGCATTCTGTTCTGCCTGTCGCTGATCCCGACGGCGGTCTCGACGGCGTCTCACCCCAAGCCGCTGCAGGACGTGTCGCTTGACGTCAAGGGGCTCTACGTCAATTCGCCGGTGTCGGCGATCGCTTGCGTGCTGATCGGCATCGCCAACGGCGCCTGGGGTACACTTGGTGCCGTCTATGGAGCGCGCATCGGCATCTCGACAGCCGAGATCGCGCTGATGATGAGCCTCGTGGTCATCGCCGGCGCTGCCATGCAGCTTCCGGCCGGGCGGCTCTCCGACACGACGGACCGTCGTTTCGTGCTGGCGGGCGCGGCCTTCGGCGCTGCGCTGTTTGCCATCGCCATCTTCCTGTTCGAACCGCGCTCCGGCGTCTTCGTCATCGTCTGCACCGCCGCCTACGGCGCCTTCGCCTACACGCTCTATTCGATCGCGGTGGCGCATGCCAATGACCATGCGCGATCGGAGGACTTCGTCAAAGTGTCGGGCGGCCTGCTGCTGCTTTATGGCTTCGGCACGATGATCGGTCCGCTGGTGGCCGCCGGCCTGATGGGCTGGATGCGCCCTGAGGGGCTGTTCCTGGCCACTGCGCTCGCGCATCTCAGCCTGGCTGGCTATACGCTGCTGCGCATCAGCCGTCGCGCGCCGGTGCCGATCGAAGGCCGCGATGCCTTCAAGACCCAGCCCGCCGATCGCTCGGTGACGCCGGAAGCGTTGCGGCTCGACCCGCGTAGAAAAGCTGAAGCCGACAGTTGAGATTCGAGGCGCTTTGCCCCACAAATAAGGCATGATGCTTTCCGACGCCTTCATGGCGATTGCCGATCCCAACCGGCGCCATCTCTTGGAAGAGCTCCGGCGCGGACCGAAGACCGTCAACGAATTGGCATCCGGCTTGCCGGTGTCCCGCCCGGCCGTTTCGCAGCACCTGAAGGTGCTGCTTGATGCGGGGTTGGTCAACGCCAAGCCGGAAGGCACCAGGCGCGTCTATACGGTCAGCAATGCCGGCTTCCTGAAGCTCAACATCTGGCTTGACCAGTTCTGGGATGCGGAGCAGCTCGGTTCACCCGGAAGCTGAGAGGCATCGTCAGCGCGTCGAGCAACTATGCAGCATCGGGCCTAGAGTATCCGTGTTGGTCAAGGGAGAGATGGTGTCCAGGTCCGATTGTCCCTGAGTAGTGCGTTTGCGAGGATGATGAGCTTTCG
>NZ_JAMYSY010000037.1:0-64017 GCF_040322175.1 Mesorhizobium sp. M0185 | reverse complement strand
GGCATCCCGAACCTCCCGGCGCAAAGCGCGCCAAACTGTTCGCGATGTCCTCGCACACCTGTTCGCGATGTCTCCGGTCCAAACAGATCGCTGTCCGGTGCACGCAATTTTCAAGCTCGCGAATGTTGCCGGGAAATTCACATTTCATCAGTACTTCAATCGCACGCGCATCGAAGGTCAGCGTACGGCCGTTCTCATCGTTGAAATTCTTGAGAAACTCAGCTGCGAGGAGCGGAATATCGCTGCGCCTTTGGCGTAATGCCGGCACCAGCAAGGGAACCACGTTGATGCGATAATATAGGTCGGCGCGGAACTCATTCCTTGCAACCGCCTCTTCAAGGTTCCTGTTCGTGGCGGCAATCACGCGAACGTCGACCTTGATGGTCTGGTTGCTGCCGACGCGCTCAAACTCCTGCTCCTGCAGCACGCGCAGTAGCTTTGCCTGGAAGGAGGCCGAGATCTCGCCGATCTCATCCAGAAACAACGTCCCCTTGTCGGCGAGCTCAAAGCGACCCTTGCGGGAATTGAACGCGCTTGTGAAGGCACCCTTCTCATGACCGAACAATTCGGATTCCAGGACTGTCTCTGGCAGCGCTGCACAATTGAGTTTGATGAAGGGCCGCTTGGCGCGCGGCGACAACTCGTGAATTGCCTTGGCGACCAGCTCCTTCCCGGTACCGGATTCGCCTCGCAACAGAACCGTGGTCTTTGCCTTAGCTACCACTGCGATCTTCTCGAGCAGCGCGCTTAGCGCCGGACTATCGCCAATCATCCCCTTGACGTGAACCTTCTTGCGCTGCGGTGCAGGGTGCTTGACATCAGAGAATTGCGTTTGCAGCCGATCTTCCACCTCTGTCGGTCGTTCGCGGTCGCCCGCGGAGAAGCGGTGCAACTTGACTGTCTGTCCCACCATGTTGGCGATCATGGTGAGCAGCCGGACATCATAATCGAGCCGATACGTTGACCTGCTGTCCAAGGCGCGGTCGATAGTCAGCGTGCCTACGGCGTTCCCATCAACACGAATGGGAACGCCGATGAACGACACGGGGTCGGAGGCCCCAAGCACCTCTATGTCAGCGGCAGTGAAGGCCGAATGCACCGCTATGTTCTCGGCGACGAGCGGCGTGTCCGTCGTCACAATCAGATCGATTGCCTTGCGCGGCAGGCGCATCCGGGAGCGCTCATCGCTGTTCTCGTCGCAGCCGGTGACTACGGTGATGTCCAGTACGCCCTCAGCGTCGAAGAGAGCGATGATGCCGTGCCGCATCTGCACAAACGAGGGCAGGAGATCGACGACCTTGGCCAACGTGACTTCGAGCCGGGCGGGGTCGGTGAGTACTTTCGATATTTCGAAGATGCCGGTAAGCGCGTGCTCGTGCGATGGCACAAAAGGGACCGCGGTGTTCATCTCGGACTTTGGGTAAGCCCTTTTCGCATCCGGAAGCGAAATGCGGCACTCGCTGGCATTTTGTTCTGATTTGGGAATGTTGTGGTGCATATGATCCTCGATCTCGCGCCATGAAATGCATGCCGGCGGCATGTGCGCCCGCGACGTCGCGGGCAAGCGCGAAAATGCTCTGACGTGAACTCGTGCCACCGCCGTGTGGTCGAGTGCAAAGCGGGTCGACCCCTGACGCATCGCTTGGCTCTCCCTCCACGAAGCTTGGCCACGTTCTCGGCTTGCACGGGGGCAACCACACGTTGATTTTCAAAAGACTGGAGCGAGGCGGGATAGTCAATCGAGCTTTCTTTCATTCGTGAAAGGAAACCTCGCGGCCTATGATAGAATTCATCAGTTCTAATTTTTTGTCGGCGATGTTGAACGACAGAAATACGGCGCCGGCGATGCGGTGCCTGAGCGGCTGACCGCGCCGAGTATAAATTGCCGGGCCGTGCCATTCACCAGCGCTTGCGAACCAGGGGCGGGAGCGATAATCACTGCCGACGACACTGGTCGGTCGCGGCAACCGCCATTTCCTCGATATTGATGACACAGATAAGGCGGCGGCGTCGCGTGTGAAGGCGCGAAGGTGGCGGTCGAGCGCGGCTTTCTCGGCGGTGCTCGGAACTTCTGAACCGCATCGTCGCGGTCAGCACCAGCGGCGTCAATCCCTACGTCTCGACGTCGCTTTCAAGCTGTCGCTGCAGCGGCAGCGCGGCAAAGAACACGGCAATTCTCCGCTCTGGTGCCAGCGATGCGGCCCTTCCCAAAGTCGGCAAACCGAGGAGCCCACCACGATGTGCAGCAAAACCGCAAGCCAGAGAGATCGACCGGCAATCCGCCGGAGAACATCAAGCGCGTGCTGGACGGCGGCCTTGTCATTCCCGTCTTGTGCCACCGCATTCATCCCATCATTGGCGAGCCCAACGTCAGTTCAGGTCATGCGGATCCATTTGGCATGGGTATTGCGGCGGCGTTGGTGCAGCGTTCGACCGGAGCGCCGCGATAGGGAGAAGCCCGGGAGAAGTCACGCCACCTCGATCCGGTCAGGGAGAGAGAAACAGTGTCAGCTGCACAAGTCCGCGGCGCGAGTCCCGCGCCCCGCAAACCCTTCTATGCCAAGCTTTACGCGCAGGTGCTTGCCGCCATCGCCCTCGGCGTCGCAATTGGCTATTTCTATCCGGGAACCGGCGAGAGCCTGAAGCCGCTGGGTGATGCCTTCATCAAGCTGGTCAAGATGATCATCGCGCCTGTCATCTTCCTGACAATTGCGACCGGCATTGCCGGCATGAACGATCTTCACAAGGTCGGCCGGGTCGCCGGCAAGGCAATGGTCTATTTCCTCACCTTCTCGACGCTCGCGCTGATCGTCGGCCTGATCGTCGCCAATGTCGTCCAGCCTGGCGCCGGCCTCAACATCGATCCGGCCTCGCTCGATGTCCAGGCCGTGAATACCTATGCCGCAAAGGCCCACGAGCAGTCGGTCACCGGCTTCCTGATGAACATCATCCCGCCAACGATAGTCGGCGCCTTCGCGGAAGGCGACATCCTGCAGGTGCTGTTCTTCTCGGTTCTGTTCGGCATGGCGCTCGCGATGGCCGGAGAGACGGGCAAGCCTGTCGTTTCCTTCCTTCAGGCGCTCATCGCGCCTGTCTTCAAGCTCGTCGGCATTCTGATGAAAGCCGCGCCGATCGGCGCTTTCGGCGCAATGGCCTTCACCATCGGCAGATATGGCATCGGTTCGGTCGTCAACCTCGCGATGCTGGTCGCGACGTTCTATTTCACCGCCTTCCTCTTCGTGTTCGGGGTTCTCGGCGCGGTCTGCCGCTACAACGGCTTTTCGATCTGTTCTCTCATTCGCTACATCAAGGAAGAGCTGCTGCTTGTCCTCGCAACGTCCTCCTCGGAGGCCGCGCTCCCCTCGCTCATGCAGAAGATGGAGAAGGCGGGCGCCAGGCGTTCGGTTGTGGGTCTCGTCATCCCGGCCGGATATTCGTTCAATCTGGACGGCACGAATATCTACATGACCTTGGCGGCCCTCTTCATCGCGCAGGCGACGAACACCGATCTGTCAATCGGCGATCAGGTGCTGCTGCTGCTCGTTGCGATGCTTTCCTCCAAGGGCGCTGCAGGTGTGACAGGTGCGGGCTTCATCACCCTGGCTGCTACGCTCGCCGTAGTTCCGAGTGTTCCCGTTGCTGGGATGGCCCTGATACTCGGCATCGACCGCTTCATGTCCGAATGCCGGGCGTTGACGAATTGCGTTGGTAACGCAGTGGCATCCCTCGTCGTCGCCCGCTGGGAAGGAGAATTGGACCAAGCGCAGATGAAAGCCGCCTTCTGCGGTCATCAGCTTGCCGAGGCATCAAACAAGCTATCCTCCGCCGAGTAAGGGCGACGCACCGCGACCGGTTTCGCCAAGCTGGTCACATGACCTGAACGATCGACTCGCAGGCTCTAAACGGCGCCTCACGGACCATGTATCAGAAGCGCTAATGTGTGAGTGCAAATCATCGCCGCCCTAAGCGAATGAACCTTCCGTTATACCCGGCCGGTCTACGTCTGGAGTAGTCCAATACGCTGTCGATCATTCAGTATGCGGGCGTCTTCACTTTGCCCACCCGAAACCATTGTCGAATCGCGCTAGGTGACAGAGAGCCAGCCTGCGTCAAAAACCAATCAGAATAGGACCCATGACCAAGCGCCCCACAATTGCCGATCTCGCCCGCGAAGCCCGAGTCAGCGTAGCAACGGTCGATCGGGTTCTGAACGCCCGCCATCCGGTGCGCGAGGAGACCGCGCGGCGGGTCCACGACGCCGCCCACGCGATCGGCTATCATGCTGCCGGGCTCATCAAGCAGCGCTTGCGGCGAGACCTACCGTGCTACCGTCTGGGCTTCATCTTGAGAAAACCGGCCCAGCATTTCTACCAAGACTTTGCGCGCGAGGTCGAAGCGTCGGTCAATTTGGCCCAGTCCTTCCACGGCATTCCGCTCATCCAATTCGCCCCGTCACATATGCCGAGCGACCTAATCGCACCGCTCAAGGATTTGGGCGCACGCTGCCATGCGATCGCGATGGTGGCACCGGACCACCCAAAAATTACAGCAGCGGTTGAGGACCTCAAGGCCAAAGGCATTCCGGTTTTCTCGCTGCTTTCCGACTTCGCCGCCGGCGTGCGACAGGGCTATATCGGCCTCAACAACCGCAAGGTGGGGCGCACGGCCGCTTGGATGGTGTCCAAGGTCGCAAAACGGCCCGGCAAGGTGGCGGTGTTTGTCGGTAGCCATCGTTTCCAGGGGCACGAGCTCCGTGATGTCGGCTTTCGCTCCTATTGCCGTGAGAACGCGCCGACGTTCGAGGTGCTCGATCCGCTTGTGAACCTGGAGAAACGGCAGGTCACCTACGAGGCAACGCTTGATCTCATGCAGCGGGAACCCGAGCTCGTCGGCTTCTATGTCGCCGGGGGCGGCATGGAGGGCGCCATCTCCGCGGTCCGGGAAGAGGGTAAAAGTCGCGATCTCGTCGCGATCGTGAATGAAATCACGCCGGAATCTCGGGCGGCACTCGCTGATAACATCATCACGATGGCGGTCGCCACGCCAATGCGCCGGCTTTCCCAGGAGCTGATAATGCTGATGACGCGGGCTATCGAGACCGGCACTGCTGAAACACCAGGACAGACATTTCTGCCGTTCGACATTCATCTGCCGGAAAATATATGAAACTGATGGCCTCTATCGTAAGCGGGGAAGTTTCCTTTCATGAATGAGAGAAAGTTGATTGATGATCCCATCCACGCGGGGTAGCCGCACCCCACAGGCCTGAGCCGCGGCCCAGGATGAAGC
Source organism: Mesorhizobium sp. M0185 (assembly GCF_040322175.1). Lineage (NCBI taxonomy): Bacteria > Pseudomonadati > Pseudomonadota > Alphaproteobacteria > Hyphomicrobiales > Phyllobacteriaceae > Mesorhizobium > Mesorhizobium sp. M0185. The sequence goes on along the minus strand of NZ_JAMYSY010000037.1, from coordinate 58,728 downwards.
GCCAATTGGGTGAACGGATCGGCCACGCGTTCAGGCGGAAGCGCGAGGTAAATTGCCTACATCCGCAGCGTCAATCGCGACCGGCTTCATTGCCAACATCTCGACGTTGTCGGTGCAGGGCGGTGTCGTCAAGGATGCCTCACGCCAGTAGCCGAGCGAGGCCGGCACAGTCCATTGGGATTGACCTCGTCGACCGGCATCTCCTCGCCTGGCCGCGCGTGAAAAGCCGCGGCAAGGCCGGCAAAGTTGGCATTTGAGTGGGGCTAGACATCTTCTGGGACTTCGCACGCGAAATCGGAGGCGGCAGTCAACTCAGCACCAACCCGGGCATGTGTTCTGCTCGTTCCTGGCCCTCGTACTCAGCAAGGAACTGCGCCGCTCTGCCGAGCCAAAGGCCTGACGCCCGAATGGCAACCGCTCCTACGCGATCGCGACCGCCTCCAGGAAGCCCGAGACGCTCAATAGCTTTCAAGCAAAGGCGCCAGGCGAGATGCCTCCTGCAACATCATTTCCCGCATCCACAGGCTTGCCGGATCAGTATTGTGAAGCGCGGGCCATTGGACGGCCTCCGTGAATGCGGGATGAGGAAGTGGCGGCGGAAGTCCGACAATCCGCAGGGGTGTTGTTTTTGCGAAATGCTGCGCCAGCCGTAAGGGCATGGTCCCGATGCGGTTGGTGCCTGATATGACGGGCGCGATCAGGCTAAAGCCCTGTACGACGACCTCGATACGTCTCTCGAAACCGTGCTCGAGCAAATACCACTCCTCCATGGTGGGCTGCCGGGTGTGCCTGAATTTGAGCACGACATGCCCCATCGACAAGTATCGCTCGAATGTAAGTGGCTCTGACAGCTGCTTGTTCGTGCCGCAGCCTACGCATACGAGCATATCTTCGAACAGGGCTGCGCGAGGATGTTTCGACATGAACACTTCCGGCATAATCAGAAAATCAACGTCGCCGCGCCGGAGAAGCTCCTCGGGGTCGTCGCAAATAGGCAGACATTCGAAGCGGACGGCGGGAGCTTCCCGCGCAGTACGCTCTACGATCCTCTTAAAAAGCACGAGCGTGAGGTAATCGGAAAGCATGATTCGGAAGAGACGATCCGATTGGGCTGGGTTAAAGGCGTCGGAGGAAATAATCGATAGCTGGATGTGCAGCAATGCGTCCCGGACTGCTGGGGCAAGCCCCTCCGCGCGCGGTGTCAAAATGAGCTCGCGGCCGTTCATCGTAAATAGCTCATTGCTGAAGTAGGCGCGTAACCGAGCGACGGCGGCGCTCATGGCCGGCTGGCTCAGGTTAATACTGTTGGCCGCGGCAGTGACTTTACGCTCCCTGATCAGAGCGTCCAGCACAACGAGGAGATTCAGATCCAGCCCCTTAAACCGCATATCCTGATCTATCCAGCGTGTGGATGGGCATCATCTAAACAATCAATTTTACGAATTTACGAACCATGCATTAGAGGAACGTAAATGACCGACGTCAAGCTCAAATCGACGGCGCCGCCACACGGGCGGGAACATCGAGAGAGCTCATTGGCGAGCCCCCACCGGCTGGCTCACCGTCGCTAACGACAACGGTTGAGTGCAGCCAACAACGCCGCCGCTTTGGCCGGGTAATGCGGCCCGCAAGAAACTATTTTGAAGAGAGGTCCTGAATGCGCCCTCAGGTGCAGTGGAAATTGTGCTGGGAAAACGAGTTGCAGCTCTCGGACCACGTCGAGCTCGCCCAGTTCTTTCGTAATACCTACGGGCCGACTGGGGCGTCCAATGCAGAACCGTTCGAAGGTAGTCGAAGCTGGGCCGGAGCCAGGCCTGAACTCCGCGCAATCGCCTATGATTCGAGCGGTGTAGCGGCTCACATGGGCATACTGCGCCGTTTCATCAAGGTTGACGCGGTCGATCTGTTGGTGGCTGAGCTGGGCCTGTACGGGGTACGTCCGGATCTTGAGGGTCTCGGAATCGCCCATTCAATCCATGTCATGCTTCCAATACTGCAGGAGCTTGGCGTTCCATTCGCTTTCGGAACCGTCCGGGACGCGCTGCGGAATCATGTTGAGAGGTTCGCGCGGCGATACAGCCCTTTGGCCGTTTTGTCGGGAATTCGCGTGCGCTCCACCCGACCAGAGGCGCGCCTCGACCTGCCGCCCACACGCATCGATGACGCACTCACCATTGTTCTGCCAGTTGGACGGCCGATCAGCGAATGGCCCACGGGCACGATGATCGATCGGAACGGACCAGAGCTATGAGCCGTCCCGATTGCTTGTACGAAGTGCGCCGTGAGTGCTCTGACGGCACCGGCCGTCGCAGCGTTTATCTGACGTTTGACGACGGTCCCAATCCACTTTTCACACCGGAGATTCTCGATGTGTTGGCAGAGCAGCGGGTGCCGGCGACTTTCTTCGTCATAGGCGCCTACGCCTTAGAGCACCCGGATCTAATCCAACGAATGTTTGCAGAAGGGCACGAGCTAGGCAACCACACGATGACTCATCCGGATCTGTACAAATGCGGCTTCGGCGAAGTGCAACGTGAGATTTTTGAAGCGAACGGCGCCATCATGAGGGCGTGCCCTCAGGCCTCGGTGCGCTATATTCGCGCGCCCTACGGCGCCTGGAGCGAAGAAATCTTCACAGCGTCACAGATCGCCGGGATGACGGCCCTCCATTGGTCCGTCGACCCTCGAGATTGGTCTCGCCCTGGGGTCGACGCGATTATCGATACCGTGCTCGCCTCTGTCCGGCCGGGCGCAATCGTACTCTTGCACGACGGATGCCCTCCCGGCGAGTTGAGCCAGGGCGCTCACGCCGGTCTGCGCGACCAGACGGTCACGGCGCTGTCCCGTCTGATTCCAGCACTTCATGAGCGCGGATTTGTAATCCGCTCACTTCCTCAACATCACTGAACAAACGAGATCCCATGACTCTTCTTGGTACAACCAGCACTGTGGCCATTTCGCTTTATGCACTGCTCTCGACTGCTTATAAGAGCATGCAGGGGATTTATGCTCTGCCGACAAACGACTCATCGGCGTTGGAGGATCTCGTCGGCTCCGATCAACTGCCCAGCGTGGATGTCATCGTCCCCTGCTTCAACGAGGATCCGCGCACGCTTTCAGAGTGCCTGGCGTCCATTGCAGACCAAGAATACGCCGGAAGACTTCGGGTCTATGTGGTTGATGACGGTTCTGGAAATCGCGAAGCCGTAGGAACTGTCCACGAAACCTACGCGCGCGACCCTAGGTTCGACATCATTTTGCTTCCCGAGAATGTTGGAAAGCGCAAGGCGCAGATCGCCGCGATACGCCGCTCATCCGGGGATTTGGTGCTTAACGTTGATTCAGACACGATACTCGCGTCCGACGTCATCACCAAGCTTGTACCGAAGATGCGAGATCCAGCGGTCGGCGCAGTCATGGGTCAGTTGATTGCCAGTAACCGGAGCGAGAGCTGGCTGACAAGGCTGATAGACATGGAGTACTGGCTGGCTTGCAACGAGGAGCGCGCGGCACAGGCTCGCTTCGGTGCCGTTATGTGCTGTTGCGGCCCATGTGCCATGTACCGCCGGTCTGCGCTCCTTTTGTTACTGGACCAGTACGAGTCGCAATTTTTTCGGGGCAAGCCAAGCGACTTCGGTGAGGATCGCCATCTCACTATCCTCATGCTGAAAGCAGGCTTTCGAACCGAGTACGTTCCGAGCGCCATCGCGGCCACAGTCGTTCCGAACAGACTCGGACCGTATTTGCGCCAACAACTCCGTTGGGCACGAAGCACATTCCGGGACACGCTGCTTGGGCTGCGCTTGCTGCCCGGCCTCAATAGCTATCTCACGTTGGACGTGGTCGGACAGAATCTCGGGCCGCTACTCCTCGCCCTATCGGTACTAACGGGCCTCGCACATTTCGCACTGACAGGCACTGTGCCTTGGTGGACAGGACTGATGATTGTGTCCATGACCATGGTCCGATGCAGCGTGGTAGCAGTTCGTGCTCGACAGTTTCGATTTCTGGGCTTTTCCCTGCACACGTTCATCAACATCTTTCTCTTACTTCCCTTGAAGGCCTACGCGCTGTGTACATTGAGCAATAGCGATTGGCTGTCGCGAAGCTCTGCTGTCGCTACATCGAACACTGGGGGAAAACAGGCCCCCACCCAAACTCCGATCACTGGATCAAGCAGGGCAGAATTCTCACCGCATGCGGCTCCGCTTCGCAGGCTCAATCTTGCGCGGATTCTTCGGGATTAGCGCTTTCGGGCAACATCTGCGGCGACGAATGATCGCTAATTACCTAGGTGGACGAGAGGTGGACGAGTTTGACCCAGAATATGAATCATCAGTTGCTCGATCGGGAATTGGCCGCAGACGATCCGTGGCGCCTCGACGGCAATCCGTTCGAGCGGGAGCGCCACACGCAAATGCTCCAGCTGGCGCTTGCCCAAGGCTCCATTACAAATGCCCTCGAAGTCGGGTGCGCTGCCGGCGCATTCACGGAAAAACTAGCCCCCTACTGCCAAGGGCTCACCGTCATCGATGTCGTGGCGCAAGCGATTGCTCGAGCACGTCAACGGATAAAGGAGCCGTCGCGCATCAACTGGATAGTCTCCGATGTTCAACAGTTTTCGACCGACGAGTTGTTTGACCTGATCGTTGTGGCGGAGGTCCTATACTACCTCGAAGACATAGCCGAGATGCGCGCGGCCGTCAAAAACCTGGTGCGGGTGCTTGCGCCAGGCGGGCATCTGATCTTCGGATCGGCAAGGGATGCTAATTGCCGTCGCTGGGGTCACGCCGCTGGTGCTGAGCCGGTCATCGCCATGCTGAACGAAACGTTGATCGAGGTAGAGCGTCTTGAGTGTCGGGGCGAGTCGGTCAACGAAGACTGCTTGCTCGTCCGTTTCCGGAACCCGCTTTCCGCTTCCTGATGAATCGAATCTATCGGCGTTAACGTGGAGACACTATGCGCATCTGTGGTACCAAGCTGACCCATGATGGGGCGATCGCCCTTGTCGAGGATGGACGGCTCGTCTTCTGCGTTGAGCAGGAAAAGCGGCACAACAATCCGCGTTATCAAACCATCGATAATCTCGACGCAATTGTCGCCGCTTTGGCGGAACAGGGGCTAAATCCTTGTGATGTCGATCAGTTCGTTATCGACGGCTGGGATGGCGAAGACGAGTCACAGTTTCAGGTCCGGCAGGCAACCAAGCAACCGCCAGTCTTGGCGTCCCTCTCGGTAAAATGAACCCATGTCCATGGTAGCGATCGATCTTACTGACGTAAGCAAAACTTATGACAAGCTCGTTGTCGACAGACTGTCGTTCCGCGTTGCGGCGGGGGAATGCTTCGGGCTCTTGGGACCGAACGGTGCGGGCAAAAGCACGATTGCGCGTATGGTCCTCGGCATGACATCGCCTGATGCGGGGAAGATTACTGTGCTCGGCGCTCCAGTGCCGGCGCGCGCGCGTTTGGCACGTATGCGCATCGGCGTGGTCCCGCAGTTCGACAATCTTGATACCGCGTTCACTGTACGCGAGAACCTGTTGGTGTTCGGGCGCTACTTCCGGATGAGCAGACGCCAGATCGAAGCGGTCATACCATCGCTGCTTGAGTTCGCCCGCCTCGAGAACAAAGCGGATGCGCGCGTCGCCGAACTGTCCGGCGGCATGAAGCGGCGCCTGACGCTCGCGCGTGCGCTGATCAATGACCCGCACTTGCTGGTGATGGACGAGCCGACCACCGGCCTCGATCCGCAGGCCCGCCACCTGATCTGGGAACGGCTGCGATCGCTGCTGGCGCGGGGCAAGACTATTCTTTTGACTACCCATTTCATGGAAGAGGCCGAGCGGCTGTGCGATCGGCTGTGCGTTATGGAGGAGGGGCGCAAGATCGCCGAAGGCCGCCCGTCCGCACTCATTGACGAGCAGATCGGCTGTGACGTGGTCGAGGTCTACGGCGGCAATCCGCATGAACTGGGTGCGCTGATCCGGCCGTACGCACAGCGCATCGAGGTGAGCGGTGAGACGCTTTTTTGCTATGCACCCGATCCGGAGCAGGTGCTGGTGCAGCTACGCGGGCGCGCGGGTCTGCGCCTTCTGCAGCGTCCCCCCAATCTCGAGGATGTGTTCTTGCGGCTAACCGGGCGCGAGATGGAGGACTGAACAATGGGCGAACGTTATGCGGCGGCCATGCCCGCCAATGCGTGGAATTGGGTCGCGGTTTGGCGCCGCAACTATCTTGGATGGAAGAAAATCGGGCTTGCATCGGTTCTCGGCAACCTCGCCGATCCGATGATCTATCTGTTCGGTCTCGGTTTTGGCATCGGAACAATGATAGGTCCTATTGAGGGCACGTCGTACATTGCGTTTCTCGCGGCTGGCATGGTTGCCACAAGCGCGATGGCATCGGCGACTGCTGAAACGGTTTACGGCAGTTTCGGCCGCATGGACAACCAGCGCACCTGGGAAGGAATGTTATGCACTCAGCTGACGCTTGGCGATATCTTACTCGGCGAATTGGCGTGGGCAGCCACCAAGGCCCTGATGGCGGGCACAGCAATCACTGTTGTTGCCACCACGCTCGGCTACACATCGTGGCCATCCATCCTCTGCTTGCTGCCAGTCATCGCTCTCAGTGGCCTCGCCTTCGCGAGTCTAGCGATGGTCGTCACGGCGCTTGCGCCCAGTTATGAATATTTCATATTTTATAATACGCTTGTTGTAACACCCATGCTGTTCCTTTGCGGCGCGATGTTTCCGGTCAACCAATTGCCCGGCGCTTTTCAGGACGTCGCCTCCTTGTTGCCGCTCGCACATGCAATTGACCTCATTCGTCCGGCGATGCTTGGCCGTCCGGCCGGCAGCATGGGCCTGCATATCGGCGCGCTTTGCATATACACGGTTTTGCCGTTCTTCCTATCGGTTGCTCTATTTCGTCGTCGGCTGATGCGTTGACGCTACTTACCATTCGTAAAATTGATTATTTGGGCGATACCCATCCACGCGTCGGATAGGTCAATACATGCGTTTTAAGGGACTCGATCTAAATCTCCTGGTTGTGCTGGACGCTTTGATCAGGGAGCGTAAAGTCACCGCCGCGGCCCGCAGTATTAACCTGAGTCAGCCGGCCATGAGCGCCGCCGTCGGTCGGTTACGCGCCTATTTCAGCGATGAGCTATTTACGATGAACGGCCGCGAACTCATTTTGACACCGCGCGCGGAGGGGCTCGCCACAGCAGTCCGGGAGGCATTGCTGCACATCCAGCTGTCGATTATTTCCTGGGACGCCTTTAACCCGGCCCGATCGGATCGTCGCTTCCGCATCATCCTTTCCGATTACCTCACGCTCGTATTTTTTAAGAAGATCGTAAAGCGTGCTGCGCGGGAAGCTCCCGCCGTCCGCTTCGAATGTCTGCTTATTTCCGACGACCCCGAGGAGCTTCTCCGGCGCGGCGACGTTGATTTTCTGATTATGCCCGAAGTGTTTATGTCGAAACATCCTCGCGCAGCCCTGTTCGAAGATATGCTCGTATGCGTAGGCTGCGGCACGAACAAGCAGCTGTCAGAGCCACTTACATTCGACCGATACTTGTCGATGGGGCAGGTTGTGCTTAAATTCGGGGACACCCGGCAGCCCTCCATCGAGGAATGGTATTTGCTCGAGAACGGTTTCGAGAGACGTATCGAGGTCGTCGTACAGGGCTTTAGCATGATCCCGCCCCTTCTATCAGGCACCAACCGCATCGGGACAATGCCCTTACGGCTGGCGCAGCATTTCGCAAAATTAACACCCCTGCGGATTGTCGAACTTCCGCCGCCACTTCCTGCCGCATTCACGGAGGCCGTCCAATGGCCTGCGCTTCACAATAATGATCCGGCAAGCCTATGGATGCGGGAAATGATGTTGCAGGAGGCATCTCGTATGATTACCCCGCCTAAGAGCACCGGACGTCTCAGTTGTCGGCCGACGACCCCTCGGTTATGAGAGGAGGCATGGATGGCGATTGGGATTGGGCGATTCCTGCATTGTCGAGAACGATGCAGGGAGAGCAGATCCTTCAGCCTGAAGAGGTGGCAGCGATGCTGCCGCTGCATGAGCTTGGCTGGGGAACCGACGGGCGAACGAATTCGGGTGCGCTCGCAACACGGTGCCTCGGTATCTAAGCGAGGGCGGGACTGTTCCGTTTCGCAAGCCTGTGCGGCCGACCGCGTTTGACGGACTGGACGATTGGCTGCGGGAGCGCTTCTTCCCCCATGGCTCGGGCTGGATGACGATCTCGACCCGCTCCAGATGCGCCGGGAACGCCTTGCGCGGTCGCGCAGCACGTCGCGGCTCGCCTGTCGGTCTTGCGGCCTCGAGCTCGGACTCAATCGCGCCGAGCCCGGTCTGGATTTCGAAGGCGAAGGCCTGCTAGGCACGTTCGAGCTTCTCGGAGCTGCGACCGAAGCGGCGCGCTCCAGCTGCTTGACGATCCCATGAAGGTCGGCGATCCTCACCTGGGCACGCTCGTTGAGTGTCGCCATCCGGACGATCTCGGCCTTGAGTGTTTCGCTCCGGAGTTGTTGCAGTTCGGCCTTCTCCGCCGCCATGGCGACGAACATCGCCTTGAGCGTATCGATTTCGTGGGGACGGGCCGAAGCGCTTCTCATCATGACGCCGACAGAAGCTTATTGTGCACGGCCTGAAGCCCGCCTTTTGCGCCTGAGTCACTTCGCCACCGCCTTCCGGCCGGACGCCGTCGCCGTTCGGCTCGAACGCGTGTCCAGTCCATGCCTTCGACGAGCGCCATCAGTTTCGGCGCGGCAAGCCGATCACGCCGTTCTCCGCCAGCGGAACTTGTCCTCGTCCAGCGCTCACGGTGCGGGTATGCCGGCGTCGAGCAAACAGAGAGAAGTTTGGGGCCCAACCAGGACGGCCCCGTTACGAAGTTCGTCCTAGTCCCGGTTTGAGTGTCGAATCTTCATCGATTGCTTGGGCGACCAGCGTCCCCGCCGCCAGCGAGCCCGCAACTGCTCAGCAGAAGGGCGAAGTGAACGTGAATGCATCCATTTCGTAAATGTGTGTCTATCCAAGCAATCGATTTCTCTAATTATCCGATGAGCAATATGAACGCGTCAGGCAGGGTGCATCATTAGGAGTATTTTCGATGGCAAAGATTATCGAGGGTGGCCCGGGTGCCGAAACACTCATCGGCACCGAGCTTGACGATTGGATGGAGGGTTTCCAGGGCGGTGACTGGATTGACGGTCGTGGCGGCAACGACGAGATCTCGGGTGGCCCGGACAGTGACCGACTCATCGGCGGCAAGGGTAACGACCGCATCTTCGGCGGAGATGGCTGGGACGATCTCTCCGGCGACAACGGCCGCTTCAACCCGCGCGTCTCCGGTGAGGACAATGACAGGCTCAGCGGCGGTCCCGGCCAGGATGTCCTCTACGTGGGTGACGGCCAGGACACGTTGACCGGGGGCACCGACAGTGACACGTTCGTGTTCCAGTTCCACAATCCGGTGCCTGGGGTTGTCGGGTCGAAGTCGGACATTACCACTATCACCGATTTCAACCCGGCGGAGGACAAGTTCGCCTTCGATGCGGTGGGCCTCTACAATGACGGTTTTGGCGCGAACTTCGTCAACAACGCCAGCATACAGTCCGGCTACCCGGTGAGCAGCTTCTACAGTGGTGCGGCCTCAGGTGCGAACGGCGAACACGTCGTGGTAATCACTGGCGAATCTTTCAACTCTGCTTCTGAAGCCGCGAGTGCGATCTCCGGCGAGCACGCCGGCGACATCATTGTCTACCAAAGCAGCTACACCGACAGAGTCGCAACTCTGGCCTATGTCACCGCCGACAACAACGCGCATGAATTCGTCCACCTGGGCGGTGTGGTCACCATGGCCGACCTAGGCCTGACCGCGTCGGACTTCACCTTCGTTTGATCCAGAAAACCCATACGGAACAGCGCCCCGCCCCCCGGGGGCGGGCGCTTCCGTTTCCGCTACTTGCGATGGGCCGGGGCGCCCGGGAGCAGTCGCAGCGTGTACAGCTTGACGAAGCCCTGCACGTCGCGCTGGTCGTACACCGAAATCTCCCTGAAGGCGTGGAGGCGGAAGCCTGTTCGGGCCCTTGCGGCCGGCCACGATGACGTTGCCCTTCCAAACCTTCAGCCGGACGGTGTTGTTGTTGACCCGCTCCATTAGATGCCAAACCAAACACATTCGGCGGGAGCACTGATCCTGAATCAGCGAGCGGATGCAGTCGGTTGCCGCTCGGGGAGCAATATAGGGAGCTGGGTCGCCAGATCCTCACGGAGACCTACGTGAGTAACCATTCCTTGAAGGATTCAGCTTTGAGACCTTTCCCTCTGACTTCCGCTATTTGGGGAATTCTGTTGATCAGCGGCGTGGTCAACGTGCTTGCGCTGATCTCGCCGCTGTTCATGCTTCAGGTCTACGACCGCGTTCTGGCAAGTGGCAGCGTATCGACGCTAGTGGGGCTCGTCGTGCTTGCTGCAGGGCTTTATGCGTTCCAATGCCTGCTCGACGTTTTGCGCGCCCGCGTGCTGCTGCGGATTGGCGAGCGTTTCGATGAACAGTTTTCCGGACGCGTTCACGATGCGATCGTTCGCCTTCCGCTTTTAACGCGCATGCCGGGCGACGGCTTGCAGCCGCTACGCGATCTCGACAATGTTCGCGGATTCTTAGGTGGAAACGGCCCGACAGCGTTCTTCGATCTGCCATGGATGCTGCTTTATCTTGGCATTTGCTTCCTCTTTCATTTCTGGATCGGCATGACGGCACTTATCGGGGCGATCGGTCTCACATCTCTGACACTCCTTACCAACACTCTCTCGCAAGGGCCGATACGCGATACCATTGACCACAACATGGTACGCAATGGTCTACTGGAAGCAGCGCGCCGCAATGCCGAGGTCGTGCAAGCTCTCGGTCTCGCAAAGCGGATCGCTGCCCGATGGCACAAGGCCAATGCCAAGTATCTGGCCGCCAACCGGAAAGTCGGGGACGTGGCAGGTGGGCTGGGTGGCATTTCAAAGTCGCTGCGCGTGCTGCTGCAATCGGCCATTCTTGCCGTCGGCGCGTACCTTGTCATCAGGCAGGAGACTACGGCCGGGGTCATGATTGCCAGTTCGATCACGATGGGGCGTGCGCTGGCTCCGGTCGATCTGGCCATTTCAAGCTGGAAACCCTTCCTCATGGCGCGCCAGGGTTGGGCGCGGCTGGAGGACCTCTTGGGAAAGGTTCCTGAAACCGCTCCTGTTATGCCAATGCCTGCACCTGAACGCGAACTCCGCCTCGAAGGCGTGACAATCGTTCCGCCCGGCGAAAGGAAGCCGACCGTGACCGGCCTTGCGTTTGCCGTTCAGGCGGGAAGCGCACTCGGGATCATCGGTGCATCGGGTTCGGGCAAGTCGACACTCTCGCGCGCCATCGTCGGCGCATGGGCGCCGGTCGCCGGAAAGGTTCGCATCGACAGCGCAAGCCTCGATCAATGGGACCGGGAAGCGCTAGGCCGTCATATCGGCTATTTGCCGCAAGGTGTTGAACTATTCGACGGCACCATTGCCGAAAACATCGCTCGTTTTGAAGATAATCCTGACCCTGAGGCTATTGTCACCGCGGCGAAAGCAGCGGGCACGCACGAACTGATCCTCCGATTTGAGCACGGCTACGAAACTCCGATTGGTGAGGCCGGATCGGCACTTTCCGCCGGGCAGCGCCAGCGTATCGGTCTTGCCCGTGCTCTTTATCGAGACCCTTTCCTTGTTGTGCTGGATGAACCCAATGCCAATCTCGATGCGGAAGGCGAGGCTGCGGTTGTCAAGGCGATCGCCTCCGTGCGCGAGCGCAAGGGCATTGCGGTTGTCGTTGCCCATCGGCCGAGCGCCATCCGCGCCGTGGATTTGGTGTTGGTGATGGAAGGTGGACGGCAGCGAGCATTCGGTGCGCGTGATGAGGCGCTTTCCAAAGTCCTTAAGGGGGCAGCGATGGCATCAGGCGCTGGGGTCAAGGCCATCGAGTCTACACAGGATAACGAGCGCGCTGACATGGAGGATCCCGGTGTCCGGCATTCATCAGAACAATGACGTTTCCAGGTCCATTCGCCGGCACCTGGTGGCGGGCCTGCTGGCGAGCGTGATCTTTGTGGGAGGAGCCGGAGCCTGGGCGGCCTTCACGAATCTCTCCGGCGCGGTTGTCGCGTCCGGACACTTTGTCGTCGATTCCTATGTGAAGAAGGTGCAGCACCCGACCGGCGGGGTGGTGGGAGAAATCCTGGTGAGCGAAGGTGATAAAGTAAAAGCCGGCGACATCCTCATGCGGCTCGACGCCACCCAGACGCGCGCCACTCTCGCTGTAGTCACCAAGCGGCTCGATGAGCTGGCCGCCAACCTGGCACGACTCGAAGCTGAGCGTGACGATCTGGCGGAGATCGCCTTCCCGGACTGGCTGCTCGCCCGCAGAGATGTTCCGGACGTAGCTTCGGCAGTACATGGCGAGACGCGGCTGTTCGAATTCCGCAGACAATCCCGCGACGGAAGGCAGGCGCAGCTAGCGGAACGCATCACTCAATATGAGCACGAGATCGAGGGGCTCAAGGCGCAGGCAATCGCTTGTGAGAAAAGCACCGAGATCCTCCAAAAGGAAATTGCTGCCCTGAGTGGGCTGCGCGACCAAGGCATTGTCTCGGACCAACGCTTGAACAGTCTGAAGACGCAGGTTGCCACTTTCGGCGGCGAACGCGGTGAGAAGATTGCACATCAGGCACAGACGGCAGCCCGCATAGCCGAAACGCGCCTGCAGATCCTGCAGATCGATCCGGATTTCAAGACGGAAGTCGGCCAGGAGCTCAGAGAGGTTCAGGCGCAGGTTGGGGAGTATGTTGAGCGCAAGGTGGCGGCTGAACAGGAACTGCGACGGATCGATATTGTCGCGCCGCAGTCAGGCGCCATTCAACAACTCGCAGTTCATACGGTCGGAGGAGTGATCACGCCCGCCGATCCGATTATGCTAATCGTGCCGGAAGGCGACGATCTTGCGCTTGAAGCACGAATCACCCCGAAGGACATCGACCAAATCCAGCTTGGTCACAAGGCCGTGCTGCGGATGTCAGCCTTCAATCTGAGGACCACGCCGGTATTGAACGGATATGTCAGCCGGATCGCAGCCGATCTGGCGACGGACGAAAAAAACGGCGTTTCGTATTACCTGGTGCGTCTGTCGGTTCCGCATGCGGAACTGACGAAGCTCAAGGACCTGACGCTCGTGCCCGGCATGCCGGCCGAAGCGATGATCCAGACGGGCGAGCGTACGGCGCTTTCTTATTTTGTGAAGCCGCTGTCGGACCAAATCAGTCGCGCATTCCATGAGGAATGAAAGTAACCACAGAAACATTTTGTTGGTATTCTTGTTGGTTGTTACGCATGCATGAGAGTCATAACCGTCTGAAACCACAGCCATGATTCCGCCTCTGACTCAGATTCGTGGTTCCACGGTCATTTTGCCCTTCCAAGTCGCCGACCATTCAGTTCTTGGCCTCGAGCGCATTAAGATACCCATCATCGTACACAAAGGCTGGAAAAGAATCCGGTGTCTTGAGCGATCCTGAGGTCTGGAGACCTAGGGTGAGCCTGCAAGCACAGGGCTAGGACATGATTGAGCGTCTGCAATATTCGGACAGGTACATAGGAAGACAGGCAGGCGTCAAAAACGCGCTTTCAACGCGCTAAACCGATGCTACGCACCCCGAGCGTCTTGCCGCCCTCGCTCCCGCCGGTAGGAATCAATCGCGAGCAGGCTGCGACGTTCATCGGCGTAAGCTCAACGACCTTTGATGAAATGGTCCAGGACGGCCGGATGCCCCAGCCACGAATGCCGAGCAAGGGGCGCATTGTTTGGGACGTCGAGGAACTTGTATTGGCCTTTCGAAAGCTCCCTCACCGCCAAATCGGAGGAGCACCAAAGCTTGACGAAGATTCGCCGCCACTAGACAATCCTTGGGATCGAAAACCACGAACATGACGGATGAGCCCGTGAAAATCGATCTTAAGGGCGTAGTGAAGGACACTGATCGCCACGGCAATGATCGGTACTATTTTCGCGCACCGGGTCGGAAGAAGGTCCGGCTCCGTGAACCGACCGGCAGCGACGAGTTCCTCGAGGAACTGCGGTGCGCGCGCGCCGAGGTCACTTATGTTCGGCCCGGCACTCTTCCCGAGATTTGCCGGCGCCTCCCCAAGCCTTCCGAGCCAGCGAAGAAAGGCACGTTGCTGTGGCTTTGCCAGGAGTATTACCGTCGGGGCGGCACGGAAATCACCCAAGACACTATGGCGCGCCGACGAGCAATTCTGGAGCGCGTATGCGAATTACCTCATCCCCTCGAAGGTGACCCGGATCCTCAGTATCCCACCAAGGGATCTCTGCCATTCGCCGGTATGAAACGGTCTCATGTTAAGGAGATCAGGGACACCAGGCTCGACGCCCTTGGCGCGGCAAACAATATCGTAAAAGCCATCAGCGCGATGTTTGAGTGGGCAAAGGACACAGAGATTCCGGGCGTCGACTCCAATCCCGCCCGCGGCATCAGACGGCTAAAGAGCGGCGACGGCTGGCACCCATGGGACGTGTCGGAGATCGTTCAATATGAGAAGCGGCATCCGCTGGGTACCGCAGCCAGACGTGCGCTCTCGATCTTCATGTTTACTGGCCTGCGGTTGTCCGACGTCGCGATCTTCGGTCGACAGCACATCACGCTCGTCTACAACGAGGAGACCGAGCAGTGGGAGAAGTGGATCAGAATTAAGCCTGGGAAGACCAGTCGTAACAAGGATGCGGTGTTGGTGGAGCTCCCGCTTCTGCCCGAACTAGAGGCGGAACTTGAGCACACGCCCTCCGACCAGATGACCTTCCTGGTCAATGAGTATGGTCGCCCGTTCTCGGAGAACGGTCTGGGCAACAAGATGCGCCAGTGGTGTGATCAAGCTGAGCTGCCGCACTGCAGTGCTCATGGAATTCGCAAGGCCGGCGCGACGATCGCCGCTGAGAACGGCGCGACGCACGAGCAGCTGAAGGCGATATATGGGTGGACTACGTACCAGCAGCCCGACCACTACATCAAGAAAGCGCGTCGCCGGAAGGTAGCGAGAGCGGCGAAATACCTGCTGGTTATCGATCGAAAAGAGAACAAAATTGTCCCACTTTCTGAGGGGGTTGAAAGAGGTGGGACAAAAATGGCCAAAAAATCCAATTAAATCAACGGCCACAAAAGCCAATGGTGGGCCCGGAGGGACTCGAACCCCCAACCAAGCGGTTATGAGCCGCCGGCTCTAACCATTGAGCTACAGGCCCCACGGCGCTGGATTAGTGTTTTTCCCTGAACCGCACAAGGCTTTCCGAGGGCTTTCCGAGCAGGCGTTCCAAGGGGCTGGCAGGGATCGCCCAAATCAGCCCATATTGATAACCTATTGCACGTCGCCCATTGGACGCCGGCCAACACTCGGCTGTCTTGGGATCCCAGATCGAGGAGATTTCATGACCAGACGTATTTTGCCCCTGGCGATTGCCGCCGCAATCGCATTTCCGGCGATCGCGGCCGCCGCCGATTCGCCACCGCCGCCGCGTATCGTCGTCACCGGTGAAGGCGAGGCGGCGATAGCACCCGATCTGGCTCTGCTGACGCTCAGCGTCATGCGCGAAGCCAAGACGGCACGTGCAGCGCTCGATGCCAATAACGACGCCATGGCCGCGGTGATCGCTGCCATGAAATCGTCCGGCATCAAGGAGCGCGACCTGCAGACAGCGGGCATCCAGATCAATCCGCGTTATAACTACACCAACAAGCCCGACGGCAGCCAGGAGGCCGAGCTTGTCGCCTATCAGGTGACCAACACGCTTTCGGTGCGCGTCCGCGACATCGACAAGACCGGCGACATTCTCGACAAGGCGGTGTCGCTCGGCGTCAACCAGGGCGGCGGCATCTCCTTCTCCAACGACGATCCGGCGGCAGCCGTCACCGAGGCGCGCAAGAAGGCCGTCGCCAATGCCATGGCCAAGGCCAAGACGCTGGCCGAAGCGGCCGGCGTCGGCATCGGCCGGGTCCTGGAAATCACCGACCAGAATTTCGCACCACCGCCGATGCCGATCAACGCCAAGGCATTCGATGCCGCCGGCGCGTCGGTCCCGGTGCAAGCCGGCGAGAATTCCTATACCGCACAGGTGACGGTGACTTTCGAATTGAAATGATCATCGCTTGCAGCATGAAAAAACCCCGGAGGATCGATCCTCCGGGGTTTTTTGAGCCGCGCTTTCCGTCCTGGCGGAAAGGGCTCCGCTACTCTACCGGCTGCAAGTCAGCCGGCCGCAAGCCCGAAGACCTTAGCGATAGATGATCGGACAGCCGCGCTCGTTGGCGAATACGATTACGACGCGGTCGCCATACTGGCGGCCGGCGACCTTGACCGTGCGGCGGTTGATGTCGATGATGCGGGCGCGGTGCAGGCCCATGCGTTCGGCCTTGTCAATGGCACGCTCCGGCGAACAGGACCGGCGCCAGCCGCCATGACGGCGGTGTTCGCGATAGTAACCATCATCTTCGTCGCCGGTATAGACGCCGACGCGCGGATCCTGGTTGTTGCCGAAGCCGAGATAGATGCTGTCAGCATGAGCGGGGATGGCAGCAAGCGTGCCAAGGCCGACAAGTGCCGAAAGAGCAACCGTCTTGATGGTATTGAACATTGTCTTCTCTCCTTGTTTGAGGGTTTCCACCCGTTTTCGTCAAACCTATGCGAGGAGAATGCACCCGCCTGTCTGAATTTTTTGCGAACCGGCCATTCATCCCCCGTTCATGCGGCAAGAATGGGCCAGCCGTTAGTCTGTCCGTTTCTGGAACCGTTCTATGCAGGGCAGATGGGGAACGTACCCTTTTGCCATGGTTCCCGGTCTTCGTTACCGCAGGAAATCCTAAGGCTCGTCCGCGAGCATATGGTCGAAATAGTCGTCCGGCTCGGCAAGGTCGGTCTCGCTGGCGCTGACCCGGCCGCGCATCGAGATGCCGGCCTCGTGCACGGTCTCGTCGCTTCCCGACACCAGCCTGTGCCACCAATAGAGATCGCGGCCCTCGGCCACCAGCCGGTAAGCGCAGGTCTTGGGCAGCCAGCTGATGGTGCGCACGTTCTGCGGCGTCAGCCCGACGCAATCCGGAACACGCGCCAGCCGGTTGGCATAGTCGGAGCAGCGGCAGCTTCCAGCGTCGAACAGCCGGCAGCCGACGCTGGTCCAGTAGATCTCTCCGGTGTCCTCGTCTTCGAGTTTCGACAGGCAGCACTTGCCACAACCGTCGCAGAGTGATTCCCACTCGGCCGGGGTCATCGCCTCGAGCGTCTTGGTCTTCCAGAACGGCTTTTCCATCGTCGGCATGTGGCCCCCGGACGCTTCAAGGTCAAGCACGGCAACCGTGCACCCTCGTCCGAACGATACGCCGGGACCATACGCCGGAACATACGCCAGGACCATACGAATGACATGAAGTCGCCTTCAAAACGCCGGTCAATCGCCCTGTGCCACAGCTAGA
Source organism: Mesorhizobium sp. M0185 (assembly GCF_040322175.1). Classification (NCBI taxonomy): domain Bacteria; kingdom Pseudomonadati; phylum Pseudomonadota; class Alphaproteobacteria; order Hyphomicrobiales; family Phyllobacteriaceae; genus Mesorhizobium; species Mesorhizobium sp. M0185. The sequence continues at coordinate 41,147 of NZ_JAMYSY010000037.1, read as the reverse complement.
ACCTACAAACAGGAACCAAACATGGTTGCTGAAAGTTTGGGCAGGGATGGGACGCCACAAGGAGTGTTTATGATGAAACGCCAACCACGGATTCTGGCAGGCACGGCGCTTGGCCTGTTGATGGCGTCCGCGCCGCTAGGCGCGTTCCCGCTGCAAGGCAATGCCGCACTCGGCCCCGTGCAACGCACCGCAGCGCCGCTCATCCCAGTGCAATCGAGTTGCGCCGAGGGCGAGTCGGCGGAGGCCTGCGCGCAGAGCCAGCAGGCAGAGCAGCCCAGAAAGAAGAAGCGCGACCAGCAGCAGCAAACGGAATCCGCTCCGGCCGAGCAGGCGGCTCCGGCCGAGTCCGAGCAACCCCGCAAGAAGCGGCGCAATCAGCAGCAGCAAACAGAATCCGCTCCGGCCGAGCAGATCGCTCCAGCCGAGTCCGAGCAACCCCGCAAGAAGCGGCGCAATCAGCAGCAGCAAACAGAATCCGCTCCGGCCGAGCAGATCGCTCCGGCCGAGACCGAGCAGCCCCGCAAGAAGCGGCGCAATCAGCAGCAGATCGAAGCGGCCCCATCGGAACAACCGGCCGAGCAGGCAGCGCCGGCAAACGACAACCAGCCCAACGTCAATCCGCGCAAGAAGAAGCAAAAACAGAACCAGCAGATCGAGGCTGCCCCGGCAGAACAGGCTCCGACTGTCGAGCCCGGACAAAAGCCGGGCAAGCGCAAGAAGCCTGCTGAATTGACCGGACCCGCCACGGAGGCGGAAGGCCAGCCGGCGCCGACCAATAAGGAAGCGACCCCACAGGCCCAACCGGCTCCGACCGAGCAGCAGGCCGCTCCCGTCCCGGGCGAACAGCCCCAGGACAAGATCAAGAAACGTGGCAAGAGGCCTGTCGGCGAACAGCCGGTGACAGGAGAGCAACAGCCCTCGACCGGCGAACAGCCTTCGACTGGCCAGGCCGCGCCGGTCCAGGGGGAAAATCCGGTCCAGGGTGAAGCCCAGGCCAATCCGAACGAGGCACCTGTTCTGGACAGCCAGAAGGATGTCTTGCGCAAGCGCAAGGGTGGCAAGGAGCGCGGCCAAAATGCCGGTAAGCGGCAGGGCAACCAGCCCGCCCAGCAGGGCGAGAACCAGGTGGAAGCCCCGAAGCCGGCTCCGGTCGATCAGGGGCCGCCACCCACCGACGACCGGGCAGCCCAGCGGGAGATCAAGCCTGAAAAAATCGTTCCGGTGACCGAGGAAAAAGGCAAGCGCGTCGAGCGTGCGCCGGACATCGAGGATGTTCGTCGTCGTCCGCGCCCCCAGGGTGCCAACGTCGTCAGGGAATTCGGCGACCGCGTTATCCTCCAGTTCAACAACCAGACGTTCGTCGAAAGCAGCGATGCACCGCGCATGCACCGCGGCGCCAGGAATGTCTATTATGAGGACCTGTCGGGCGATCGCACCCGGGAAATAGTCGAGCGTGACAATGGTGTCCGGATCGTCACCATCCGCAATCGCTACGGCGACGTCATCCAGCGTTCACGCATCGCGCCCGACGGCCGCGAATATGTGCTGAGCTATGTCGACGAGCGGAACTATGACGATGATGCAGACTGGCGCGACCCGGGCGACGACCTGCCGCCGATGCGCCTTACCATCCCGCAAGAGGAATACATTCTGGATTCCGAAGAGGTCGAGGATCCGGACGACTACTACACCTTCCTCGAACGGCCGCCGGTCGAGAGGGTCCAGCGCCTCTATTCGATCGACGAGGTCAAGCGCTCGGCCCGCGTGCGCGACATCGCCCGCCGCATCGACCTCGACACGCTCAACTTCGAATTCGGTTCGGCCTCGATTTCCGACACCGAGGTCCAGAAGCTAGAGGGTGTTGCCAACGCCATGGACAAGCTGCTGAAGAAAAACCCGGCCGAGAGCTTCCTGATCGAGGGCCATACCGACGCTGTCGGCACACCGGAAGCGAACCTTGCTCTGTCCGACCGCCGCGCCGAGGCGGTCGCCGAAGCCTTGACCAACGCCTTTGGCATCCCGCCGGAGAACCTGACGACGCAGGGCTATGGCGAGGAGTATCTCAAGGTCAACACGTCGGGACCCAACCGCGAGAACCGCCGCGTCGCCATCCGCCGGATTACCCCCCTGGTAGCGCCTGTGGCCAGCGCCCAATAAACCGCAATGTGAACCGCGCGATTTGATCAACCATTGAATCGCGCGGTCATCAATCTTGAAACGCGCGGTTACCCATCCCAGATTCTGGAAAGGGCGTTCCCTGCCCTGTCCCGACTCCAGCGGGACACACGAGCCCCGCCGGTTCCCCTCCCCGGCGGGGTTTCGTTTTTTTGAAACCTTGCAAACCGCCGCAGCCTGCCCGAAATACGGCACTCCGACAACGGAGCCCGAATCGCCGCATGAAGCGCCTCGAACTCGCCATCGAATCGATCATTCTCGCCTCGCGCTGGCTGCTGGTCGCCTTCTATCTCGGACTGGGTGCGGCACTTGCCATCTATGCCGTGTCCTTCGGCAACAAGCTGTTCGAGTTCGTCTCCGTTGCCTTCACGCTCGATGACACCGACACCATCCTGAAAATACTCGGCCTCATCGATGCCGCGCTGGTCGCCTCACTGGTGGTGATGGTGATCATCTCGGGTTACGAAAACTTCGTCAGCCGCTTCGATGAAAATGACGGCAAGGTGCATTGGCTGGGCACGATCGATGTCGGCTCGCTGAAGGTCAAGGTCGCCTCGACAATCATAGCGATCTCCTCGATCCACCTCTTGCAGGTGTTCCTGAACTCGGTCTCCTACACGACCGACCAGCTGATGTGGCTGACCATCATTCATCTGGCCTTCGTTCTGTCGGCACTGATGCTTGCCTATATCGACCGGCTGATGGGTCTTGGCAAAGCCAAGAAAGCCGAAGACTGAGCACGCGTCTGTGCCGGTCTTTAAGAGATATGCCTGTCAGCTAGATACTTTCCGTCAGTAGATACCTTTGATTTTGGTATCCGTCCGGCCGAACACCTCGTCCGGCACAAAAAAGTCGCCGGCGAGCGGGCCTGTCGCACCCGGCGCATAGGCCGAGAAATCGCTGACGCCCTCAGCGCGCAGCACTTCTTCGTCAATGTAGAAATTGCCGGTCGCCTCACGCGACGGCCTGACCAGGATGGCGTATGCCGCATCGGCCATGATGTCGGGCGAACGGCTCATCGCCGCCACCGTCGCCCCGCCCAGGAGGTTACGCACCGCCGCGGTGTCGATGGTCGAGATCGGCCATAGCGAATTGACCGCAATGCCATCCCTGGCGAACTCGGCGCTCATGCCCAGCGTGCACATCGACATGCCGAACTTTGCCATCGTGTAGGCGACATGGTTCTTGAACCACTTGGCCTTCATGTCGAGCGGCGGCGCCAGATTCAAGATGTGAGGATTTTCCGCCAACCTCAAGTGCGGAATGCACATTTTGGAGACGAGAAAAGCGCCGCGCGTGTTGATCTGGTGCATCAGATCGTAGCGCTTCATATCAGTCTCCAGCGTGCCGGTGAGTTGGATGGCACTGGCGTTGTTGACGCAGATATCGACGCCGCCGAACCGCTCCACGGTCTTGGCAACCGCCTCGGCGACCTGTTCTTCATCCCGAATGTCGCACAGCGCCGGCAGCGCCTTGCCGCCGGCCTGCTCGATCTCGTGCGCCGCCGTGTAGATGGTCCCGGGCAGCTTCGGATGCGGCTCGGCGGTCTTGGCCGCGATCGTCACGTTGGCGCCATCGCGCGCGGCGCGCAGCGCAATCGCCAGCCCGATGCCGCGCGACCCGCCGGAGATGAAAAGCGTCTTTCCCTTGAGCGACATCCTTGCGCCTTCCTGCAACATGAAAGACACGATCCTTGCGCGGCTGAGAACCGCCGCGCAAGGCCCAACACACCGCATGTGGGTTACGCTGCGTCGGCCTTGAGACGAGCTAGACCAGCACCAGGCCCTGCCGCATGGCGATGGCAATCGCATCGGTGCGGTTGGCGGCACCGAGCTTCGTCAGGATCGCTGCGACATGGAACTTCGCCGTATGCACGGAGATGTTCAGCCGCCGCGCGATGACCTTGTTGGGGGCGCCCTCGGCCAGCAGCGCCAGCACCTCGCTTTCCCGCGGCGAAAGCGTCGGCCGGACGATATGCTCGTCAGTCGGTTCCTCTTCGAACCGGTCGCTGTCATGGAAGGTCAAATCGTGATGCCGATCGGATAGAGCATGGCTGTCGCGCGAAATCCGGTAGCCCGCAGCCGCGAGCCGCGCGGCGGCGGCGATCAGCAACTCGTCCGCTTGCACGGGCAGCACGGCAAACACTGTATCGGCCGGCCGTTCGCGGGCCGCTCGCGACGATAGCAGCACGCGAGGCATAGCCGCGTCGACGAGCCCGCCTTGTAGCCCATGATCATCGACGATGGCGACATCCGCCGCCTCACGCCCGTCGACTTCGCCGGCCAGAACCGGCCGCAGATCATCGGTCGCGGCGAGAACGGCGGACAGACTTCGCGCGCGCTCGACGTCACCGAGCGCGATCAGCACCGTCAGCCGTCTGCCAGCGACCTCGCCGCTTACCATCTATCCCTCAGCTCAGTGGCTTTTCACCGATGGTCAGGGAAACCTCACGGTTCTCGCCGCCGCGCACCACGCCGAGTGTGACCAAGGCACCGGCGCTGTCCGGCCCGAGCTTGCGGATCAGCTCGCGCGGGCCATGCACCGTCTCCGCGTTCCACGACACGATGATGTCGCCGAGACTGAGACCGGCTGATTTCGCCGGCCCGTTATCGTCGAGGCTCATCACCATGGCGCCCTGTGTATCACCATTGCGGACCGGATGCAGGCCGGCGCCAAGATAGCCGCGCGCCACATGGCCCTTCTCGCGCAGCGTCGTGACTGCCCGCTCGATCGTTTCGTAAGGCATGACCAGCGCCCGCCGGCGTGGCCCGAACAGCAGCATGCCGATCAGTCCACCCTTGGCGTCGAGCACAGGGCCACCCTCGAAACGGCCGCCGGCATTGACGGCAAGGTTGATGCGCCGGTCGATCGTGCCGCCGCGCATTGAACGCCAGGCCGGGCCGACCTCGCCGACCGTGCCGAAGGTAGCGAGCGAGGTGCCGTCGCTATTGCCCGCCACGACCGCCAGATTGCCCGGCCGCACCGCATCCGCCTTTACCAGTGACGGGGCGCCCGGCGCGCCGGCCGGTTTCAAAACGGCCGTGCCGGTGGACGGGTCGCGGCCGACCAGTTCCGCCTTGACGGCTTCGCCCGAAGAAAACGTCAGCTCGATCTCCTCGCCGGCCTCGACCGCCTCCTCGGCAGTGACGAAATAGCCGTCCCGCCAGTGGAAAGCAGTTGACGTCCGGTGGTGCGTCGCGAAGCTGGCCGTCGCTGGTGCCGCGGCTGCCGCGATGTCGGCAATGGCGTCGGAAAACGTGCTCAGATTGAAATCGCTCATGATTTATCTCCTGGGTTCTTCGTGACCCAGATATCGCCCGGCAGGACGTTGGCGGATACTCGCCTGACGGCTAGTTTGGGCATGTGACTGGCCATCTGGTCAGGTCGCGGCCGGTCCGGCCGCTCCGCACATATAGGCATTGTTCATCTTGTTCCAAACGGAGCCCTCGGATGGCCCTGCCCGCCCAGCAATTGCAATATGACGATGCCCTTCTCGATGCCTATTCGGCGACGGTCGCCGATGCCGTCGACCGCATCGGGCCCGCCGTCTGCCGCATCGAGCGCATCGGTGGCCCGGGCGGCCATGGCTCCGGCTTCGTCATCGCGCAGGACGGGCTGGTCGTCACCAACTTCCACGTCGTCGGCGATGCGCGCAGCGTGCGCGTGTCAATGCCGGACGGCGCCTCCAGGGAAGGCCGCGTGCTCGGCCGCGATCCCGACACCGACATTGCGCTGGTGTGCGCCGACGGCAACTTTGCCGATGTTGCGCCGCTTGGCGATTCCAAGCGTTTGAGGCGCGGCCAGATTGCAATTGCCATCGGCAATCCGCTCGGCTTCGAATGGACCGTCACCACTGGCGTCGTCTCGGCACTCGGCCGCTCGATGCGCGCCTCCACCGGCCGGCTGATCGACGACGTCATCCAGACCGACGCCGCGCTCAACCCCGGCAATTCCGGCGGCCCGCTGGTGTCCTCGGCCGGCGAGGTGATCGGCGTTAACACCGCGATGATCCACGGTGCGCAAGGCATCGCCTTCGCGGTTGCCTCCAACACCGCCAATTTCGTCATCTCGGAAATCATCCGCTTCGGCCGTGTGCGCCGCGCCTTCATCGGCGTTTCCGCCGATACCACCAACCTGCCGCGCCGCGCAGCCCTTTTGTCGCAAGTGTCGAGCAGCACGGCGGTGCGCCTTCGCACCGTCGAAAAGAACAGCCCGGCGGACAAGGCCGGCCTCAGGGAAGGCGACATTATTGCCGCCATCGACGGCCGCCCGGTCACCGGCGTCGACGATCTGGTGCGCATGCTCGACGCCGAGCGAATCGGCCGCGAGACACTGTGCACGGTGGTGCGCCGCTCCGGCATTACTCAGGTCACCGTGATGCCGTTGGCGCGGGCGAGTTAGCGCGCCGCAGCACCCTGCGCATATTGCGCCATAAATTCTGGGCTCGGCGGGATCGGCCTGATCACGTCGATCAGCACGCCGTTGGGATCCCTGGTGATGAAATGGCGCTGGCCGAAGGATTCGTCGCGCAGCGTTCGCAGGATCGGCAGGCCAGCGGCGGTGATCCGCTCATAGATGGCATCCGGATCCCTGACCTCGAAATTGATCAGCAGGCCAGATGTGCGGCCCCGCCCTTCCTCCGGGATCGTCTCATGATCGCCCTGGACGATGCCGAGGTTGACGCGACGGTCTTCGGCCGAGCGCAGATGCACGTACCAGTCGGCCTCAAACAGCGGCTTGAAGCCGAAATGCGCAAAAGGCTGCCGTGCCGGCAACGTCGCTCGTCATCAGCACCGGATAATAGCTCGTCGTCCTCATCTTTCCTTCTCCCGGCAAATAACATACAGTCTGCAGGTAAATGGAATTAACATACAGGCTGCATGTATGCAACAAGGATCCGCTCGCCGCTCCAACCGTGATCGCACCGCCGCGACACGCGCCGAGCTCATCGCCGCGGCTCGCAAACTGTTCACCGAAAAGTCCTATGCCGAGACCGGCACACCCGAGATCGCCGCCGCTGCCGGCGTCACGCGCGGCGCGCTCTATCATCACTTTGCCGACAAGCAGGCGTTGTTTGCCGCTGTGGTCGAACAGGAGGCGCAAGCCGTCTCGGAAGAGATCGAACGCGCGTCGCCGCCTTCGCTATTTGCCCGCGATGCGCTGATTGCCGGCTCGGATGCCTGTCTGGCTGCCATGCGTGCGCCCGGCCGTACGCGGCTCTTGCTGCTTGATGGCCCGGCCGTGCTCGGCCGCGCCGCCATGGATGCGATCGACAATCGCCATGGCAACCGTTCGCTGCGCGAAGGCCTTGTTGCCGCGATGCGCTCGCACTCCATGACGAGACTGCCTGTGGAAGCACTGACCGCTTTGCTCGCTGCCGCCTTCGACCGCGCAGCGCTCGCCATCGAAACTGGAGCATCGATCGAGGACTATCGCGCCGTTCTCATAGCGCTGATCGACGGCCTGTCTCCGGCTCCTCCTCAGGCACCTCACCCGGTTCGAACTCGTTGAAACAGCCTAGCTGGCGCTTGAACTGGTCGATCAGCCAGGCGGCCGCCGGTTTTGGGCTGCGATCGGCGCGGTGCATGGCATAGAGCGGCGAGCGGACTTCGCTGTAAGGCTCGAGATCGAGTTCGACGAGCCGGCCGTTCGCCAGATCATCGGCAATCAGCCATCGCGGCAGCCCGCCCCAGCCCAGCCCCTCGCGCATCAGCACGTGCTTGGTGCGCACATCCGTCAGCCGCCAGGTGCGGTAGGCGAAGACGCCATAGTCACGCCCGCGCGTACGCTCGGACTGGTCCGAGACGACCAGTTGGATGTGTTCGCGGACATCCTCTAGCGCCACTGGTCTCGGCAGCAGCGCCAGCGGGTGATCAGGCGCTGCGGCTGGCACCAGGGAGAAGAAGCCGATGCGAAGCAGATTCACGTCCGTCTCACCCAGAAGCCCCCCGATGCCGAGATCGGCCTGTCCGCCGACAACATGATCGAGGATAAGGCCAAGCGAGCCGATATGCAGACGCAGCGTCACGGCCGGGAACTGCGCCTCGAATGCCTTTAGCACCCGAACCAGCACCGGCGACGGTAGCGTCACGTCGACCGACAGCGTAACTTCCGCCTCCAATCCCTGCCGGTATCCGTCGACACGCGAGCGGATGCGTTGCAGCACGCCGACCATTCGCCGGGCATCTTCCAGCGTCGCCTTGCCGACATCGGTCAGTTGCGGTTCACGCGTGCCCTCGCGCTCGAACAGCTTCAGCCCGAGCTGCGCTTCGAGGTTGGCGATGGCGTAGCTGATCACCGATTGCGCGCGATTCAATTTGCGCCCGGCGGCCGAGAAGCTGCCGGTCTCGGCCACCGCAACCAGGATCTGCAGTTGGTCAAGCGTCGGGTTCGGTTGCATCGTTCAATCCACATTTTAGATGGATAATATACAAAATATACCAGTTTTTCAAATGGGTCCGCGTACACATATCTGCCGGGAGATTTTGATCCAACCCTGGAGACCCCATTATGTCCATCCTTCTTGTCACATCGAGCCCGCGCGGCGCTGCCTCACACTCGACCCGTATTGCTACTGAATTCGCCGAAAAGCTTGTTGCCGCCGATCCGTCGAACACGCTTGTCGTGCGCGACCTCGTCGCCAATCCGTTGCCGCACATCGATGCCGATTATGCGACCGGCATCTACACGCCGGCCGAAGCGCGCACCTCGCGCCAGGCTGAAGTCGTTGGCGTCTCCGATGTCGTGCTGGATGAACTGTTCGCCGCCGATTCGGTGATTCTCGCCACCGGCTTCATCAACTTCAACATCTCCTCGACGCTGAAGTCCTGGGTCGATCACATTGCCCGTTCCGGCAAGAGCTTTGCCTATGGCGAGAACGGCCCCAAGGGCCTCGTCGCCGGCAAGAAGGTCTACATCGTGCTGGCTTCGGGCGGCATCTATTCCGAAGGTGCGGCCGTGCAGTTCGATCACGCCATTCCCTACCTGCGCAGCGTGCTTGGCTTCCTCGGCATGACCGATCTCGAGGTCATCCGCATCGAAGGAGTCGGCATGGGCGCCGATGCGCTGGCAGCAGCGCTGGCCAAGGCCTCGACCAAGGTCGACGCCATTGTAGCCGCGACCGGCAATGCCGAGCGCGTCGCCACCGCGGCGTAAAGCGTCAGCATCGTCTGAATTGTACAAGGGCAGGCGCCCGGCGCCTGCCCTTGTTGTCGTTGGCGACAACCTATTGTGGTGGGCCACACAACCGCCATTGGTTATTCCGCTTGTCTGCGCTATCGGTCGCGGATGTTCCTTTCCGTTGCCACAACGCACCGTCCGGCCACCGATCTCGGTTTCTTGCTGCACAAGCATCCGGATCGCCTGCACGAGACCGACCTGTCTTTCGGCAAGGCGTGGCTGTTCTATCCCGAGGCAACCGAAGAGCGGTGCGAGGCTGCACTCCTGCTCGATGTCGATCCTGTGGGCCTGGTGCGGGGCAAGGGCCAGGCAGAAGGCCTGCTCGACCAATATGTGAACGACCGGCCTTACGCAGCATCATCCTTCCTGTCGGTGGCGCTGAACAAAATGCTGCGGACGGCGATGACCGGTATATCGAAGGAGCGCCAGGAACTGGCCGACAGCGAACTGCCGCTGGAAGCCGTGGTTACGCCACTGCCAACGCGCGGCGGTGAGGTTCTGGTTCGAAGTTTGTTCGAACCCTTGGGCTGGACAGTCGATCTGACGCCAATCGAAGGAATCGGGGGTGCTGCAGGCGAGCCCCGATACGGCCATCTGAAGCTGACCGGCACGGGCCGGCTCAGCGCCTTGTTGAACCACCTCTATGTGCTGATCCCGGTGATGGACGATGCCAAGCATTACTGGGTCGGCGAAGCAGAGATCGACAAGCTGCTGTCCAAAGGCGAAGGCTGGCTGGAAAATCATCCGGCCAAAGACCTGATCGTGCGCCGCTATCTGGGCAATCGCAGGGCCTTGACCCGCATCGCTCTGGAGCGGCTGGCTCCCGAGACGGCTGGCGAGGCACGACCTGCCGAGTTGCGCGCCACGCCCGAGGAAGCGCTTGAGACGCCTATCCGGCTCAACGATCTGCGCATGGACGCAGTTGTCCACGCCATTCGGGCGACGGGAGGAACCACGGTTGCGGATCTGGGATGCGGTGAAGGTAAGCTGCTCGACAGGCTGGTGCGCGAGCGATGGATCCACAAGCTGTTCGGTCTGGATCCGGCGGCGCGCGAACTGGAATGGGCCGCAAAGCGTCTCAAGCTGAACGAATTAGGCGGGCCGCCCGAGGGCCGGGTCACGCTGCTGCATGGATCGCTGACCTACCGCGACAGCCGTTGGGCCGCAGCCGACGTCGCCGTTCTGGTCGAGGTCATCGAGCATCTCGACGAGGACAGGCTGCCCCTGGTCGAACGCATCGTTTTCGGTGAGACGGCGCCCAAATCCGTCATCGTGACCACTCCGAATGCGGACTACAACGCTCTGTTTCCAAGACTGGTCCCTGGCGCATTTCGCCATCCCGATCACCGTTTCGAATGGAGCCGGGCCCAGTTCCAAGCCTGGGCGGCCAAAATCGGCGAGATCTATGGCTATGCAGCCACCTTCAGCGGTATCGGAGCCGAGGACCCGACCCTCGGCGCCCCCACACAGATGGCGGTGTTCACCCGATGAGAGAACCTGATAAGACCAACCTCACCATTCCTGACTTCGCCCTCGTCGTGCTGATCGGCTCGACCGGATCGGGCAAGTCGACTTTCGCCACCAAGCATTTCCTGACGACCGAGATTATCTCCTCGGACCAGTGCCGGGCGCTGATCTCCGACGACGAAACCGACCAGGACGTCTCTGCGGATGCCTTCGATCTGGTTCGCGAAATAGCCGGCAAGCGGCTCAAACACCGCAGGCTGGCCGTCATCGACGCCACCAATGTGCGAGCCGCCGACCGCAAGCCCTGGATTGAGCTGGCGCGCAAGTGGCATGCTTTGCCCGTCGCCGTGGTCCTCGATCCAGGCGTCGAGGTGTGCGTCGCACGCAATGCGGTGCGAGCCGACCGGCAGTTCGGCGCCGGGGTCGCCCAGCGCATGACAACCGAGATCCGCAAGGGTCTTGGCGGCCTCCAACGCGAGGGCTTCCGCCAAGTCTGGAAGCTTACCAGCGAGGCCAGCATCGACGCGGCCGAGGTGTCGCGACAGCCGCTGTGGACCGATAAGCGCGACGACCATGGCCCGTTCGATATCATTGGCGACATCCACGGCTGTTCGGATGAGCTTCATATCCTGCTCGCTCGATTGGGCTACAGCATCGTCTGGTCTGAGCATCAGGGCGACCGAACGGTCACCGTGGTCCCACCAGAGGGCCGCAAGATCGTCTTTGTCGGCGACCTCGTCGATCGCGGCCCCAACTCGCCCAACGTACTCCGCATTGCCATGAGCATGGTCGCGGCTGGAACGGCTTACTGTGTCCAGGGCAACCATGAACGCAAACTCAGCCGCTGGCTAGAAGGCCGCAAGGTCACGGTCGCTCACGGCCTCCAGCAGACTGTCGATCAGCTAACTGCACAGGACCGAGGCCTGCGCGAGGCGCTGCCGGCCTTTCTCGACGGCCTGCGCAGCCATGTCTGGCTCGATGGCGGAGGCCTCGCCGTCGCCCATGCCGGCCTCAAGGAAGAGATGATCGGACGCGGTTCCGGCGCTGTGCGCGAGTTCGCTCTGTACGGCGAGACCACAGGCGAGACCGACGAGTTCGGGCTGCCCGTCCGTGCCGACTGGGCTGCGGCCTATCGTGGCAAGACGGCCATTATCTATGGACATACGCCCACGCTATCGGCCGAATGGGTCAACAACACCCTGTGCATCGACACCGGATGCGTATTTGGCGGCAAGCTGACGGCCTTGCGCTGGCCGGAACGCGAACTGGTCGAGGTGCCGGCAATCCAGACCTGGTCGGAGCCGATACGTCCGCTGGGCGGGTCCGGTCCCGGTAAATCGGCACAGGCCGACGCCGACGGCGTGCTCGATTATCAGGATGTCTCCGGTCGCCGTTGGATCGAGACCGGACTGAGGGGCCGGATTGTCGTGGCCGAGGAGAACGCGTCGGCAGCACTGGAGGTGATGAGCCGCTTCGCGCTCTCGCCGCAATGGCTGATCTATCTGCCGCCGACCATGTCGCCGTCCGAGACCAGCAGCCAGGACGGCTGGCTGGAACGTCCGGAGGATGCCTTCGCTTACTTCCGCGAGCGCGGCGTTGCGCAGATCGTGTGCGAGGAGAAGCACATGGGTTCGCGGGCAGTGATCGCGCTCTGCCGGAACGCGCAGGCGGCACGCAGCCGCTTCGGGGTCCCTGGCGACGAAACCGGCGCAATCTGGACCCGCACCGGACGCTCCTTTTTCAATGACAGTGCCATGACGGAGGACCTGCTCGCCCGTCTTCGCACCGAGGTCGACGCGGCGGATCTGTGGAAGGAATTGAACAGCGACTGGCTGCTGCTGGACGCCGAGATAATGCCTTGGTCGGCCAAAGCCGGCAGTCTGATCGAAAGCCAGTATGCGCCTGTGGCCACATCCTCTGCCGCCGGTCTCAAGGCCAGCAGCGAGGCGCTGGCCCGTGCGATGGCGCGCGGCGTCGATGCAGCCGGCCTGAACGCACGCCTTGAAGACCGGGCCGTCCGCGCAGCCAAATACGCCACCGCCTGGGTGCCCTACGTATGGCCAGTTTCGGGCGTCGAGGACCTTAAGGCCGCGCCTTTCCACCTGCTGGCCAGCGAGGGACGTGTTTGGTTTGACCAGGACCATGTCTGGCACATGTCGCTCGCGGACCGTCTGGCTGCCCGTGGCGGCGTGGTCACGCCGACTCGATGGCGTATGGTTGATCTGGCCGACGGCAGCGCGTGTGCCGAGGCCGTCGCCTGGTGGGAAGCGCTGACTGGCTCAGGCGGCGAAGGCATGGTGGTCAAACCATGCGACTTCGTCAGCCGTGGCAAGAAGGGGCTCATCCAGCCGGCGCTGAAGGTCCGCGGCCCGGAATATTTGCGCATCATCTATGGTCCCGAATATGACGCGCCCGACAATCTCGTCCGCCTCCGAGAACGCGGCCTGGCCGGCAAGCGCAGCCTGGCGCTCAGAGAGTTCGCGCTTGGCCGCGAAGCGCTAACGCGATTTGTCGCCAAGCAGCCGCTACGCCGGGTTCACGAGTGTGTCTTCGCCGTGCTGGCGTTGGAAAGCGAGCCAATCGACCCAAGGCTGTAGTAGCCGATCTATCCGAAGATCTTCTCGCCTTGCTCGTCGACCAGCTGGATGCCCTTTTTGATCGAGATGTCGACAGCGTCATCAAGCCCGGCAAAGCGGTCGGCGCGGATGAATTTGTGCTCCTTCATCACGCCGTCGATCTCCTTCGAAACCACGCCGCAGGTCTGGTACTGGCCCTCCGCCTTGTAGGGCGTGGCGCTGATCAAAAATCCCTTGTGCTCGATCTGCTTTGCCGGCGCCGCTGTCTTTGGCTCGGCGGCTTCGTTGCCTCCGCCGAAAAGACGCTTCAGAAAAGACATGGGGTATCCTCCAACGGCAATCATCCTGCACCACATAGCGCGGTGCAGGATGATTTTCAGTACCGGTCCTTGGCCGAGCGGGCAAGGGCCGCAGCTGGCTTGGCACTCAGAGGTCAGTCGCGCGACAACGCTTCCAACGCCTCTGCGGCAGCTTCCAATATGCTGATTGCCTCGGCCTGCTTTGCTTCAGGCGCATCGACGATTTCGCCGAGCGCGGCGCGCAGCCGGTGGCGCACGGCGCGAAACTCGTCGCGCTTTTCCGAGCGGCCGCGGCCGCGCCGGCCACCGTCGCCGTCATCGTTCCAGCCGAACCAGTCGCGCGCCTTCGCCATCTTGCGGCCGAAGCACTCGAGATGTTCGAGCACGTGGTCGATCATCTCGCGATTTTCGTTGAGGTGCGCCTGCCCAGCCTCGGTGATTGAAAACACCTTCTTGTTGCCTTCCGCCGTAGAAACGGCGTAGCCGGCCTCTTCCAGGAAGGTCAGCGTCGGGTAGACCACGCCGGGGCTCGGGCTGTAGAAGCCGCTGGTGCGCTCCTCCAGCGCCTTGATGATGTCATAGCCGTGCCGCGGCGCCTCGGCCAGCAGCGACAGCGTGATCAGCTTGAGATCGCCGTCGGCCAGCATGCGCCCGGCGCGGAACATGTCGCCCGGCCCGCCGCGTCCGCCGCCTCTCATGCCATGCCCGAACGGACCAAAGCCGCCGCGCCCACCGAACTTGCCGGCCATATGCATGAAAACGCGCTCGGCGTGTTCGCCAAAACGATGATGCCCGAAATGATTGTCTTTGTGCATTGTCTGCTCCTTGAGTTATGTCTTACGATATATCTCAACTAAGTGCCCGCCACGGTCGAGTCAAGATATATCTTACGATGTATCTGAAAATGGCACCAGCAGGATTGATTTCGCCAGCGAGGGCAGCTAGAGGGTGCATGAGGGCCGAAGGCCGCTCCGTAAGCGTCTGTGAAGCAACGCATCCACCCCGGTCGTTCCGGGCAGTTACGCCGACAATACCGGCGAATGGATGCAAGGCGACGAACCGGATGCTTCAGGGAAATCCAAATGACCATGAAAACCCCCCGCAGCAAGCTGCCTGCGCGCTATGCCGCCGTGCTCGGCCCGCTGGTGCTGTCGTTGCTGATGACGTTCATCGTGTCGTTCATCTCGACACTGAAAAGCCTTGGCTTCCAGCCCGACATGCTGGCCACTTGGCTGACGGCTTGGGGCCTGTCCTGGCTGGTGGCCTTTCCGACGCTGCTGCTGGTGCTGCCGGCGGTGCGCCGTATCGTTGGCTGGCTTTGCGAGCCCGTGGCTCGATAGCAGGGCACGCGAAAGGCCTGGAAACAATCTCCGGACCTTTCGGTGCGGAGCGAATAATACCCGTTACCAGCGGCCTTTGCGCCGGTTCCAGGCATAGAGCAGATCGGCAAAGCGATCATAGCCATAGCGCGTCAACGGCAGTGCGCCGGGATTGCCGAACAGCGTTGCGAGCCAGCCTTCGCCGGGCGTCGTCCGCCATACAGCAATGGCAACATCGGCGCCGGCCAGCAATTTGCCGTCGGCGTGGATCGCATGCAGCCGGCGCCGGATGTCCTCCAGCCCGATGCCGTATCCGGCCAGCGCCGCCGGTTCGGCATTGATGTCGCGAAATTCGATCCGCCCGGCCTTGACCGCCTCGATCAGCCGCCGCTTCTGCCGGCTGATACCGGCATCACAGACCGGACAGCGCGTATTATACCAGACGGTCAGCAGAGGCTTGCTCATCTTTCGAAACGGCACCAGAGGACACGCACGGATTATCCGAGAAATGCCGTTGCGCCGCAACGTGACACGATACCGGCGGAATGGCCGGTTTCGCTGATCCAGGTCGCCCAAAGGGTACGCAGCGGTTTTACGATAACGACATGCATAAAAAGAAGAGCTTAAGCGCGTCGCAAAGGCCGTTCAGCGCGACGCGCTTCAGGCGCCGCGGCTCAGCCGAGCGAGGTGATGATCTCGCGATAGGCATCCTCCGGGAAAGCCTTGAGCGTCCGAGTCCTGACGTTGCCAGCCGTCGCCAGCATTAACGAGAAACGAGCCAGGACGGCATCGTCGGGCGCTTCGAGCACGGCCACCATGTCGCAATCCCCCATGGTGAGATAAAATGCCTTGAAGGACCCGCCCATGTCTCCCAGCAGCTTCTTGGCGGCATCGAGCCGCTTCGGCGATTCGCGCACGTTTTTGGCGCCTTGCTCTGTCCAGTTGATCAGCACGATGTAAGTTGTCATGCCACACCTCCCTCCGGTGCCACGGAGCACGGCGTCCAACTGCCGGGGCGGGCATCCGGGTTTGTCGCCCAGAGAATGCGTCCGTCGCGGAATTATCCTCTCGTAGGGCACGACACGCAAGAGCGGCGCGTTCAATCGTGATCGCCTGTGCCCAAACGGAAAAGGGCGCCACCGGCGCCCTTGAAACTGCTTATCCGTCACCCGGCCTCAGCTGTCGAGGAAGCTTCTGAGCTTGCGCGACCGGCTCGGGTGCTTGAGCTTGCGCAGCGCCTTGGCTTCGATCTGGCGGATGCGCTCGCGGGTGACCGAGAACTGCTGGCCGACCTCTTCAAGCGTGTGGTCGGTGTTCATGCCGATGCCGAAGCGCATTCTGAGCACGCGCTCTTCGCGCGGCGTCAGCGAGGCCAATACGCGCGTCGTCGTCTCGCGCAAATTGGCCTGGATCGCCGCGTCGATCGGCAGGATCGCCATCTTGTCCTCGATGAAGTCGCCAAGATGCGAATCCTCCTCGTCGCCGACCGGCGTTTCGAGCGAGATCGGCTCCTTGGCGATCTTCAGCACCTTGCGCACTTTTTCCAGCGGCATGGCGAGCTTTTCCGCCAGTTCTTCCGGCGTCGGCTCACGGCCGATCTCATGCAGCATCTGGCGCGAGGTGCGCACGATCTTGTTGATCGTTTCGATCATGTGCACCGGAATGCGGATGGTGCGCGCCTGGTCGGCGATCGAACGGGTGATCGCCTGCCGGATCCACCATGTCGCGTAGGTCGAGAACTTGTAGCCGCGGCGGTATTCGAATTTGTCGACCGCCTTCATCAGGCCGATATTGCCTTCCTGGATCAGGTCGAGGAACTGCAGGCCGCGATTGGTGTATTTCTTCGCGATGGAGATGACGAGGCGCAGATTGGCCTCGACCATTTCCTTCTTGGCGATCGCGGCTTCGCGCTCGCCCTTCTGCACCTGGTTGACGATCTTGCGGAATTCCTGGATCGAAATCGCCGTCTCGGTGGCGAGGTTCTGGATTTCGGCGCGCAGGTCGCGGATGGCGTCCTTCTCGTTCTTGGTGAATTCCTTCCAGCCGCGCGAGGTCAGATTGCCGATCGAGCGCGTCCAGTTGGGATCGAGCTCCGAGCCCTGATATTCCTTGAGGAACTCCTCGCGGCGCACGCCATAGCTTTCGGCCAGCCTGAGCAGCTTGCCTTCGTTCTGCACCAGTCGCTTGTTGATGTCGTAGAGCTGCTCGACCAGCGCCTCGATGCGCGCCGTGTTCAAGGACAGCGACTTCACCGCCTTGATCAGCTGGTCTTTCAATTCCTTCAGCCGGCGGTCCTGGCTGGGCGACAGCGTGCCCGCGGCAGCCAGCCGGTTCTCGACCTGCTGGTCCTGCAGCTTGCGCAGTTTCTTGTAGGTGTCGGCAATGACGTCGAGCGTCTCCATCACCTGCGGGCGCAGTTCCGCTTCCATGGCCGCCAGCGACAGGCTCGCCTCGTCATCGTCTTCCTCGTCGTCGTCCACCAGGCCACGCGTGTCGCCGCCGACATTGGTGATGTCGTCCTCGTCCTCGCGCGAACGGCGCGACTTTTCCTCGGTCTTGGCTTCCTCGATACGCTCGACAACCGGCGCCTGCTTGGCCTCCGGCCCGGCATAGGTCGCCTCGAGGTCGATGATCTCGCGCAGCAGGATCTTCGATTCGTTGAGCTCGTCACGCCAGATGATGATGGCCTGGAAAGTCAGCGGGCTTTCGCAAAGGCCCGCGATCATCGTCTCGCGCCCGGCCTCGATGCGCTTGGCGATCGCTATTTCGCCCTCGCGCGACAGAAGCTCGACTGAGCCCATCTCGCGCAGATACATGCGGACCGGATCGTCGGTTCGGTCGGTCGGCTCTTTCTTGGTCGTGGTGGCGGCGACGGCAGTGCCGGTCTGCTCGGCCAGCTCGTTGGCGTCTTCCTCGGCGTCAGCGGCGGTATCGGCGGCTTCGGGCTCCTCGCCCTGCTCGTCGTCCTCGACCACGTTGATGCCCATGTCGGAAAGCATGGCCATCGTGTCCTCGATCTGCTCGGAGGTCACTTCCTCCGAGGGCAGCACCGAATTCAGCTCGTCCATGGTGACATAACCGCGCTTCTTGGCGGCCTTGATCATCTTCTTGACAGCATCGTCGGAAAGGTCGAGCAGAGGGCCATCGGTCGCGGCCTCGCGTTCGGTCTCGACTTCTTCCTTTTCTTTTGTCGCCATAGTCTTTATTTTCTCCAAGCGGCTGAGTATCAAAGCCGCGTAAGCTGCCAGTCCGGTCAAATTGGATGCGCTCCTTCCAGAACGCGCTTTACCGGGCCAGTAACTGCATCTCTCGTTAAGTCCAGATTAACCCTGATATCTGTGGCAAGCTGACTGCCTGTCCAGTGATCAGTACCTTACATCGCTGCATTCCCGTCGATGCCGGGGCGGGTTAACGTTTCGAATCGACCTGATTCCGCCATTCTGGCGGAAGGTCAAGCGCCTCTCGCATGATTCGCATGAAAAAAGCGAATCAATTACCCGACTTAGAGCACCGCACGCTTGATTCAACGCGCAAGCACGTCCTTACATTTCAGTCTTCTGGAGGCTTCGATCTAAACGCGCCCAGCTCTGCCCGACGATACGCCAAACCCTTCGATCAGCGCTTCCGTTGCCTGCACATCACGAAATTGCGCCTGGATTTCGACCAGGTGCCGGTAATTTTCGTCCGTGGGATCGCTGGCGAGCGCTGCTTCCGCCTGCTTCAGCTCCTTATGTAAGGTGCGCGCGCTGCGCTGCAAGTGGAGAGCTTGGCTGAACGCATCGCGAGCATCGTCGAGTGCTGCCGTTTCCAGCGCCGGCCATTGCCGCGCACGTTTGATGAGCGCCACCGCGCGCTGCCAGATCTCACCGCAGCCGGCCCGCTCGATCGTCGCGATTACAGCCTCGCGGTTGTTGGCCATATCGTGCGCCATGGCGTCGAGGATGGCCGCATGCAGCCGCTTCAGATCGGAATTGGCGAGATCGAGGAACTCGACATGGGCGAAATTCTCGTCGATCAGCACGGGATGGTTGACGAGGGCCGCAATGATCGTCGCCTCGCGCACCGACATGCCCTCGCCGCCGCGTTTGACCAGCGCCGAGCGGCCGAGGCTTTCGGTGATCGCGGTGCGCCCACCGGCACCGCCGCCACGTGCAAACTGTCCGCCGGGTGCTGAGACCCTGCCCGGGAAGCGCTCACCGGGCCGTCCGTCCTGACGTCCCTGGCGTCCGCGCTGGGCACCGAAGAAGCTCTGCACGCGCTCGCGCATTTCCTGTTGGTAGTGATAGCGAAGGCTCTCGTCGCGGATGCGGCTGGTCAGTTCGCGTAGCGTCTTTTCGAGCTCCGCCCGCCGTTCCGGCGTGTCGAAGATGCCGCCGGCGGTCTCGCGCATCCACAAGAGGTCGGCCAGCGGCCGTGCCTCGGAAAGCACGGCGCGGAACGCATCCGGCCCGTCACCCTTGACCAGATCGTCGGGATCCTTGCCCTCCGGCAGCAGGGCGAAGCGCACGGAGCGGCCTGCCTGGACCGCCGGCAGCGCCATGTCGGCGGCGCGCCACGCTGCCTTCAACCCGGCCTGGTCGCCGTCGAAGCACAGCACCGGCTCGCCAGCCATGCGCCATAGAAGTTCGAGCTGGTTTTCAGTCAACGCGGTGCCGAGCGGCGCCACCACGTTTTCGAAGCCGGCCTGCGCCAGCGCGATCACATCCATGTAGCCTTCGACGGCAATGACGGTGCCGGCCTTGGCCAGCGTCCCCTTTCCCAGTGCTTGCCGCGCACGGGCGAAATTGTAGAGCACGTTGCCCTTGTGGAAGAGCTCCGTATCGGGCGAGTTCATATATTTGGCCAGCGCATCCGGCGCCAGTGCCCGCCCTCCGAAGGCGATGATCTTGCCCCTGGAATCCGGGATCGGGAACATGACGCGGTCGCGGAACCAATCGTAGGAAACCGGGACGTCGTCGCCATGGCGCACCAGCCCGCACGCCTCGATGTCGGCCTTGGGGACACCCCTGGCGGCAAGATGCTCCTTCAGCGCATTGCGGCTGTCGGGGGCATAGCCGAGGCGGAAAGACTGCTGCGTCGCCGGTGTCAGCCCTCGGTCGCGCAGATAGGCGCGGGCCTTTGCCCCTTCCGGTCCCTGCAGCCGTTCCTGGAAGAACGCCGTCGCCATCTCCATGACGTCAGTCAGGCTGGCGCGTTCCTTTTCGCGCCGCTCCTCCTGGGCATCGCGAACCGGCATCGGCACGCCGGCCATGTCGGCGATCTTCTCGACCGCTTCAGGAAAGCTCATCCCGTCAAGTTCGGTCAGGAACTTGAAATGGTCGCCCGAAACCGAGCAGCCGAAGCAATGGTAGCGGCCCTTCTTGTCCTCGCAGTGGAAGGACGGGCTCTTCTCGCCATGGAAGGGACAGCACGCCCAATAGTCGCCGCGCGGCGCGTTAGTCTTCTTCCTGTCCCACGCGACGCGCTGGCCGATCACCGAAGAAATCGGCACGCGGTCGCGGATCTCGTCGAGGAAAGCAGGCGGAAAGCGCATGGGGGACAGCTCGTTTGGCCTCCATATAATCACACGGTCGAAGCCCGACGACTCCTAATGGCGATCATACCCGGTTTTCACAGGCCAAAAAGAGAAGGCGGCCCGCGGGCCGCCTTCTCGATCTAAACCGACGCAGCGCGGTCAGCCGTTCCGGGCTCACTGCGCGGCGATGGCGCCGAAGATCAGGCCGGAGAGAACGCTGACCAGCAGATAGTCGTTGCCGACCCGGATCCATTCCTGCCCGGGACCCGGACGGCGCAGGCCATAGTGGCGATAGTCGCGGATCGGCTGGTGACGCTTCCAGCTGGAATATCTCTGGCCGTTGCGCCAATGGCTGCGCTTCACGACGATCTTTTTCTTCACTACGACGCGCTTGTTCACGTCGACATGCCTGCCGGGCCTTTGCCAGTCGACCTGGCTGTAGTTCGACTGCGACGCGTTTGGTGTGTTCAGAGGTGCAGTCTGGCCCTGCCAGGTGGTTGCAGCCAGCATCGAGAAGGCAATGGCGGAAAGAACGATACGTTTCATGGCGGGTACTCCTTGGTTGTCGATGCCTACGGAATAGAGCCGGGAGGATGAACCGAAACTGAACACCGAGATTACGTTTTCGTAATGATTTCCTACGTTTAGAACGACTAATTCAGCGTTACCTTTAAAGCGGGCGTCCGGGAATGGACGCATGACCCGCCGCAACCCCGCAGGCTATGCAACCATTTTGTCAGCCATCCATTTCCGACACGCCCCGTCGCGTGGCAGCAGGCGTCGGAACCGGGCAAAATTTATTATTCGGCTAAAATAAATCGGAGTAATATCAACCTCTGCAATGTCCACGATTCGCGCCCACTTTTGCACCCTTGACTTCACCGCGCCCGCGTCGCTGGCACCTGTCGCGTTGCGGGGCCTGGCATGAGTGGCTCGGTCGTCTTGCTGCACCTCGCCGGTGCGGTCGCACTGATGCTGTTTGCCACCCGTCTGGTGAAGACCGGCGTCGAGCGCGCCTATGGCGATGTGCTGCGCCACAAACTGCGCGCCACAATGCGCAATCCGTTCATGGCGGTTCTGGCCGGCTGCGGCCTGGCTGTCGCGCTGCAAAGCTCGACCGCCGTCACCTTGCTGGTCGGCTCATTCGCCGGCTCCGGTATTGTCAGCGGCATGTCGGGCCAGCTTGCGGTGCGCGGCGCCGAGATCGGCTCGGCACTGGTGGTCAAGCTGCTCACCTTCGATCTGTCGCTGCTGGTGCCGATCTGCTTGGTCGCCGGCACCGTCATGTTCATGGCCACCGAGCGGCGCGACTGGCGCCAGTTCGGCCGCATCCTGGTCGGCATCGGCCTGCTGCTTCTGTCGCTGGAGATGATCGGCCAGGCGTCGGAGCCACTGCGCCAGAGCACGCTGATGCCGCTCATCGTCGATTACTTCTCCGGCGATCCGGTCACCGCCTATCTTCTGGCGGCGTTGGTCACCTGGCTGTTCCATTCCTCGATTGCCGCGGTGCTGCTGATGGTAACGCTCGCCGGCCGCGGTTTCATCCCGCCCGAACTCGGCATCGTGCTGGTGCTCGGCGTCAATCTCGGCTCTTCGATCATCGCGCCGCTACTAACCCGCAACGCAGAACCAGGCGTTCGCATCGTGCCGATCGGAAATCTCCTGATGCGCGGCATGGGTTCGCTGATCATGCTGATCCTGTTCCTGACGTTCAAGCCGCTGGTCGCCTTCTTGGGCAGCACGGTGCCCGAGCAGATCGTCAATGCCCACATTGTCTTCAACATCCTGATCCTGATCGCCGGCCTACCGCTGGCGAGCCTGGTCTATCGCGCCTCGGAAAGGATCGTGGCGTTGGGCACCAAGCCCCAGGCCGCCAACGCGCTCGACGTCGTCGAGCTTTCGGCGCTCAACGAAAGTGCGCTCGACGTGCCGAGCCAGGCATTGGCCAACGCCACCCGCGAGGTGGTGCGGGTCTGCGAAACGGTCGAGATCATGCTGAAACGGATCATCGAGCTCTATGAGAGCGCCGATGCCGAAAAGATTGGCGCGCTGGCCGCACTCGACGACCGTGTCGACAGAAAGCACGCGGCGATCAAGCTCTATCTGGCCAGGGTCACCAAGAACCCGCTGAGCGAGGACGAGGCCCTGCGTTGCCAGGAACTGATCGGCGCCTGCGTCAAGCTGGAGCAGGTCGGCGACATCATCGTGCGCAACATGCTGGTCCACGTGAAGAAGAAATTCGAGCGCGGGCTGGAGTTCACGCCGGAAGGCTGGCGTGAGCTTTGCGCCTTCCATGCCTTGGTGCTTGCCAATGCCAGGCTTGCCTTCAACGTGCTGGTATCCCGCGATCCGGAGACCGCTCGCCAGTTGGTGCTGGAAAAGGACCGGCTGCGCGACCGCGAGAAGGAAACCAGCCAGAGCCATTTCGTGCGGCTGCGCGACGGCACCCCCAAGAGCGTCGAGACCAGTTCGATCCATCTCGACACCATTCGCGACCTCAAGCAGATCAACTCGCTGCTCGCCTCGATGGCCTATCCCGTACTTGAGGAGCGCGGCCTGCTCACCGGTTCGCGGCTGAAGGCCGGATAGATTGCATCCACAGGCCGGGTAGCTTCAGAACATCGCCTAGAAAATTGCTGTTGGCCAATGCGCAAAAATTATCTTTGCGCCACCTCCTGTCTGTCGGCTAAAGATCGCCGCATCTACCGGAAGGAAAGTCGATGGACACCCATTCCCGCAGCTTCGCCAAAGCGCTTTCCTGGCGCGTCACCGGCACCATCGACACGATGATCATTTCGCTCGTCGTGACCGGAAGCATCAAGCTCGCCGCGGCCATCGGCCTGACCGAGGTCGTCACCAAGTCGCTGCTCTACTATCTTCACGAGCGAGCGTGGCTGAAAATTCCTTATGGAAGGAAGGCAGCCGCCTAGCTCTTGCCTCCGCGGCGGGCGCCTGACCGGCGATCAAGAAAAGCTAAAGCGGCGTCGACAATTTCTGGATTGCCCGCTGCCCTCATCCGTGGTTTGAGGCGACCTTATCCGAGGATCGCCTTTCCGCCATGCTCCCCCTCATTGCCCTGTTCATTGCCGCCTTTGCCTTCGGCACCACCGAATTCGTCATCGCCGGCGTGCTGCCGCAGGTGGCGGAGGGCCTTGGCGTCGCGATCCCGACCGCCGGCTATCTCGTTTCCGGCTATGCCGGCGGCATTGCAGTCGGCGGCCCGCTGCTGGCGCTCGCCACCAAAAGGTTCTCCCGCAAGGCCCTGCTGCTTGGACTGACTGCAGCCTTCACCATCGGCCAGGCCGCCTGCGCGCTGGCGCCCGACTTCGCTTCGATGCTGCTGTTGCGGATAGCGGTGGCCGTGGCGCATGGCGCCTATTTCGGCGTTGCCATGGTGGTGGCCGTCGGCCTCGTGCGCGAAGACCAGCGCGGCATGGCGGTGGCGCTGATCCTGTCCGGCCTCACCGTATCGAACGTAATCGGCGTTCCGGCCGGCACGGCAATCGGCAACATCTGGGGATGGCGTGCGACATTCTGGGTGATGTGCGCGCTCGGTGTGGTGGCCTTCACGGCAATCGGCGCCCTGCTGCCGCGCAAGACGGGATCGTCGAGCCCGTCGGCGAGCCTTGGAAGCGAGGTCCGCGTGCTCGCACGCCAGCAGGTCTGGACCTCGCTCATTATTATGCTGATGCTGATGATCGGCCAGTTCGGCCTGTTCACCTACATCACGCCGACGCTGCTTGAGGTCACAGGCCTCGACGAGAAATGGATACCTTGGGTGCTCCTGCTCAATGGGGTCGGCGCAACGATCGGCGTCTTCGTCGGCGGGCGGCTCGCCGACTGGAAGCTGATGCCGTCGCTCATCGCCATGCTTTTCCTGCAGGCGGCAATGCTCGCCTTGATCTACGCTGTCAGCCCTTACCCGCTGCCGATGGTGATAGCGATCTTCGTCTGGGGCGGCCTCAACTTTGCCATCGGCACGCCGATCCAGACCCGCATCCTGACCTGGACCGCGGACGCCTCCAACCTTGCCTCGTCGCTCATCCCGTCGGGCTTCAATGTCGGCATCGCGCTCGCCGCATCGCTCGGCGCGGCGATGCTCAATGCCGGCTATGGCTATCGCAGCCTGCCGGTGGTTGGCGCGATCGCCATGCTGGTCGCGGTCGCGGTTGCGCTTGCCTCGCATGTCTGGGAATGGCGAAGCCGGGCTGCGCCGCCGCTGCCGGCTGCCGCCGAATAGGGCTACAGATCGATCCGGTAGCGCAGGCTTTCCGCGCCGCCATAGGCGGCGTCCTCGAAGAAACGCCCGACGAGCCGGCCGCCATTGGCCAGAACGACCATCTGCGAAGGCACATTGTGAGGCTTGCAGGTGATTTCGACGAAGGGCAGGCCAACCGCCCTCGCCTCCACCAGCATCAGCCGCAGCGCCTCGGTCGCATAGCCGCGTCCCCGTTTCCACGGCACCACCGCATAGCCGATGTGGCCGAGCACATGCGACGGCAGCGCCGCGGTGCCGTGCTGCCAGCGCAGGCCGATTGAGCCTGCGACTTCCCCGTCCCAGATCCAGCGCCGGAATCCGGGCAGCCGCGGCACCGTCGAACCGTCGGGCAAGGTGATCGGCGGTCCCTTGCCATCGGAATCGTCGAGATCGCCAAGGAAAGTCGCTGGATCCTTTTCGATAGCCGCAAGCTGCTCGAGCGTCGCGTCGAGCAGCCGCACATTGTCCGGCGACCAGCCGCGCTCGAGGGCCGCCTTGTAGGACGGCAGGTGTTCAAGTGCCGGTTTAACGAGTTCGATCACGGGCGCGAGCTTTTGGCTGCCGGATTGCGGGCGCGACGGCAAGGGCCTTCGGCGGCTTACTGAAGCAGGCTCTTGACGATGCCGCTCGCCTTGGAAAAATCCATCTGACCGGCGTATTTCTCCTTGAGCGCCGCCATCACCTTGCCCATATCCTTGACGCCGCTGGCGCCGGTCTCGGCGATGGCGGAACGGACGGCGCTTTCCGTCTCGGCCTGACCCAGTTGCGTCGGCAGGAAGTCGCGGATGATGGCCATCTCGTCGCGCTCCTGCGCTGCAAGCTCCGGCCGCTTGCCGTCATCGAACGCCTTGGCCGATTCTTCGCGCTGCTTCACCATCTTGGCCAGGATCTGCAGGATTTCGTCGTCGCTGGCCGGCTCCTTGCCGGCGCCGCGATTGGCGATGTCGCGATCATGAATGGCCGCCTGGATCAGCCGCAATGTCGGCAGCCGGCGCTTGTCCTGCGCCTTCATCGCACTCTTCAGGGATTCGGCGATTTTGCCTCGCATGGTGCTTTCTCCTTCGAATGCCGCGGACAATAGTCGTGCCGATAGCTCAAGGCAAACTCGATAGCGTCCGGCAAACCGCTGATATTATTCGACGAAATAAATCTAGGCTCGCGCGGCGCGGCATCATTGACCGCCTTGGCGCCTTCCCCTATGTACTGGGCCTTGCATGAATTGAATTCTAGTGCACGTCGCCCAAAAATGCGTAGCGGTTTTGGGCAACGACAGGCACAAATGAAAACTTAGCGCGCCGAGGCTGTGAGATCGCCGCTTCGCGCCTTTTGTTGCGCCGACTGAGGGCGCAACCTTTAGGAGTGCCGCCATGGCAACGATGACAGCCGCGTCGACCCCCCCTTGGGCCAGCGAGAGGCCGACAGCCCTGCTGGTGCTGGCCGACGGCACTGTCATAGAGGGCCGCGGTCTGGGCGCCACCGGCTCCGCCGTCGCCGAGGTCTGCTTCAACACCGCGCTGACCGGCTACCAGGAGATACTCACCGACCCATCCTATGCCGGCCAGATCGTCACTTTCACCTTTCCGCATATCGGCAATATCGGCACTAATGACGAAGACATCGAGGACCTCAACCCGCTGGCCCGCGCCGGCGCCGTCGGCGCCGTGTTCAAGGCCGATGTCACCAACCCGTCGAATTACCGCGCCGGAACCGGTCTCGACCATTGGCTGAAGAAGCGCGGCATCGTCGCACTTTCAGGCATCGACACGCGGGCGCTGACCGCGCTGATCCGCGAAAAGGGCATGCCCAATGCCGTCATCGCGCACGCGCCCGACGGTATCTTCGACGTCGATGACCTCAAGCGCCGCGCCGCCGCATGGTCAGGGCTTATCGGGCTTGATCTCGCCAAGGAGGTGACCTCCGGCCAGTCCTCGGTCTGGCGCGAGACGCCCTGGGTCTGGAACGAGGGCTTTGGCGAACAGGCTGATCCGTCGATGCACGTCGTTGCTGTCGACTACGGCGTCAAGCGCAACATATTGCGCCTGCTGGCCGGCCTCGGCGCCAAGGTCACTGTGGTGCCGGCAAAAACCGGCGCCGAGGAGATCCTGGCGATGCGGCCCGACGGCATTTTTCTATCCAACGGCCCTGGCGATCCGGAAGCCACCGGCGACTACGCCGTTCCGGTCATCCAGGATCTGTTGAAGACCGAAATCCCGCTTTTCGGCATCTGCCTCGGCCACCAGATGCTGGCGCTGGCGCTGGGCGGCAAGACCGCAAAAATGCATCAGGGCCACCACGGCGCCAATCATCCCGTCAAGGACCACACCACCGGCAAGGTCGAGATCGTCTCGATGAACCATGGCTTTGCCGTCGACGCCGACTCATTGCCGAGCGGCGTCGAGGAAACGCATGTCTCGCTGTTCGACGGTTCGAATTGCGGCATTGCGCTCACCGGCAGGCCGGTCTTCTCGGTCCAGCATCATCC
The DNA here is from genome assembly GCF_040322175.1 of Mesorhizobium sp. M0185. Taxonomy (NCBI): domain Bacteria; kingdom Pseudomonadati; phylum Pseudomonadota; class Alphaproteobacteria; order Hyphomicrobiales; family Phyllobacteriaceae; genus Mesorhizobium; species Mesorhizobium sp. M0185. The sequence continues at coordinate 13,877 of NZ_JAMYSY010000037.1, read as the reverse complement.
CGAAGCCTCGCCCGGCCCGCAGGATTCGCACTATCTGTTTCGCCGCTTCGTCAATCTCATCCGCGAAAAGCGCGGCGAGCCGGCACTGGCCGAGCGTGTTTAGCGCATGCGTAAAAACGAATTTGATTGACGGCGCCAGCCGGGCTCCCGGCGCCGATCAAGCCCCGCCTGTCACCGGTTCCTGCGCGTGCATGCGTTTGACTTCCTTCGGCGTCGGCTTGGCCACCCTGGTGACGAAGACGACGAGCGCCAGCGTGAGGAAAATCGCGCCGAGCAGATACGGGGCACCGCCGAAAACCACGGGCGCGTTCGGCCCCGTGAACCAGGAAAAGATCGCCGTATAAAGCAGCGGTGTGATGATCGAGGTGATCGAGAAGATCGAGGTCATCGCGCCCTGGAGTTCGCCCTGGGCGGAAGGTGGCACCTTGGCGGCCGCCAGGCTTCTGAGCGGCGGGTCGGCCAACGCCTCGAGACATCCGACGACGATCACGGCATAGATCATCCAGCCTTGTGACGCGACGGCGTAGCCGAAGGCGCTGAGTGCGGTAAATGCCAGACCGATTACCGCTGTCTTCCACTCGCCAATCTTAGGGATCACGCGCGGCAGGACTGTCGCCATGACGATCGCCCCGCACAGGCCGAAAGCGCCGAGCGAGAAGCCGATCTGTTGTTCGCTCCAGCCATAGCGATAATTGGAGACGAACGACCAGACCGCAGGATACATCATGTGCCCCAGCGTCATCAGAAAGAAGACAAGTCCGATCCAGCCGATACCTTCGTAGTTGCGCATCTGGACGAGCGTGCCGACCGGGTTCGCGCGTTTCCACTCGAAGCGGCGACGGTGCTTGTCATCAAGTGTTTCCGGCAACAGAAACAGCGCGATCAGAAAGTTTGCGAAAGCAAGCCCGGCAGCGAAATAGAACGGCACACGCGGCCCGAACGTGCCGAGCAACCCGCCCAGAACCGGCCCGATGACGAAGCCGACGCCGAAAGCAATGCCGAGCAGCCCGAAATTCTTCGCACGATTTTCGTCGGTCGAGATATCGGCAATGAATGCCGATGTCGTGGAATAACTGGCACCGGAAATGCCGGCCAGCACGCGGCCGATGAACAGCATCGGATAGGACCAGGCGATAGCGCAGATCAGATTGTCGATAGCGAACGTCAGCACCGAGGCAAGCAGGATAGGCCGCCGCCCGAACCGGTCGCTCAACCCGCCCATCACTGGTGCGAAAACGAACTGCATCGCCGCATAGACGAAGAACAGCCAGCCGCCCTCGATAGCCGCCTCGCTGATGCCGACGCCGGTCAATTCCCTGAGATAGGCCGGCAGCACCGGCATAATGATGCCGAAGCCGATGATGTCGAGCAGCAGGGTGGTGAAAACAAGCGCAAGGCCCCGCCTGGCGGTTTTGGGGTCTATCATGATGGTATCTCCTCGGGCCGCCCGAGCGAACGGGAACACACCTTATAGGCGAGCACATCGCTGGGAACAATGAGGGAACGGGCAGAGTGCTTTCATCCTGACATCCCCTGACTGCGATCCAGTCTCTCGGATTACGAGAAAACCGTCGGCTCAGATCGGGTTGTTGAACGTGTCGCAGTCCGAAAGCTTGCCATTCTGGAACCCGCGCGCCAGCCAGGTCTGCCGCTGCTGCGACGTTCCGTGGTTGAAGCTTTCCGGCACGACGTAGCCCTGCATCTTCTTCTGCAGCGTGTCGTCGCCGATCTGCTTGGCGGCGTTCAGTGCCTCCGCCATGTCGCCCTGCTCCAAAATGCCCTTCTGGCCGGTGAAATGTGCCCAAATGCCGGCAAAGCAGTCGGCCTGGAGCTCGACCTGCACCGACATGTGGTTGGCGTCCGCTTCGCCCATGCTCTGCCGCATCTGGTTGAATTTGGGCAGGATGCCGACCAGGTTCTGCACGTGATGGCCGACCTCATGCGCGATCACATAGGCCTGTGCGAAATCGCCCGAGGCACCGAACTGCTGATCGAGCTGCTGGAAGAAGGTGGTGTCGAGATAGACCTTGCGATCGTTGGGACAGTAGAATGGTCCGGCCGCTGACGAGGCAGAACCGCAGGCGGAGCGAATCTGGCCGCTGAACAGGACCAGTTTTGGATCTTGATAGGTCAGGCCCTCGGACTGGAAAATGCCAGTCCAGGTATCCTCGGTCTCGGCCAGCACGGTCGACACGAACTGCTTCATCTCGTCGGATGCCGGCGCACCGGTGCCGCCGCCTTGCTCGCCGCTATTGTCGGTGATCTGGCCGCCGCCGGGCTGCAAGCCGCTGTTATCGAGGATCTGACTCGGGTCGAAGCCGAAATACCACCCTGCCAGGAAAATCAACCCTACGATGATAATGCCCGACATGCCGCCGCCGCCGCCGCGACCGCCGATCGGGATGCGAAACTGCCCCGGCCCGCCGCCAAGCCCGCCGCTCTGGCCGCGCTCGTCCTCGACATTGTCACTCTGACGACGGCCCTTCCAGAGCATGGCAACCCCCGTGATGCAATTTTCCGGCCGATCGGGCCGTGTCCCGGTTCGATCGGACGCGACAACAATTATCTCAACGGTTAGGCCAAGTCACAGTATTTTTCGTGCGAACAAGCAATGCTTGCTGACGCTTGCCTGCTCTCTGGCCGAGACATCGCAAGGTCTGTGCCGTTCACCCTGCTCGTGGGAAGCGAGTCGCGCGAAGAGATACGCTGGCCGTGCTTTTCAGCGGGCGGCGATTATTGCCTTGCGAAAGGCTTCGAGCGTCTCGGCGCTGACGTGATGCTCGATGCCCTCGGCGTCGATGCGCGCCGTCTCGGCGCTGACCCCGAGCGAGCGCAGGAAGGCCTCGACCGTCTGGTGGCGAATGCGGCTCTCTTCCGCAACCTTGCGGCCGGCATCGGTCAGGAACACGCCGCGATAAGGCTTCCGGGAGACCAGCCCGTCGGCGCACAGCCGCGTCAGCATTTTCGCCACCGTCGGCTGAGCGACGCCGAGCCGTGCCGCGATATCGACCTGGCGCGCCTCGTTGCCATCCTCGATCAGGTCGGCGATGAGCTCGACATAATCCTCGACCAGCGCGCTGCGGCGCGCTTCACGCGTCTGCCTAAAGCCTTCCGAGTGGATTTCTGCGTCAGGCAGCGGCTTTTCGCGAGGAACCGGTCTTTTCTTCAGCGCCAATACGCTCCTCCCGGCAGTTTGAATCGACATTGCGGTCATAACACGGAACCCTATTGGTTCTGGCCGTTTATTTCCATTCGGTGGCCGGCGCAACCGGCGTTCACTGCCGTTCCGGCCGCACGGCCAAGCGGCCACAAGAAAAAGCTCAGACAATGAAACATAGCATATTGCATAATGTTCAGCCGTGGCATAGATAAGGAGACAACATCGATCGTTCCAGTGGAAAGCCGTTTCATGTCGGAAGCCGAAGCCACCTCAGCCCCCCGGTCCATGTGGCGATTTGCCCGCCCGGAGGACGACGAGCAGCCCAGCCTTCGCGAAGTCAACGCAACGATCGCGGTGCCGCACTCGGGGATCTGGCTTCGCCGGCTGTTCGCCTTCATGGGGCCGGGCTACATGGTTTCGGTCGGCTATATGGATCCGGGCAATTGGGCGACCGACCTCGCCGGCGGGGCCCAATTCGGCTACACGCTGCTTTTCATCATCATGTTGTCGAACCTGATGGCGATCCTGCTGCAGGCACTCGCCGCCCGGCTCGGCATCGCCACCGGCCGCGACCTTGCGCAGGCGTGCCGCGCCTATTATCCGCGACCGGTCAATTTCATGCTTTGGGTCGCTTGCGAATTGGCCATCATCGCCTGCGACCTGGCCGAGGTCATTGGCACGGCGATCGCCTTGCAACTGCTGTTCGGGATTCCGCTCATCGGCGGTGCCATTATCACCGCGCTCGATGCCTTCCTGCTGCTGCTGCTGATGAACAAGGGCTTCCGTTTCCTCGAGGCCTTCATCATAGCGCTTTTGATTATCATCTTCGGCTGCTTCGCCATTCAGATCTTTGCCGCCGCCCCGCCGGTCGGCTCCATCCTGCACGCGATGTTCGTGCCGTCGTCCGAGATCGTCACCAATCCGGCCATGCTCTACATCGCCATCGGCATCATCGGCGCCACGGTGATGCCGCACAATCTCTATCTGCATTCCTCGATCGTGCAGACCCGCGCCTACGAGCGCACCGATCGCGGCAAGCGCGATGCCATCAAATGGGCGACGACCGACTCGACCATCGCACTGATACTGGCGTTGTTCGTCAATGCTTCCATCCTGATCGTGTCGGCGGTGGCGTTCCACGGCACCGGTCATCATGACGTTGCCGAGATCGGCCAGGCCTTCGAGCTTCTGTCGCCGCTGCTTGGCCTCGGCATCGCTTCCATCCTGTTTGCCGTAGCGCTGCTCGCCTCCGGCCTGAACTCGACGGTGACGGCGACGCTCGCCGGCCAGATCGTGATGGAAGGGTTCTTGCGGCTGCGCATCCCGCAATGGGCGCGCCGCCTGCTGACGCGCGGCATCGCCATCATCCCGGTGGTGGTGGTCACCGCGCTCTATGGCGAGAAGGGAACCGGCCAGTTGCTGGTCTTCAGCCAGGTAATCCTGTCGATGCAGCTCCCCTTCGCTGTCGTACCGCTGGTGCAGTTCGTCTCGGACAAGCGCAAGATGGGCAATTTCGCCATTTCCCGCGCCGTTGCCGTGCTGGCCTGGGTGGTCGCCGGGCTCATCCTGGTGCTCAACTTCAAGCTGCTCTACGATACGGTCGTCGGTCTGGGCTGAGCGTTTCTCTTCTCCAAGCCGACGCAACAAGGTCGGCAGTCATCCGTCCTTCCAACCCTGGAAATTTGCCGGCCGCTGTCGGATAAATGTCCGTTCGCCCGTCCTTGGCTCGAACTCCGGCCATGACGGCACGGATCAGGGAAAGGAAGCTCCAATGAGGAAGATCATCACCGCAACATTCGTCAGCCTCGACGGCGTCATGCAGGCGCCCGGCGGCCCGCAAGAGGACCCTGTCGGCGGCTTCAAATTCGGCGGCTGGACGTTTCATTACTGGGACGATGTGATGGGCGCCGCGATGGGCGAGACGTTTTCAAAACCGTTCGCGCTGCTTCTCGGCCGCAAGACTTACGACATCTTCGCCGCCCACTGGCCTTATCAGAAGAATGATCCGATCGCCGACAGCTTCAACGCCGTCACCAAATATGTGGCGACGCACAGGCCGGATTCGCTGTCCTGGCAAAACAGCCAGCCGCTCGGCAGCGATGTCGTTGCGACGTTGCGCCGGATGAAGCAGGAGGACGGCCCCGACCTGCTCATTCAGGGATCGAGCGAGCTGATCCAGACCTTGCTCGCCAATGACCTGATCGACGAGATCAGCTTGCTGATCTTCCCGCTGGTGCTGGGCAAGGGCAAAAAACTGTTCGGCAGCGGCACGATACCTGCCGCCTTCAAGCTGACCCGTTCGCAGGCATCGACCACCGGCGTCCTCATGGCGAGCTATGAACGCTCCGGCGAGATCAAGACCGGGTCATTTGCCACGGAGCAGCCGTCCGAAGCCGAGATCGAGCGGCGCAAGAACTGGAAGTAGATGCCGCGGGGCGATCAAGGACGGCTGAACACTGGCCGTCCTTTTTGCTGTTTTTAAGCCGCCTCTCGTCGCCGTGCCAACCCATCGCGGAGGTGGCCCGCGAATGCCAGTGCAGCCGGCGCGACGTCGTGCTTCGGCAAATGCAGATTGATCGAAAAATTCGGCAATAACGGCAGCTCCGGATCGTTGGCCAAAATGTCGAGGTCGACAGGCACGGTCGACGCCAACCAGGTGGTGACGGCCAAGTCCGAACGCACCGTCGCCGTCGTCGCGTCGATGCTGCCGTTTTCGAATACGGTGCGCCATTCCAGCCCATGCTCGTTGAGCGCCTCCAGCACCACCGGGCGGAACGCACAGGTCTCGGCGACCATCGAAACCGGCAAGGGCCGCTTGCCGCGGGCGGCGCCGCCTTTGGCGCCGACCCAGACCAGCCGATCAACAACAAGGCATTCACCGGCCGACCGACCGATCGGCTCCTCGATCACCGCGAGCTCTATCGTGCCGGTCGCCAAGGCTGCGGCCAACTCTGGCGACGAAGCACAGACAAGCGAGATCTCGACCTGCGGATAGGCCTCGGCATAGGCCTTCAGCACTGGCGCAAGCAAGGTGCCGACAAGGTCGTACGGCACGCCAAGCCGCACCTGACCGGCAACCGCATCGCCCGCCATCTCCGCCAGGATCTCGTCATTGAGGGAAAGCAGGCGCTTGCCCTTGCCGAACAATCGCTCGCCGGAGCGGGTCAATCGCAATCCGCGCCGATCGCGATCGAACAGGCTGCAGCCGAGAACCTCTTCCAAACGCTTGATCTGCTGGCTGACGGCACCCTGCGTCAAATGCAGCGCGTTGGCCGCCGCCGTCATGCTGGCCTTGTCGGCAACGGTGACGAAGGTTCGAACCAGGGCAGTATCGAGGTTGCGGAGCATCCAGCTATTATATTTGCTAATGCGTGTCATAGCAAACATTGCATTTACTGATGAGCCGAACAGCCTACCGTGCGGGCTTCAAAGGAAGCAGCATGTTTGAAACCGTCCTTCCCCTCGTCCTGTTCGCGCTGGTCTCAACCTCAACGCCCGGCATGGCGACGACCTTATCGACGGCGTCCGGCGCGCAGTTCGGCTTTCGCCGCTCTATCCCGCTGATGGCCGGGAGTGCGGCCGGCCTGGCCACGGTGGCTGCGGCAGGTGCTGCCGGGCTCGCCGGTCTGCTGGCCGCCGCTCCTTCGCTGCAACTGGCAATGAAAATGGCCGGTACCCTCTATCTGACGTGGCTTGCCCTCAAGATCGGCCGCAGCGGTCCGCCCAATCTGGACGTGGCCATGGCAAAGCCGAACAGCTTTTTGGGCGGCGCCGGCCTGCAATGGATGAACCCAAAGGGCTGGGCCATGGGGCTGGGAGCGGCGGCATCCTTTGCCGCGCTCGCCAACGGGCCGCTGCAGCTCGCCGTGCTGCTCGGCACGGTCTTCGGTCTTGCAGCGGCCCTATCGCTGGCGGCGTGGTGCGTGGCGGGCACGCTGCTCGCCCGGTTGCTGCGAACCGAGCGGCAGTGGCGCATGCTCAACATCATGCTTGGCCTGCTGCTGGCCGCCTCGATCATCCCGATGTGGCGGACAGCGTAAGATCAGTCTTTAGCCATGTCAGGCAGCGTAACGCGCCGCCGGCTTGCCCGCCAGAAGACTGCCGAAGAAGCCTTGCCGGACGCCAAGAAAGGCATCCACCCCGGCAATATCGGCAAGACCCGGTGCCGTGAATGCTTCACCCTTTGCCAGGCCAACCAGCGCTGCATCGACCAGATCGTCGGCGGTCACGACGATTTCTTGCGGAACGTCGGCGAGGTCGCTTCCGGCAACTTCCCAGAATTCGGCGCTGGACGAAATCGCCGCGCTGGATTTTGACGCACCGCCCGCCGCGACTTGAATTATCGGCGGCGGGCAGCCAAGCTCCGCTAACAAGCCTTATTCGGCCGGCATCGCCACCGGACGCGCCGCCAGATGGCCCGCCAGCACCACGCCCAGACCAATGATCGGGAATGCCGCCGCGACCACACCGAGGTCGGCCGGTGCGCCATAGCGCAGCACAGCGGCGCCGACCACGGCACCCAGTGCGACGCCGAGATAGAGTGCCGAAGCGTTCAGCGACAGCACGATGGGCGCGGCATCGGGCGCCAGCTTGATGATACGGCTGGCCTGCGCCGGCGGGAACGCCCAGCCGACGATGCCCCACGGCACCATCATGGCCATGAGCGCCGGCCCGGCGATCTCGCGCGGCAGGAACATCGGGATCAGCGAAAACGTGACCAGCATGGCGGCACTCAGCGCCAGCGACCAGCAGACGGTGCGCGTCGCGCCGAAACGGTCGGCGGCCTGACCGCCGCCGATATTGCCGATGACCGCGCCAACGCCGAAAGCGAGCAGCATTCCGGGAAGCGCGATCGGGCTCAGTCCGCCGCCTTCGATGGCGAGCGGCGCGACAAAGGCAAAGACGGTGAAGGCGCCGATCAGCGCCAGGATGGTCGTCACCAGGATAGGCATGACGCCGGGCCGAAGTGCCGCTGCCAGCCGCATCCGGAGCGGCAGCCTGGTGCCGACGATGCCGCGCGGCAGCCGGTACCACAGGATCGCGCCGGCGAGCGCACCAAGGCCGGCAATGGCAAAGAAGGTGCCGCGCCAGCCGGCAACCGTCGCAACGAGCGCGCCGAGCGGCGCGCCGACCGCGACCGCCACGGTGGTGCCGCCGACGACCACGGCAATGGCGCGGGCGCGATGATGGTCGTCGACAAGCGCAACGGCCGTTCCCTGTGCGGTCGCCGCGAACAAGCCTGACGACAGCGCCATGACGATGCGCGCGATCAACAGCAATTCGAAGGAGGAGCTTAGCGCCGCGGCGACGTTGCCCAACACGAAGAACACCAGCGTCCACAGGATGACGCGGCGCCGGTCCCATTCGCCGGTCAGCGTTGCCAGGATCGGCGTGCCGATCGCATAGGCGAGCGCAAACGCGGTGATCAGCGTGCCGGCGAGCGGAACGGAGATGGCGGCATCCTTTGCAATGTCGGGCAAAAGGCTGGAGATGACGAAACCTTCGGTCGAAATCGTGAACGATCCGAGCGCAAGCCAGATGAGGCGCTTATCCATGGCAATTTCCTTAGTTCAAAGCTTATTGAACAATTGGACATAACAGGGCATGATGTCAATAAAGCCGCTGCAAAATAGCCGAACCATCCTGACAGCCCGGTGTCAGGACGGGGCGACGGAACGAAACTATGTGTCCATTAGCCACGAGAGGAGATGCGTTGAAATCGGCTCCGAATGTGCTTAATTCCTGGGCATGACCTTGCCCCATCCCACCGCCGACCAGATCAGCCTGCCGAACGTGCTTGCCGTGCTCGGCGACCCGACGCGACTGGCCATCGTGCGCTATCTCGCCAGCAAAGAGGGCGTTCCGCTGAATTGCAGCCGGTTCCTCGATCTCTGCTCGAAGACCAATCTGAGCTACCATTTGGCCAAGCTGCGTGAGGCCGGCGTCACCCGCACCGAGGCGGTTGGAACCAGCCGGCTGATCACGCTGCGCCGTGACGATCTCGACCGCCGCTTCCCGGGCCTGCTCGACAGCGTGATTGCCGCGGCCGGCGACGACGCATCGTTGCCGGCGGTTGGCGGCCACGAGATCGAAGTCCGCGCCTGAACGGCCCGAAGCTGGGTTCCGCTCTCGCCCGCTTCGCGAGACGAGCAAAATAGCTTCACCTGCCCTCCAGCCATTCCAATTAACGGAGCCTGCCATGCGCATTGCCGTCCTCGCCGACATCCACGGCAATGTCCTGGCGCTCGACGCCGTGCTCGATGATCTGCGGCAGCGCGGCGGCGCCGACCTCATCGTCAATCTCGGCGATTGCGTTTCCGGCCCGCTCTGGCCGCGCGAGACCATGGAGAGGCTCGAGACGCTCGACCTGCCGACGGTGCGCGGCAACCACGACCGCCGCGTTGCCCGCGACACCGCCGACGAGACCATGTGGCCGTCCGACCGCTACGCGCAGGAACGGCTGACCGCAGGCCAACGCGAGGCGCTATTTGCGCTGCCCCTCACGCTGAAGGTGGCGCCCGGCATACTCGCCTTCCACGCCCGGCCCGACCACGACGAAAAATACCTGACTGACGCGATCGTCGACGGCCGGCTGGTGCGCGCGCCGCTGGTCGCAATCCAGCGGCGGCTCGGCGCGATCGATCCCGCCTGCCGCATCATGCTTTGCGGCCACAGCCACCGCAGCGAGCTGGTCCGCATTCCCGGCGGTCCGGTCATCTTCAACCCGGGCAGCATCGGCTGCCCGGCCTATGACGATTCAACCCCGCCGGCGCATGTCTCCGAGCAGGGCTCGCCGCACGCCCGCTACGGCATCGTCGACTTGCATCCTGATCGTTTCGAATCCATCGCCGTCGACTATGACCATGAGGCGGCGGCGTATCAGGCCGAGCAGGCGGGACGGCCCGAATGGGCCCACGCGCTGCGTACCGGCTTCATGCCTAGCTGAACGGATGACCGCCTTCGAGCGGCAGAAGTCGCGACCGGTCCAATCTTCAGTCGTCAGACGCCGATCGCTTCGATCGCTTGGCAGGATGTCGGGCGCTGGCCGCCGAAGTCTTGGACGCCAAAGTCTTGGACGTCGAAGTCTTGGTCGCCGAAGCCTTTGGCCGTGACGTCTTGGGCGCTAGTTGCGTTGGGTTGAAACTCTGTGCTGGGGCGGATTCGGAACCGGCCCGAATGTCGGCGTCGCGCACCTGCTGGCCAAAGTTCAGGCCGGTCAGCTCTTCAATCTCGGCCACCGTCGAAAGGAACTCCGATACCCTGGCAATTTCAAGCGGGTCATCGAATGCCTCGGCACGCTCGCCGAACGCTTCGGGCATCACTTCCAAAACCGGCTTCTGGTCCGCCAGCAGCGCGATGGCGCGCAGGCCAGCTTGATCGGACCACAGCGCGATCTTCCAGAACTTCAGCGGAACATGGCTTTCGAAGCGGTAAGGAGGATCGTCCTCGCCGAACACTGGCCCGGCAAACACCGTGACACGGCCTCGCATCGTATAGGCGTTGCGCAGCACATAGGTTTCTACCGCGCGCCATCTCAACTTCCCTTTGGAGCCGGGATGGTTAAGCGAGCTTCCTTGATTGAAGAAGCCGACTTGCGGCGCAGCATTGGTATAAAAGAACGTGTCGCGTTCTGCCGCGACCGCCTCCTGATCGACGCCCCATGCGGGGTCGCCGCGAAGTGTAATATGGCCCTTCTGGAACATTCGAGCGATTCGTTCCTTGGATTTTGCGACGGGAAATCCAGGCACATTCTGGCTCGAATAGAATTCCTGGGTCATCTGCTCGCCAAGGTCGATGCGCCGATCCGGCCGGAAAGCATCGCTGGCTTCCGAACCGGAAATCGACTCCACCCCCAATTCGATAAGCGACGGGTCGTCGATGACCGTCTTGTCCTCACGATTGACCGCCTTGGTGCGGGATCCATCGATATTGCAGGCGGTGACGAAGGCAAGCCTGCGATCGGCGTTCATCAAGATCGAAAAATGATGGTAGCGCAATTCGTGTGGGTCCTCTCCCGGTTTGGCAAGAAGGTTTTTGGCCAACCGGTAGGGTGAATTGGCAACCGTCGGCATTGCCAGGACAAAGCCCGGTATGAAGCCGGGCTCATACCCTCCACGATCGTCGAAATCCTCTGTTTTCCAACCCGCGGCCTCGGCGATGGCCACCTTCCCGGGTTCGCTTGCCGGGCCTTTGCCGTCGTTTCGTCTCGCATCGCCTCCGTCGCGGTCGATCAGCGGCGCCCGGACATTTATCTCGATGGGAAAAGTCCAGGTGACCGAGCCATCGGCATTGTGTCTCGTCGCCGGCGGATTGCGATCCGGTTCCGGCCGCTGCACCGGCTTGTCCGGCACATCTTCGCGAATATCGGCGTTCAGCCGAACTGTCTCGTCCATCATGCGCGGCATGCCGGCCCAAATCGCCAGAGCTTGCGAAACCGCCGATGCCGAGGAGCCCGGCAGCTTGGACTTTCTAGCACCCAGATCGTCAACGATGGCGCTGATCCGTATGCCTTCGTTGATCTCGCGCGCAAGCGCATAGCCACCTATGCCCGTCACCTCGTGGAACGGGCCGGCCCAATGGTGCAGGGCGATAGGTTCCCATTCATTGTTGAAGACCGGGGAGCCGGACGAACCCTGTTCGGTGTCGGCGACATAGTGCAGCACTTGCACCGTTTCGTCGCGGGCCACCAACCGGTTTTCACGCAGCACCAGTTCCTTGAAGCGGCCATCGGGATGCTGGACGATGTTGGCGATTTCGCCGAGCATATGCTTGTCGCGCGCATCCGACAGCGAGATAAAACCGAACTCCCCCAGTTCCTTTGGACCGGAACGCCGCTCGCCAACTCCGATCAGCGTATAGTCCAGACCCTCTATGCTATCGGTCACGAAACAGGATTCAGGATCGAACAGGAACGTCGTCGGCGTACGCACGGCATTCGCACCGTCCTGCTCATAATCGAACTGGACCTGGAAGCGCCGGGAATCCGCCGGCGACGAAATCACATGGTTGTTTGTGAGGAACAGCCTTGGCCCGACCAGAAAACCCGATCCTTGTGGATTGCCGTTGAGAAAGGCAACGCGGCCAACCGCATCGGCAGCACGGCGCCCACGCTCGAGGAATGCGATCCCGATGAAATCGAGCGTTGGGCCGAGAATTGCCTCCGGCCCTGGCTGCTTGGCGGCGGCCTTTCTTTCCCCGGCAGACCTCATGTCGATCGCTGCCGATATCATCTCCGCTTCGGTGCGGCTGAGCGACGCCTTTACCTGCAACCTGTCGAGGCGCCTGGAGAGGGTCTGTTCGGCGGCCAGCGGATTGCCGTTGGCGATGTGACCAAGTGAAGCCTCAATCTCGGCGCGCGTTTTCTTGATACGCTGGCGAACTATGTTTTCCACCTGCGCAAATATTTCAAGGTCGACCATATTGCCCTCCTCAACCTTACTTGAGAGAGTGCATATTTACATGAAATGTGCAATATTTTGCCGGCTGTTAGTTCACGGAAGTGGCCTGGTCGCGATTCAACACGCGGCACCTTTTCGGGCTTACACAGCGCCGTCTCGTCGCCTATAAAAACCGGCTGGCGTGCGATGGCGTTTTCGTGCCTGGCCGCGCCTTCGGCAATTGAACCTACCGCCCATGGCAGATGATTAGGCGCACAGTAACACTCCCGACGACGCTGCTTGCGATGGTTGCCGCTCCGCTGATGCTGGCGGAGTTGCCGGCCAACGGCCAGGAGCCGGAGCCCATTATCTCGATTGTGACGGGTCTTGCTCCGGATGATCTCCTGAACGTGCGCGCCACGGCGTCGGCCATGGGCAAGATCGAGGCGCGGCTGCCGAGCGGTTCGAGCGTGAAAAATCTCGGCTGCGGCGACGTCAGCGGTTACAAATGGTGCAAGGTTGAAGACATTGACGACCCCAAACTGAGCGGATGGGCGCCGGCGCGCTACCTCGATCCTATCAATCCCCAGCAAGTGACACCCCAGGCGGCGGCCAATACGGAGAGCCCTGCCTCTCAACCACTGCCCGATCTGACAACGCGCCTCGGCGCGACCGCTCCCGAAACGGTGCTGAACTCCGCTGACGCAATCGGCAAGGTGGCGATCGAGGACGCTTACCGCTTGGCCCTGGCCGCTGGAAACCCCTCGACTGGACAGGTTGATGGATCGCCGCCCGTGGCTGCGGACCCCGTCCGGAATTTCGGCGCGGCCAACGCGGCGCCTCCGGCCGACGCACAGACCGTTGCGCGGCTTCAGCCGCCGGGGACACCGGTACCCGGTGCCGGCAACGCCATCCCCTGCGCGCGCTATCTCGGCCAGCCGATGACGAGCTGCAAGGCACACGTCGTGCACACCGGCGACAAGATCGACGTGACCGTGACATGGCCCGATGGCGGCACGCGCATCATCAGCTTCCAGGCCGGCAAGCCGGCCGGTGCGGACGCGCCCGGCGAATTCCGCTTCACCCGCGAGGGCAGCCTGAACATGATCCGCGTCGGTGCTTCCGAACGCTTCGAGATCACGGACCAGTTGGCGCTGGGGGATAGTGATAAGGGGAATAAGGCAGTAGGGCAGTAGGGCAGTATGTTTAAAGGGCGCTCGAACCTCTGCCCTACTGCCCTACTGCCCTACTGCCCTACTGCCCTACTGACCTACTGCCCGAATGCCCTAATGCCCAACTGGCCTACTGACCACCTGGCCACATTACGAAACTGTCTGTAT
>NZ_JAMYSY010000036.1:0-66426 GCF_040322175.1 Mesorhizobium sp. M0185 | reverse complement strand
CGCAAAACGCGCAAAACTGTTCGCGATGTCCTCGCACACCTGTTCGCGATGTCTCCGGTCCAAACACCCCCTTGAGGGGGAGATGGCCGGCAGGCCAGAGGGGGGTGCTGTCCAGGGCGCTATCCCGCCGACCTCAGGTCGGCAACATCGGAACTTTCAAAGCTTGAAAATAAAAAACCCGCCTCGCGGGCGGGTCGTTGGAGCCAATTGGCACCACACCCAAATTAGTAGCATAGCTGCCGGCACAAAGCAAGAACAAACTTGCCGTGTTTTAGGGAAATCGCTTCAGGTTGGCATCGCGGCTTCATTCCAGCTTGGGTTCCTCGCCCCACGAAAGTGGGGGCGAGGAACCCAAGTCTACGCCTTGCCTGGAAAGCAACTAGACCCGGTAAATCCACTGTTCCGGCACGCGCACCGAAATCTCCTCGCCGGCCGTGATCGCGCCGGGCTTCTCGACCCAGGCGACGAGCCCACGCAAGCGCTTCGCCGCTTTCGGGAACAGCAGCGCGCCGGCCTCATGATCGGCCATCCCGGCATTCTCGGCGACCGACCTGCCCGCGATGCGGCAAGGCCCGTTCTGCGCGTCGATCTTGACGGTCGCGCCGCCTTTGAAGAACAGCTGCGTGCCGGACGGCAGCATCGAGAGGTGCGGCAGGCCTTCGATCAGGAGATTGGCGCCGATCCATTCCGGCTTGATCTCGGCGATGCCCATCCGTTCGGCGACGATTGCCAGTTCGTCCGCTGCCACGATCGACAATTGCCGCTCGTTGCGCATCTCGGTGCCGCGCGGATACCAGGGTTCCCGCCCGCCGGAGCGCCGCGTTGTGCCGGCGTGGAAATCGCCGTCGATGCCGTCGAAGCCGAGTTGCAACTTATCCACTGCCCGTGTCTCGAAATGATCGAACGGTGCGAGGTAAAGCGCGGCCACCATGGCGGCGAGTTTTCGCGCCGGCACGATCTCGACCGGAGTTTCGGTTGCGGGAAACATATCCAGCATTGGTTTCATTCCTTGCGACGGGGCGCAGTTAGCCGAAGTCGATTTACAGCGTCCAGTCGAAGTGAAGCTCAGTCGTCATACATGCCCTGAAGCGCGAAAAACCCGCGTCCGATTCGGCAGCGGGGTTTTCGAACTTATTGTCCGTGACGGAACTTCCACCGACCATTGTCTGCGTCAACCAGGTGAATCGTTTGTTTCCACCCAATTACCCAAGCCATCATTCCACTTTAAACGAATAAACCGTGAATACCGGATCCGCGCTGTTGAGGTTTACAAACTTGATGTGGTCATTCAGATTTTTATCCACTATCGGAAAAATTTCCTGATCACCGTTCGCCATTTTACATTCAAATCGAGCGCTAGCGGAAGTTTTTAATACCCTCACAGCAAATCTAGATCCTGTATATAAGGTGAGCGGCTTTTGCTCCTTATCCTCGTAAGTCTTTGAAATCTTTAGTTGAGGGACAGACGCGATGACGAGCACTCTGTCTGAATTGGTCTGGAAAATACGACTGGCGTGGCTCTCCTGAAGCCTCATAGGAGCAGCTCTCACAAAGGCACAAGGGTTGTCACCATCCAATTTTATACAGGTATAAGGTCCGTTTAGGTCAGCGTCTGTCTTTATAATATAGTTTTCTCTTGATGGTGATATTTCTGCAGTGCAATTCTTC
This sequence comes from Mesorhizobium sp. M0185, assembly GCF_040322175.1. Lineage (NCBI taxonomy): Bacteria > Pseudomonadati > Pseudomonadota > Alphaproteobacteria > Hyphomicrobiales > Phyllobacteriaceae > Mesorhizobium > Mesorhizobium sp. M0185. The sequence continues at coordinate 64,758 of NZ_JAMYSY010000036.1, read as the reverse complement.
TCCCCCCCGCCGCCAGTCTCGCATCCTCCCTGAGCCAATTCAGAAATCGGCTCTGCTGTTCTATTCTCAAAGGTAACAAAAAAGTCGCATTGCGCATATTTTCTGGAATCAAGAGCCTCATTAGCCAACGCGCTGGTGGCGAAGATTGTCGCAACGACCGTACACACTAGTGCTTTCATGATATCCCCCCAAAAGATAGTTATCAGAAAATCATAGTTTACTGATTTTGACAATGGACTTGTTTTTTGTGCAACCGCACGAGTAGTTTTCGACCCTGCCAGCCTCTACTGCCTGCTCTGCGAGACTCTGAACCATAGCTGGAAGCCGTGCCATGAGCAGTGCATCAGCCCTCTTCTGCTGCGCCTTCAGCAGGGCGGCATCGCCAATCAGATCGAGCAGCACGCGCTGCTGGAGCATCGCCAGCCATGGCGACAGTGCTTGGCAGCATTTCGACATCCTTCATCCGGCCCGCGACATACCATCGCCAGCGCCGATACAGATTTCACGCTCGGCGAGCGCGATAAAGGCATTGACCTGATTTGGATCGAGATAGGATTGGTGTGGCGCCCGGCAGCGCATCGCCCTTCTTGTTGATGCCAGTTACCTCGACCAGACGGGCCACCGTCTCATCCCGGCGATCGACAATGCGGCCGGTGAGTTGGTGCTGCGTCCAGCGTTGATGCTCGAATCAAGGCGGCTGATACGATTCGGCGCCGACAACCCCCTTCCAGGCTGGACCAGCTCCATTCCGCGCCCGTGCCGCATTGCTGTCGCGCTGCATCGGCTGATAATATCCGATCAGGTCAAGCCCGCGGAGGTTCATCATGCATCCCGCATCGGCAATCGCGCTGCTGTGGCTGCTCTGGGTGGTTTCATGGGCCGCGGCCGCCTTCTGGGCCGACCGGGCCGAAAAACGCGCCGGCTTCGGGGTGGAGCTTCCATCCCGCGCCGTCATGGTGCTCGGCACGATCCTTCTCTTCATCCCGGCGCACGGTTATGCCGGCCGGCTGAGGCTTTGGACGCCGAACCTTGCCGAAGCGTGGATCTGCGTCGCGCTGATTGCCGCCGGCCTGGCATTCGCCTGGTGGGCGCGGCTGCATCTTGGCCGCCTGTGGTCGGCCACGGTCACCGCCAAGGCCGCGCATCGCGTCGTCGACACCGGCCCTTACCGGCTGGTCCGCCACCCGATCTATACCGGGCTGCTTCTGGCGATCCTCGCCACCATGGCGGCGAAAGGCACGGTCTGGGGCGTTGCTGGCGCCATCCTCATCACCGTCGGCATCGTCATGAAGGCAAGGCTGGAGGAGCATTTTCTGCGCGGCGAACTGGGTCGCGCTTACGACGACTATGCCAGGCGCGTTCCGATGCTGGTGCCGTTCGCGCCGAGCTAATGCATGACGCCCAAAAGTGTGCAGCGGTTTTGGGACAACGACATGCGTAAAACAAAAATCTAAAGCATGCGCAACAGCGCGCCGCCGATCGAGTAGCCGGCGCCGAAGGCGCAGAGCAGGCCGTAGTCGCCGGCCTTCATGTCGGCATGGTTCTCCGACAGGGCGATGATGGCACCGGCGGCGGCGGTGTTGCCGAGGCGCTCCAGCACCATCGGCGCGCGGTCATGGTCGACGTCATGGCCGAACGACAGTTTCAGGATCATGGCGTTCATCCGTGCATTGGCCTGATGCAGCCAGAAGCGCCGGATCGCTTGCGGCGTCAGCCCGTGTTCGGCCAGGAATTCGACGATGAACTTGTGGCCGGCGACGGTGACTTCCTTGAACACCTTGTTGCCGATCTGCTTGATCAGATTGCCTTCCAGATCGATCATGTACGGATCGTCCTGGGCAGCGCGGGTATAATAACCGAGATTGGTGCGGATGCTGTTCGACATCTGCGTCCAGGCGCGCGTGTCGAGCACCTCGAAGCGCCCCGGCCGCTTCTCGCCTTGGGCAAGCCCTTCGACGATCATCGACACGGAAGCGTCGCCGAAGATGAAATGCGTCTGCCGGTCGCGAAAATTAAGATGCCCGGTGATGATCTCCGGCGTCGTCACCAGCACGCGCTTGTGCGCCCCTGCCCGCACCAGATTGACGGCGATGTGCAACGCCGCCGCTGCCGAAGAGCAGCCAAGCCCCATATCGAAGCCGGCGCCTTTCGTCCCCAGCGCCTGCTGCATTTCGATGGCGATCGCCGGATAGGGCCGCTGATGGTGCGAGGCCGAGCAGATCACCAGGTCGATATCCCCCGGCTTCAGCCCGGCATGATCGAGCGCCTTGCCGGCCGAAGCGATGCCGAACTCGGCCTCCAGCGACAGCGCATCGTCGGGCCGCGCCGGGAAGCGCGGCGCCATGCGGGTCGGGTCGAGGATGCCTTCCCGTTCGATGACATGGCGGGTCTGGACGCCCGAGGCATGGACGATGAAGGCACTGTCCGATTTCTGTAGCAGCGGCTCGCCCGACACCTCGCGCCGGATGTTCTCCATGTCCACCCAGCTGTTGAAGCTGGCGACGAGTTCCTCATTGGTGATCGAGGCTTCGGGGATTTCAACGCCGATGCCGCTGATGATGACGCGATGCATTTTCCAGTTCGTCCCGTGCGCAGGCGTTGCGGCTTCATGTCGACGCCGCAAAAAGCTCGGCGCAACCTCTTTTGCACCTAGCCAGTTTATGCCGGCTTAAATCAAGTCCCTGGGACGGGTCTAAAAGTTTCTAAGCGGAACGCCGCGCCACGATGAAGAGACGGGGAAAGCGCAGCAACACCTTGCCGCTTGCCGTTTTCGGATAGGCTTCGCTGATCCCGGCCGTGTAGCGCTTCAGGAAAAGCTGCCGCTCGTTCTCGTCGAGCGGATCGAGGAACGGCTTCAGCCCCGTCGACTTCACCCATTCGACGATCGCCTCGGCATCGGCCAGCGGATGGTTGTAGATCGTGTGCCAGATATCGAGCCGATCCGAGAATGGCGACAAAAGGTCGTAATAGAACGCGACCGGCGGCAGCGGCGCGCGGGCCGCGCGCTCGAGCTTTTCGGCGAACGGCATCTCGGCCGCGGTCTCCCGCATCAGCCGGTGCGAAGGCTCGGCCATATTGTCCGGCATCTGCACGGCAAGCGCGCCGCCGGGCGCCAAAAATCCCATCAGCCGCTGGAAGACTGCCGGGTGCTCCGGCAGCCACTGAAACACCGCATTGGCAAAGATCACGTCGACCGGTTCGTTCGGCTGCCACGCCGCCGCATCCGCCAGCGCAAGGGTGACGCCGGGCAGGCGCGCCTTCGCCTTCTCGATCATGTCGAGGGAGGTATCGAAGCCGCTGATCTGCGCCTGCGGCCAGCGCTCGACCAGCAATTCGGTCGAATTGCCCGGCCCGCAGCCAATGTCGACCACCCGGCGCGGTTCCGGCACCGGCACCTGCGCAACGAGATCGCGCGCCGGGCGGGTGCGCTCGTCCTCGAATTTCAGGTAGAGGGCGGCGGACCAGTCGGCCATCTTGGTTCCTCAGATCATTTCAGAATTCGCCGCCCTGTAAATGTCTTACCGCGTCAGCCGCTTATACGTCATCCTGTGCGGATTGACCGCCTCAGGCCCAAGCCGGCGGATCTTGTCCTGCTCGTAATCCTCGAAATTGCCTTCGAACCATTCGACGTGGCTATCGCCCTCGAAGGCGAGGATGTGCGTCGCCAGGCGATCGAGGAACATGCGATCGTGCGAGATGATGACGGCGCAGCCGGCGAAGCTCTCGAGCGCGTCTTCAAGTGCAGCCAGCGTTTCGGTATCGAGATCGTTGGTCGGTTCGTCGAGCAGCAGCACATTGCCGCCGGTCTTCAGCATCTTGGCCAGATGCACGCGGTTGCGCTGGCCGCCGGACAGGTTGCCGACCTTCTGCTGCTGGTCGCCGCCGCGGAAATTGAACGACGCGCAATAGGCGCGGGTGTTGGCTTCGAACTTGCCAAGCTTGACCACTTCGGCGCCGCCCGAGATCTCTTCCCAGACCGTCTTGGTCGGGTCGAGCGCGTCGCGGCTCTGGTCGACATAACCGAGCTTGACCGTCTCGCCGACGCGAATGGTGCCGGCGTCCGGCTTTTCCTGGCCGGTGATCATGCGGAACAGCGTCGTCTTGCCGGCGCCGTTCGGGCCGATGACGCCGACGATGCCGCCGGGCGGCAGCTTGAATTCGAGATCGTCGATCAAAAGCGTGTCGCCAAAGCCCTTCGACAAGCCCTCGACCTCGATCACCACATTGCCGAGCCGCTCGCCATGCGGAATGACGATCTGGGTGTCGCTCGGACGCCGCTTGTCGGCTGCATCCAGCAGATCCTGGAACGCCTGGATACGGGCTTTCGACTTGGTCTGCCGGGCTTTCGGGCTGGACTGGATCCACTCGCGCTCGCGGCCGATCGCCCGCTGGCGCGCATCGTCCTCGCGGCCTTCCTGCTTGAGCCGCTTGGCCTTGGCTTCGAGATATTTGGTGTAGTTGCCTTCGTAGGGGATACCGCGGCCGCGATCGAGCTCGAGGATCCAGCCGGTGACATTGTCGAGGAAGTAGCGATCGTGGGTGATGATCATCACCGCGCCCGGATACGCCCGCAGATGCTTTTCCAGCCACGCCGTCGTCTCGGCGTCGAGATGGTTGGTCGGCTCGTCGAGCAGCAGAAGGTCGGGCTGGCGCAGCAAGAGCTGGCAAAGCGCGACGCGACGGCGTTCGCCGCCCGACAGCTTGGTGACATCGGCCTCCTTGGGCGGGCAGCCGAGTGCCTCCATCGCCATCTCGACCTGCTGTTCGAGATCCCAGAGGTTGAGCCGGTCCATCTCGTCCTGCAGCTTGGCCGACTCGTCCGCCGTCTCGTCGGAATAGTTCATCATCAATTCGTTGTAGCGCTCGATGATGGCGGTCTTGGCGGCGGCGCCTTCCATGACGTTTTCGAACACGTTCTTGTTCGGATCGAGCGCCGGCTCCTGCGCCAGGTAACCGACGGTAGCACCCTCGGCCAGCCAGGCCTCGCCGCTCCACTCCTTGTCGATGCCGGCCATGATCTTGAGGATCGTCGACTTGCCGGCGCCGTTGGGGCCGAGGATGCCGATCTTGGCGTCCGGATAGAAGGACAGATGAATGTTCTCGAGCACCTTCTTGGTGCCGTAGGCCTTGTTGAGGCCGGCCATGTGATAGATGAACTGGCGTGCCACGCGCGCTTTCCCTGAAAAGTCGACTGATGTCGGATTGGATGGAAGTTGGGGGCTATGTAAGCGATGCGGCCGCGAACGGCAAACAGTTTTGGCCGTAAAGCAATTCCAGGAAAAGCGTGAAACGGTTTTCCGTCCGGAATTGCGTCAAAACAAAAAAGATCGAGCGGTTCAGCGGTTCCGTGAAACGATAACCCGCTCCAGGCGGATTTGGTCGCACCCGCAAACGCTTAGCCGCTTCATTTCGTGCCGGCGCCCAGGCGAAAGCTCCGGTTAACCATTCCGCGTCAAACAATGTTGGATGGGAAATCGCTGGCAGCCGCGATTTCGGGGAGAGAGATCGGGCCGTGTTGAACAGTTTCCTGCTTTTTGCCGAAGCGGTTCTCTATTTCGGCATCATGGTCACGCTTTTCCGGTTCAGGGGCCGCATCGGCCTCGGCGTCTTTGTTTGCGCCCTTGGCGTCATGCATTTCCTGGAAACCTATCTCGCCAGCGTCTTCTACGTCGCGCTGCCGTTCGGCATGGTATCGCCGGGTTCGGCCGTGCTGTTTTCCGGCAAGCTGGTCATGCTGCTCCTGCTCTACATCAAGGAGGACGCGGCAACTGTCCGGCAGCCGATTTACGGCCTGCTGCTCGGCAATGCCCTGATGGTCGGGCTCGTGCTGATCCTGCGCCTGCACGACATCGCACCGCTGCCCGACGGCAAGCTTCCCGACATCGGCTTCATCGACGAGATGGGCTGGCTGATGGTGTGGGGCACGACGCTGCTGTTCGTCGACGCCATCCTGATCATTCTGCTCTATGAAAAGCTCGGCAAATATCTGCGCAAGGCGCTTTTCACCCGCATCCTGGTCTCCGTCGCCTGCGTGCTCACCTTCGACCAGGCAGGCTTTTTCACGGCGCTGCATTTCGTCACCGGTGCGCCGGTCGCGGTGTTCTTCGGCGGCTGGTTCGCCAAGATGGCAGCGGCCCTGGTCTACAGCACCATGCTGGTCGCCTATATCAGGTGGTTCGAGGCGCGGCAGGTGCCGGCGCCGCGCGGGCTTTCCGACATTTTCGACACGCTGACCTATCGCGAGCGCTATGAGGCGCTGGTCGAGCATGTCGGTCGCGACGGCCTCACCGGCCTCCTGCACAGGGGGCGCTTCGACAGCGATGGCGAGGCCGCCGTCGCCGCCAGCCTGCGGACCGCCAGGCCGCTCAGCCTGCTGATCATCGATGTCGACCACTTCAAATCGATCAACGACCGCTTCGGCCACGCCGAGGGAGACAAGGTGCTGAAAGCCCTGGCGATTTTGCTTGGCGAACTTGTCGGGACCGAAGATCAATTGTTCAGGATCGGCGGTGAGGAATTCGCCATCCTCGGCTGGCGTCCGCAGCCGCTCGCCAGGCTGCTGGGCGAAACCGTCAGGCAAGCGGTCAAGACGTCCGCGAGCACCAGCCGGTTCGACATTACCGTCAGCGCCGGCATCTCGACGGTCAGCGAGACGACCCGTTGCCTTGCCGATCTCTTTGCGCTGGCCGACCAGCGCCTCTACAAAGCCAAATCCACGGGACGCGATCGCGTTGTCGGCGAACCGGGCGGCAACGAAGCAGACGCCCGCAACACATGGACCAGGCCGGAGCGCAGCGCCGGCGCGTAACGCTGCCCAGGCCTGCGATTGGCTCAATCAGGATTGTTTGCGCCGCTGCCATCCGCCGATCGCAACCGAAACCGCCATCAGCGCGATCGCCAGCCATTTCAACGCGGTAATAATCGGGCCGGCTTCGATATCGTAGGCAATGAACAGAAGAATGCCCGGCACCAGCAGGCCGCAGAGCACGAGCGTGATCCGGTTGATCTGCCATGACACTTTTGCCGCAAGCGCCTGGTCGCCGGGCACGGCGACAAGCGCGGCCCGCATTGCCTTCGGCGCCACGAGCGTGGTCGAAAGACGCAGCGAAATCGGCAGGCCGATGCCGATGATCAGCAAGGCGCATGCCGCCAGGAGCAGCGAAAACTTGAGCCCACTGGTTTCGGCCGGTACCGGGAACAGCAGCGCCGCCAGCGGCAGGAAGACACAGAACATCCCGAGCGCGGCGATGGCGATGAAGATCGCCGCGTTGACCAGCGTAAACAATTGGTAGGTGCCGCTGCCGACGGGTTTGGCGAGCGTGGTCATGCGCGCCCACTCCACTTCGGTGTAGGAAAAGCCCGGCCACTCCATATGGCCGTCGCGGATCGCCGTCATGCCCTTCGCCCAGAACGCCAGCCGCGCCAGCGCGCCGCCCGTCATACCACTCATCGCCACCCCCTATGAATGATGCGCCCGGGATCATACCATCCCCGGCGCAAAGCGACAGTCGCGTACGGCCTGTTTACTGGAACCCGACGGCATCGACCGCGCCCTTCGGGCAGCCGGCCTTGGCTGTCGGCGCCGAGGCAAGCAGCAGGGCACCGAGCGAAGCGTTCGAAGCGATCGGGCCGGTCAGGCCGAGCGTCAGTTCGCCGATCAGCCGCCTGCCGTTCGAGGGATCGACCACGCAGGACACGCGGACCCGGTCGCCCGCGCCTTTGCCGAAGGCACTGTCGAAGGTGCTGCGGATCTGATCGGATGTCAGTTGCTTGCCGATGTTCTTGATGAAGAGATCGCGCACCGGCGACGCATTCATCGCGCGCATCAGGTTCAAGGCGTCGGCGAAATACTCCTGCTGGCTCTTGCCGTAGCAGGTGCCGTGCTTGATCCATTCATGCCTTTCGAGGGCGGACGCGGTGCCCGGCATCACCTGGTCGAGTTCCGCTCGCGTTTTCGGGTCAAGAGTGACCGACGGCAAATCCCGCCAGTGTGCCGGATCGTCGTTCGCCTTGTCGCTTGCCGCGACCTGGCAATAGAAATTTCCGTTCGGCTGCGGCCACAATCCATGCAAGGTGAAGTGGGTCGCATCGAAACCGGCGGCGGTCTGCGCACGGCATTCGGCCTTGCTGGATTTGGTCTCACAAAAAGCCGGCTGCCAGCTCAGCGCGAAGACATATTCCGGCTTTCCGGACGCCGATGGCTTGTTCGGCTCGGCAGGCGCCGGTGCAGCCGGCATCGTCGACGCGCTGCCGCCCGAAACATGACCGCAGCTGATCTTGACCCAGCGGCGCTCCGGATCGGCGCCCGGCACGCGAATGAGGTAGTGGGTGGGCGCGTCCTTGTTGCCGGCCAGCAGATCATAACTCTGACCAGCCGCGGTCGAGACATTGCCGGGATTCTTGCCGCTCTTGATCGCCTGTGTCGCCGGACAGGCGGCATCGGCGACGAAAGAGCCGGCCATCTTCACATCGGCCCGCGCCGCGCCGGCAAGCAGCACGGCCGCAAGCGCCAATCCGAAAACAAAACCTGTCCGCATAAAGGTCCCTCGGCTGAAAAAGCTGCGGCAACAGACTGCCGTTGTCACCATGTCAGAATTGCGAGCGCGCGGTAAACGTCGGCGCGCAAATCGGTCACGCCGGATTGACGCAAAACCGGTGCCGGCGCAAACAAAACTCGCGTCCGGTATCGTGCCGGGGCGTTGGAGACGACGCGGCGATGCCATTCGACCAACAGCTTGTGCTTCGATCGCCGACCGGCGCCGAGCTCAACCTTTATGTGAAACACGCCATCGGCCAACCGCGCGCCATCGTCCAGATCAATCACGGGTTGGCCGAGCACGCGGCGCGCTATGCCCGTTTCGCCGATTTCCTTGGCGCGCGCGGCTACCAGGTCTACGCGCACGACCACCGTGGCCACGGCGCCACCAAGGCGCCCGACGCGCCACCTGGCAGGTTCGCCGATGCGGATGGCGGTGCCAAGGTCATCGCCGATGTCGCCGCCGTCCATGATCTCATCGCCAGGGAACAGCCGGGCCTGCCGGTCATCGTCTTCGGTCACTCCTTGGGCGCGTCGGTCTCGCTGAACTTTGTCCTCCGCCACTCGGCGCGCATCCATGGCGCCGCGATCTGGAACGGCAATTTCTCGGCCGGACTGCTCGGCCAAATCGCGCTGGCCATGCTTGGTTGGGAAAAGTTCCGGCTTGGCTCAGACGTGCCGTCGCGCATGCTGCCCCGGCTGACGTTCCGGGCCTGGGGCAAGGCGGTGCCCAATCACCGGACGCCGTTCGACTGGCTGTCGCGCGATGCCGCTGAAGTCGAGAAATACATCGCCGACCCGCTTTGCGGCTGGGACGCATCGGTGTCGATGTGGCAGGACATCGTGATGATGACGCTGCATTGCGGCAGCGACCGCAATTTTTCCGGCGTGCGGCGCGACCTGTTCGTCAATCTGGTCGGAGGCGAGCAAGATCCGGCCTCGGACGGCGGCAAGGCGGTCAGCCATCTTGCCGGCCGGATGCACATGATGGGTTTTTCGAATCTCGTTTCAAAGGTTTACGCCAAAACCCGCCACGAAAGCCTGAACGAGATCAACCGAGACATCATCATGGAGGATTTTGCCGCCTGGGCCGACCGCGTGCTGAGGGCACAGTGATACTGGCCCATTGCAAGGGCCGTGACAGCGGCGCGCGGGATTGATAGAGGCTGCGCTTTCGATCAACCACGGTGATCCATGACTGAGCCTCCGCTCAACGGCATCCGCGTCATCGAACTCGCACGCATCCTCGCCGGGCCATGGGCCGGACAGCTGCTTGCCGACCTCGGCGCCGACGTGATCAAGGTCGAGAGCCCGGACGGCGGCGACGACACCCGCAAATGGGGACCGCCCTTCGTCATCGGCCATGACGGCGAGAACCTTTCGGCCGCTTATTACCATTCCTGCAACCGCGGCAAGCGCTCCATCGCCATCGACTTCTCGACGCCCGAGGGTGCCGAGACGGTGCGCCGGCTGGTCGCGACATCGGATGTGCTGATCGAAAACTTCAAAGTCGGCGGACTGAAGAAATACGGCCTCGACTATGACAGCCTGAGGAAAATCAACTCGCGGCTGATCTATTGCTCGATCACCGGTTTTGGCCAGTCGGGACCGTATGCGCCGCGTGCCGGCTATGATTTCATCATCCAGGGCATGGCCGGCATGATGTCGATCACCGGCGAAGCCGGCCGCGAACCGCAAAAGGCGGGCGTCGCTATATCGGATGTTTTCACCGGGCTTTATTCGGTCATCGCCATCCAGGCGGCGCTTCGCCATGCCGAGAAGACCGGCGAAGGCCAGCATATCGACATGGCGCTCTACGACACCCAGATCTCGACGCTCGGCAACCAGAACCTCAACTATCTCGTCTCCGGACAGTCGCCGGTGCAGATGGGCAATGCGCATATGAACATCGCGCCCTACGAAGTGGTGCCGGTGAAAAATGGCCACATCATCCTGGCGGTCGGCAATGACGGCCAGTTCGCAAAGTTCTGCGCTGCCGTCGGCCTCGACGAGCTGGCGTCGAACCCTGACTTCGCCACCAATCCCGCCCGCGTCGCCAACCGGGCGAAGCTGCGCGAGCATATGATCGAGGCGCTGAAAGCCTTCGATCGCGACCCGTTGCTGGCCAGACTTGAGACTGCCGGAGTGCCGGCCAGCCCGATCAACAACATCGGCCAGATGTTTGCCGACCCGCAGACCATAGCGCGCGGCATGCGGCTCGACCTCGATGACGGCCATGGCAATCTCTTGCCCTCGGTGCGGGCGCCGATGGTCATGTCCGGCACGCCACTGGTCTATGAGCGCCCGTCGCCGCGTCTCGGCGAACACACCCAAGAAATCCTTGCCGAACTGGAGAGGTCAGGAAAATGAAGACCGGCGGACAACTCATCGTCGATGCGCTCGAAGCCAACGGAACGGACCGTATCTATTGCGTGCCTGGCGAATCCTATCTGGCGGTGCTCGACGCGCTGCATGATTCACCGATCCGCACAATCGTCTGCCGCCAGGAGGGCGGTGCCGCAATGATGGCCGACTGCCATGGCCGCCTGACCGGCAGGCCCGGCATCTGCTTCGTCACCCGCGGCCCAGGCGCCACCAATGCCTCGGCCGGCATCCACATCGCGATGCAGGATTCAGTCCCCCTCATCCTGTTCATTGGCCAGGTCGCCAGCCACGCCAAGGGGCGCGAGGCCTTCCAGGAGGTCGACTACGTCAGGTTCTTCGGCGATATCGCCAAATGGGTGGTCGAGATCGACGACGCCGCACGCATACCCGAATTCGTCACACGCGCCTTTGCGGTGGCGACGTCCGGTCGCCCGGGCCCGGTCGTCATCTCGCTGCCCGAGGACATGCTGACCAGCCTCGCCGAGGCACCGGACGCCCGGCATTATACCCCTGTCGAGACGCGGCCTGGCGAAGTCGAGCTCGACGCACTGGAAGTGTTGCTCAACAAGGCAAAGCGGCCCTTCGTCATCCTCGGCGGTACGCGCTGGGACGCGCAGGCCGTTGCACGGATGCGGACGATAGCCGAAGCCTGGTCACTGCCGGTCGGCTGCTCCTTCCGCCGCCAGATGCTGTTCGACCATCTCCACCCGAACTATGCCGGCGATGTCGGCATCGGCATCAATCTCAAGGTAGCAACCGCCATCAAGCAGGCCGACCTTGTGCTGCTGATCGGCGGCCGCATGGGCGAGATGCCGTCATCCGACTACACGCTGCTGAAGAGCCCCTATCCCGACCAGACGCTGGTCCATATCCATGCCGACGCCGGCGAACTCGGCCGCGTCTACCGGCCGGCGCTGGCGATCAATGCCTCGCCTGCCGCTTTCGTCGAAGCCTTTGCCAGACGCAAGCCGGCCGCAACGCCGGTGTGGGCGGCTGAGGCAGCGAAGCTGCACGCCGCCTATCTCGACTGGTCGACGCCTCCGGAGAGCGGCCCCGGCGCCGTCCAGATGGGGCCGATCATGAATTATCTCGAAACGATGCTGCCGGACGACGCCATCCTCACCAACGGCGCCGGCAACTACGCCACCTGGGTGCATCGCTACCATCGCTTCCGGCGTTTCGGCACGCAGGCAGCACCCACATCCGGCTCGATGGGCTACGGCACGCCGGCGGCGGTCGCCGCCAAGCAGCTTTTCCCCGACCGCGACGTGATCGCCTTCGCCGGCGACGGCTGTTTCCTGATGAACGGCCAGGAATTCGCCACCGCCGTGCAATACGGGCTGCCGATCATCGTCATCGTCGTCAACAATGGCATCTACGGCACCATCCGCATGCATCAGGAGCGCGAATATCCCGGCCGTGTCGTCGCCACGGACTTGAAGAATCCCGACTTTGCTGCTTTGGCCCGTGCCTATGGCGGCCATGGCGAGACGGTGGAAAAGACCGCCGACTTCGCCGCGGCCTTCGAGCGAGCGCGGGCCAGCGGCAAGCCGTCGATCGTAGAGATCAGGCTCGACCCTGAAGCCATCACGCCGACCCGCACGATGACCCAGATTCGCGACAAGGCCTGACAAAACAGGATGATTGCCCTGTTTTGTCGTCGTGATCTGCCTATTTGGCCTTCTCGATCTGGCCGCGGATCTCGCCATCCGCGTGGGCCGCGGTGTGGATGTTGACGTAATATTTGCCTGCCTCAAGATCGGTGGCCTGGGCATCAGTCAATGTCGCCGAACCCTTGATCGGGCTCTTCAGCTTGCCTTCGAACGGCACCACCGGATCGGCGTTTTGACCCTTTGCCGCCGGGCCGTGAATGTGTGCGGCCTTCGCCGGCCCGCTGAGGCCGGAATATCTCACGGTCCAGCCGAGTTTCTTGGTGGCGGTGTTGAACCTGAGCGTGGCGGTGCCTTTGCCCTTCGTGGTGACGGGCGGGTTCTGCTGAGCACCATCGAGCGTCGCCGTCATCTTTATGGTTTCGGCCAAGGCCGGTGAAGCAGAGAAGATGGCTGCAGAAATGGCCAGCGCCGAAAGCATCGGCGTGAAGGACTGGATGCGCATGGAAACCTCCGTTGTGACACCCTTGAGGCGGGTGCACCGGCACAACGATTTTGCGAGCGGATGTTTCCGCCGGTAACGTTCATTTTACCTCCCACTAAAAAGGGGCGGTCGCCCGCCCCTTTTCCGCTACAAGCCAGTTTGACAGCCCTATTTGATGGCCTTGTCGGTGATCGCCGTCGTGTAGGCGCCGGTAGGCTCCTTGCTGATGATCTTCTGGTCGAGCAGCGCCTTGGCGGTGCGCTCGTAGGTCGCCGGATCGAGCTTGCCATCGGCATTGTCGATCAGCTTGGCGACTTCGCCCATCATGCGCTTTTGGTGATTCTCGTCCTGGCCGCCATTGTCCATGACAATGCCGGCCGCTTCGTCGGAATTGTCGACGGCGTATTTCCAGCCCTTCATCGAAGCGCGCACGAAACGCACCATCTTGTCCTCGAAGGCCGGATCCTTGAGCTTGTCCTCCAGGGCATAGAGCCCGTCTTCGAGCAGATCGTTGCCCATGGCGGAATAGTTGAAGACGGTCAGCTCTTCCGGCTTGTAGCCGGCGTCGATGAGCTGCCAGTACTCGTTATAGGTCATGACCGAAATGCAATCCGCCTGCTTCTGGATCAGCGGCTGCACGTCAAAGCTCTGCTTGAGCACGGTGACGCCGTCCGGCCCGCCATCGGTCTTGAGGCCAAGCTTGTTCATCCAGGCATAGAACGGATATTCGTTGCCGAAGAACCAGACGCCGAGCGTATGGCCTTTGAAGTCGGCTTCGGTCTTGACCGGGCCGTCCTTCGGGCAGACCAGCTCCATGCCGGCCTTCTTGAACGGCTGGGCGATGTTGACCAGCGGCACGCCCTTTTCGCGCGCAGCAAGCGCACCGCCCATCCAGTCGACGATGACGTCGGCGCCGCCGCCGGCAATAACCTGCTCCGGTGCAATGTCCGGTCCGCCGGGCTTGATGTCGACGTCGAGGCCCTCGGCGTCATAGAAGCCCTTGGCTTTGGCGACATAATAGCCGGCGAACTGTGCCTGGGTGACCCATTTCAGCTGCAGCGTCACCTTGTCCGCGGCCATCGCCTGGAACGCGGCAAGCGACATCGCGCCGGCCAGCATCGAAACAACAAGTCTTTTCATGTTTTTACCCTCTGAAGTTAGCGCCCTAAACCCACCGCCCCTATCCACCACGGACAGAGGGATGCCAAAACGTGACTGCTCTCTCGAAAAGAGCGACCACGCCATAAAAGACCGAACCCGCAAGTGCTGCAACTGCGATTTCCGCCCACACCATATCGATGTTCATCCGCCCGACTTCCGTCGAAATGCGGAAGCCCATGCCGACCACCGGCGTGCCGAAGAACTCGGCGACGATGGCGCCGATCAGCGCCAGCGTCGAATTGATCTTCAACGCATTGAAGATGAAGGGTGCCGCCGCCGGCAGCCGCAGCTTGAACAGCGTCTGCCAGTAGCTCGAGGCATAGGTGCGCATCAGGTCGCGCTCCATATGGCCGGAGGCGGCAAGCCCGGCGACGGTGTTCACCAGCATCGGGAAGAAGGTCATGATGATGACCACCGCTGCCTTCGACTGCCAGTCGAAGCCGAACCACATGACCATGATCGGCGCGACGCCGATGATCGGCAGCGCCGACACCATATTGCCGATCGGCAAAAGCCCGCGCCGCAGGAACGGCACGCGGTCGGCGGCGATGGCAACGAGAAAGCCGGCGCTGCTCCCCACCACATAGCCGAAGATAACCGCCTTGAAGATGGTCTGCCTGACATCGGCCCCCAGCACCGGCAGCGAGCCGACGATGCGTGCACCGATGGCGCTTGGCGGCGGCAACAGGATGAAGGGAATGCCGGCACCACGCGTCACCGCCTCCCAGATGATCAGGATCCAGGCGCCGAAGATGGCCGGAATGATCAGGCGCAGGGCGGTTGACGCCCAGCGCGACGTCGGGCGAAACGACGACAAGACCGTTACGCAGCGCCAGGCCAGAAACCACGCCGCGACGAGCAGCAGATAGAAGGATGCGCGAGCGCTGCCCTCATTGCCGGTTATGCCGGCGAGCAGCATCCACGCTGCGCCATGCGCGCCAAGGAACAGCAACACCACCCCGATCATCGGTGGAAAGTTGTCGGCCTCGATTGCCACGAGCAGCAAAATGAAAATCAACACCGTAGTCGCCATGCCGTAACCGGGCGTAGCACTGACGAGCGGCCAAAGAAGCAGCGCGCCGACAAGCAGGACAAGCGCGGCATACCCTTGCCAGGATCGAGGCGTGATTGAGGAAAGGCTCAGGATGGAGCTCATGCCGGCCTTCCGCCCATGGCGCGGTCGACAAGGCGCCCGGCGATGCCGACGACCATCACCAGCAGCGCCGCGACCACCGACCCGGCAACCAGAGCCGACCAGATGTCGATGGTCTGGCTGTAGTAGGCGCCGGCGAGCAATTTGGCGCCGATGCCGGCGACGGCGCCGGTCGGCAACTCGCCGACGATGGCGCCGACCAGGCTGGCGGCCACCGCCACCTTCATCGAGGTGAACAGGAACGGCACCGAAGCCGGCACACGCAATTTCCAGAAGGTCTGCGAGGCACTGGCATTATAGGTGTGCATCAGGTCGAGATGGGTAAGCTCGGGCGAGCGCAGTCCCTTCACCATGCCGACCGCCACCGGGAAGAACGACAGATAGGTCGAGATCAGCGCCTTCGGGATAAGCCCGGTGATGCCGATCGCCGCCAGCACGACGATGATCATCGGCGCCACCGCCAGGATCGGAATGGTCTGCGAGGCGATGATCCACGGCATCAGACTGCGGTCGAGCGTCGCCACATGCACGATGCCGACGGCGATGACGATGCCGAGCGCCGTGCCGAAAGCAAAGCCGAGCAGCGTCGACGACAGCGTCACCCACGCATTGTAGACAAGGCTGCGGTTCGAGGTGATGCTGCGCAGAAAGGTGTTTTCGAAGAAGTTCACCGCCACCTGATGCGGCGCCGGCAGCGTCGGCTTCGGCTGCGCCAGCGTCTTGCCGATGAATTCCACAACACCCGGCGTCTGATTGGCGCGGCGGTCGAGATCGCGCTGGAACGGCGTGTTGAGGATGACGGCCATGACGTACCAGACGACGACGACGCCCAGGAGGATCGAGGTCACCGGAACGATCTTGTCGCGAAACGAGTCCATCTAGCAGGCCTCGCCAGGTAAGCGCCCTCCTCTCCCCGACGGGGAGAGGAGGGCTGGAGCGAAGCGGAGGCCGGGGGAGGGTGACCGCGCTTTTGTCATCCTAGGGCGGAACCGCCGCGAAGCGGCGTGCGTATCGGGAGCGGCCAACCACGCCTTCGTCATCCTAGGGCGAAGCAAGGAGCGAAGCGACGCGGCGCAGACCCTAGGATCCATGCCGTAACCTCCCCGCTCCGCAACGGTGCTGAAAATGGCTCCCTCCACACCGCTCTGCCCGGCGAATATTCTGAACCGCTTGCGCCTTTCGGCCGACGTCACGGCATGGATCCTAGGGTCTGCGCAGGCCGCTTCGCGGCTGCTCCGCCCTAGGATGACGAAGGCATGGGTGGCCCCGCTAGCCCCGCTGGGGAGAGGAGGGAGCTCATCCCGCTCAATCATCATAGCTGTGCCCTGCCCTCAGCCCGTCCCGCACGCGTGCCGCGATGGCCAGGAACTCCGGCGTCTCGCGGATATCGAGCGGCCGCTTTTTCGGCAGCGTCGATTCTATGACGTCGCTGACGCGGCCCGGACGCGGCGACATGACGACGATGCGCGTCGACAGATAGACCGCCTCGGGGATCGAATGGGTGACGAAGCAGATGGTCTTGTTGGTCCGCTCCCAAAGCTCCAGCAGCTGTTCGTTGAGGTGGTCGCGCACGATCTCGTCCAGCGCACCGAACGGCTCGTCCATCAACAAAAGGTCGGCGTCGAAGGCGAGCGCCCGCGCGATCGAGGCGCGCTGCTGCATGCCGCCCGAAAGCTGCCAGGGGTATTTCTTCTCGAAGCCGCTGAGGTTGACAAGGTCGAGGGTTCGCTTGATGCGCGCCGCCTGCTCCGCCCTGGACAGGCCCATGATCTCCAGCGGCAGTGCCACATTGCGCTCGATCGTGCGCCACGGATAAAGTGCGGCCGCCTGGAAGACATAGCCATAGGCGCGGCTCTGGCGCGCCTGCTCGGGCGTCATGCCGTTGACGGAGATGGCTCCCGATGTCGGCTTCTCCAGATCGGCGATGACGCGCAGCAAGGTCGTCTTGCCGCAGCCGGAGGGCCCGATGAAGGACACGAATTCCCCCTTGCCGATCGTCAGGTCGACATTCGACAGCGCCTGTACCGGACCATCATTGGTCTGGAAGGTCAGGCCAAGCTTGCTTGCCGAAACAACGGCTGGCGATACTCCCGTCATCGGCCGTAGCCTGTCGCTTCCGGCCACTGCGGCGCCGGCCGGAATCCCATTGATTTTACCCCGATGTTGCTTTCCACTCGCCCAGTCCTACTCGCCGCAGTTTTACTCGCCCCAGTTCTATGCGCCCCAGTTCTACGCGCCCTTGTCCCATCAGATAGACGCCCGGAGTTGCCCCGATGTCGCCCAAACCGACTTGCCATCTTATCCGCCCTGAAAGCTCTTATGAAGGCAAGCAGGGCCTGAGTTATTTCGCCGGTATCGCCGCCGAAACAGTCGGCTCGTCCGGCATCTGCATGCATCTGCTGACCATGCCGCCGGGTGCCCGCGCCAAGGCGCATATGCACGAAAACCATGAAACCGCGATCTATGTGCTCTCCGGCGAAGTCCATACCTGGTATGGCGACCGGCTCGAACAGCATATCGTGGTCAAGGCCGGCGATCTTTTCTATATTCCCCCCGGCGTGCCGCATCTGCCGGCCAATCTGAGCGACGGCCCCGCCTCGGCGGTCATTGCCCGCACCGATCCCAACGAAAAGGAAAGCGTCGTCCTGCTGCCGGAACTGGACGGGTTGGTCGCCTGACGCCGGCATCGAGGCAGCGGTCGTCATCGGCACCGTCACGAACATGATTTCAGCGGTCCTATCTCTTCAAGGCCGGGAATGGTCACGAAGAAACCGTCCCCTCCTCTGTTGATGACCTTGACGACATCCGTGGTCGTGCCCTCCTCGCCCTCGGCGAAACAGGTGGAGCTCAACAACAGGGTGCCAGGCGCCGTCGTCAGTCGCTGTGCGAACTGGCAGCCGCTGCCATAGGTTTCGACGCCGTCGGCGGTCAGCACGACATAATCGTCGCTGTCCTGATAACCGAGCCGTACACCAGCGCAACCGACCTCATTGCCAAAGGAGCCGGCAAGGACGTCAGCCGCCGCCGGCCCGGCGGCAAGGATCACCGCGGCCATTGAGATAATCGCTCCGTGGCTCGCCAAGCTCAAACGCCCGTCGCCGGGATGCCCGTCCGTTCCACCTTGCGCGGCGCGGAAATTTCCTTCCACGTCGACAGCGCCCGGTTGACCGCCGCGTTCGGCTCGCGAGCGACGAACTCGCCATGGCCGGGCTTCGCCTTGACCTCGTTTTCCTCGATCGACAGTTCGCCGCGCGAGAAGACGAAGCGCGGCAGGCCGGTTACCTCAAAACCTTCGAAGACATTGTAGTCGATCACCGACTGCTGCTTCTTGGCCGTGATCTTCTTCTTGCGCTTCGGGTCCCATACGAGGATGTCGGCGTCCGCGCCTTCGACGATGGCGCCCTTCTTCGGGTACATGTTGAGGATCTTGGCGATGTTGGTCGAGGTCACCGCGACGAACTCGTTCATCGTCAGCCGGCCGGTCTTGACGCCGGTCGTCCACAGCACCGGCAAACGATCCTCGAGCCCGCCCGTGCCGTTCGGGATCTTGGTGAAGTCGCCGACGCCGTTGCGCTTTTGTTTGGTGGTGAAGGCACAATGGTCGGTCGCCACCACTTGCAGCGATCCGGCCTGCAGGCCGGCCCACAGCGAATCCTGGTGCAGTTTGTTGCGGAAGGGCGGGCTCATGACACGGCGCGCCGCATGGTCCCAGTCCTTGTTGAAATATTCGCTCTCGTCGAGCGTCAGGTGCTGGATCAGCGGCTCGCCGAACACCCGCATGCCTTTCTGCCGCGCCCGGCGGATGGCCTCGTGCGCCTGCTCGCAGGAGACATGCACGACATAGAGCGGCACACCGGCCATGTCGGCGATCATGATGGCGCGGTTGGTCGCCTCGCCTTCGACTTCAGGCGGGCGCGAATAGGCGTGTCCCTCCGGGCCGCTGTTGCCCGCCGCCAGCAGCTTCTGCGACAGCGCCGCCACGACGTCGCCATTCTCGGCATGGACCAGCGGCAGCGCGCCAAGATCGGCACAGCGCTGGAACGACGAATAGAGCTCGTCGTCATCGACCATCAGCGCGCCCTTGTAGGCCATGAAATGCTTGAACGAGGTAATGCCCCTGTCAACGACGGTGGCCATCTCATCGAACACCTGCTTGCCCCACCAGCTGATCGCCATGTGGAAGGAATAGTCGCAGGACGCCTTCGAAGTCTTGTTGTCCCACATCTGCAGGGCCTCGAGCAGCGATTGCTGCGGCGCCGGCAGGCAGAAATCGACGACCATGGTCGTGCCGCCGGCAAGGGCCGCGCGGGTACCGGATTCAAAGTCGTCGGCCGAATAGGTGCCCATGAACGGCATTTCGAGATGGGTATGCGGGTCGATGCCGCCCGGCATCACATAGCAGCCGCTGGCGTCGAACTCATGGTCGCCATGCAAATCCGAGCTGATGCCGATGATCTTGCCGTGCTTGAACAGCACATCGGCCTTCCACGTCCGGTCGGCGGTGACGATGGTGCCATTCTTGATGACTTTGGACATTTTCTTGTTCCCTTATTCTCTTCGCGCTTCTTGTGAGCGGCGTTGCGAGGCTATCCCATCATTCGACAATCACCGCCGTGTCGACGACCGCATGGAACAGCACGTCGGCGCCGGCCGCTGCCCATTCCTTGGTGATTTCCTCGGCCTCGTTGTGGCTGAGACCGTCGACGCAGGGGCACATCACCATTGCGGTGGGTGCGACGCGGTTGATCCAGCAGGCGTCATGGCCGGCGCCGGAGACGATGTTGCGATGCGTATATCCCAGGCGCTCCGCCGCATCCCGCACAGCCTTGACGCAGCCCGCGTCGAAAGTGACCGGGTCGAAATGGCCGACCTGCTCGATTTGATATTTGATGTCGAGCGCGTCGCAGATCGTGTCGATGCCTTCGCGGATGCGGCCGTCCATGGCGTCCAGCACCTCCTTTTCCGGCGAGCGGATGTCGATGGTGAAGACGGTGCGCCCGGCAATGATGTTACGCGAGTTCGGATAGACCTCCATATGGCCGACCGCGCCGACGGCGTCGGGTTGATAGTCCATGGCGATCTCGTGCACCAATTCGATCACCCGCGCCATGCCGAGCCCGGCATTGCGCCGCTTCGGCATCGGCGTCGAGCCGGTATGCGCCTCCTTGCCGGTCAACGTCACCTGCAGCCATTTCAGTCCCTGGCCATGGGTGACGACACCAATGTCGATGCCCTCGTCCTCGAGGATCGGGCCCTGCTCGATATGCAATTCGAAGAAGGCGTGGATCTTGCGCTCGCCGACTTTCTCGGTGCCCTTCCAGCCGATCCGTTCGAGCTCCTCGCCGAATTTCTTGCCGTCCTTGTCGACATGCGAATAGACGTCGGCCTGATCGAGCACGCCGGCGAACACCCCGGACGCCATCATCGCCGGCGCAAAGCGGGCGCCTTCCTCGTTGGTCCAGTTGGTGACGACGATCGGGTGCTTAGTCTTGATGCCGAGATCGTTGAGCGAGCGCACGACCTCCAGGCCGCCGAGCACGCCGAGCACGCCGTCATACTTGCCGCCGGTCGGCTGGGTGTCGAGATGGCTGCCGACATAGACCGGCGGCAGGCTGGCATCGGTGCCTTCGCGACGGGCAAACATCGTACCCATCTCGTCGACGCCCATTTCGAGCCCCGCCTCATCGCACCAGCGCTTGAACAGATGCCGCCCTTCGCCGTCCTCGTCAGTCACGGTCTGGCGATTATTGCCGCCGGCAATGCCGGGGCCGATCTTCGCCATCTCCATTATCGAATCCCACAAACGGTCTGAATTGATTCGCAGATTCTCGCCGGGGGCGGCCATATTCTAAAACCTCATTGGTTGTGGCACGCCAGCGTCCCCCTCCCCCTCGAGGGGAGGGTGGCCGCGAAGCGGTCGGGTGGGGTCGGCTGACATGCGCGCGACCTTCTCCTTGACCACCTGTCCGACATGCCAAGCGCTGTTTATGACATTGGGCTCTTCGACGCGAAAGATATCGAACCCGAGCGACCGCAGATAGGCATCACGGACGGCGTCGTGCCGTTTGCCCTTCACCTGTTCGTGCAGATCACCATCGACTTCAACGACCAGCTTTACCGCAAGGCAGGCAAAGTCGACGATATAAGGCCCGATCGGACACTGGCGCCGGAATTTCATCGCAGCCGATTTCAATTCGCGCAGTTCATACCAAAGCAGCGATTCGCCTTTGGTCGCATGTACTCGAAGCGCGCGCGCCTTTTGGCGCATTTCGAAGCTCACGCGGGTCCAGGGCATCACAGGCACCTATGCGGCCGAAGGTCAGGCTGGCGCGCTGCCGCGCCGACCCCACCCGGCCGCTTCGCGGCCACCCTCCCCTCGAGGGGGAGGGAAAGCTGCACCTGGTTCAATCCACCGCCCTCAGCACTTCGCGCACGTGGTCGATCAATTCGTTGATCTGGCCTTTGGTGATGATCAGCGGCGGCGACAGCGCGATGATGTCGCCGGTGGTGCGGATCAATGCACCGCGCTCGAACGCCTTCACAAAAGCCGAGAAGGCCCGCTTCGTCGGCTGGCCGGCGATCGGCGCCAGCTCGATCGCGCCGATGAGGCCGATGTTTCTGATATCGATGACGTTCGGCTCGCCCTTCAGCGAGTGCAGCGCGTCCTCCCAGTACGGCGCCAGTTCCTCGCCGCGCGTCAGCAGCCCTTCTTCCTTGTAGGTGTCAAGCGTGCCCAGCGCTGCCGCGCAGGCGATCGGATTGCCCGAATAGGTGTAGCCGTGGAAGAACTCGATCATGTGCTCGGGGCCGGTCATGAAGGCGTCGTGGATTTCCTTCTTCACGAACACCGCGCCCATCGGGATGACGCCGTTGGAGACGCCCTTCGCCGTGGTCATGATATCCGGCGTGACGCCGAAATAGTCGGCGGCAAACGGCGTACCGAGACGGCCGAAACCGGTGATGACTTCGTCGAAGATCAGCAAGATGCCGTGCTTGGTGCAGATCTCGCGAAGCTTCTGCAAATAGCCCTTCGGCGGCAGGATGACGCCGGTGGAACCGGCAACCGGCTCGACGATGACGGCGGCGATGGTCGAGGCGTCGTGCAAGGCGACGATGCGCTCCAGCTCGTTCGCCAGTTCCGCGCCATGCTCCGGCACGCCCTTGGTGAAAGAGTTCTTTTCCGGCAGATGCGTGTGGGGCATGTGATCGACGCCGCCGAGCAGCGTGCCGAACATCTTGCGGTTGGTGACAATGCCGCCGACGGAGATGCCGCCGAAATTGACGCCGTGATAGCCGCGTTCGCGGCCGATCAGACGGGTGCGCGAGCCCTCGCCTTTGGCGCGGTGATAGGCGATCGCCATCTTCAGCGCGGTCTCGACCGATTCCGAGCCGGAATTCGTGAAGAACACATGGTCCATGCCCTTCGGCGCGATGTCGACCAGCCGGTTCGCCAGCTCGAACACGATCGGATGGCCCATCTGGAACGCCGGCGCATAGTCGAGCTCGGCCGCCTGGCTCTGGATCGCCTCGGTGATCTTCGGGCGGCAGTGGCCGGCATTGACGCACCACAGGCCGGCGGTGCCGTCGAGAACCTTGCGCCCGTCGCTGGTCGTGTAATGCATGTCCTTGGCCGACACCATCATGCGCGGCGCCTGCTTGAACTGCCGGTTTGCCGTGAACGGCATCCAGAATGCACTGAGATCGTTCGGCGTGACTTTCAGCCGGTTGGACATGACCGAGACTTCCCCTTGTAACCTGTTTCGGTGCGGCTAACGCCTGGTCTTTCCAACTTGGTCTTCGCGACGTTTTCGTGCTACGCAAATTTTTGACCGGTTGGACAAACGTTAGCACCGCCTTATCAGCGGTCAAGGGATTACTAGCGGAAATGCGGCTTTCGAAGTGCGCTCCACAGGGCGGAGAAAAACTGGTCCAGAGAATTGGTCCAGACACTCCTCGCAGCGAAGGTTTTTCGAGGTGACGGATGCGGTCGAAAGCTCTGCTCCTCGCCGCACCCGCATCCAGGTGGAAAAGCGCGAGCTCATCCTCGAGGCGGCGCTCGAAGTCTTCTCGACCAACGGTTTTCGCGGCTCGACAATCGACCAGATCGCTGAAGCCGCCGGCATGTCGAAGCCGAACCTGCTCTATTATTTCCGCCGCAAGGAGGACATCCACAAGACGCTGATGCAGCGGCTTCTCGACACCTGGCTGGCGCCGCTGCGCGAACTCGACGATATCGGCGACCCCTTGACCGAACTGCGCAGCTATATCAGGCGCAAGCTCGAAATGGCACGCGATTTCCCGCGCGAGAGCCGGCTGTTCGCCAACGAGATCCTGCAGGGCGCGCCGCGCATCATGCCGATGCTGGAAGGCGAGTTGAAGACGCTGGTCGACGAGAAGGCCAATGTCATCAAGGGCTGGATGCGCGCCGGCAAGATTGCCCGCACCGACCCCTGGCACCTGATCTTCTCGATCTGGGCGACGACGCAGCATTATGCCGATTTCGACGTGCAGGTCCGCGCCGTGCTCGGCCCCGATCGCGGCGGCGACGGCCGTTTCGAGGATGCCGCAAGGTTTCTCGAGCAGCTGTTCATCGACGGGCTGAAGCCGAAGGGCTGAGGCAGCTCGGCTGTCGCAAACCTCCCCCATTGCTTCGTCATCCTGGGGCGCAGCAAGGAGCGGAGCGACGCAGCGCAGACCCCAGGATGACGAAGCTGGGCTCACGCGCTGCGCCGCTCGGCCGGCAGCGCATCGAGCAGCTTCTGCAGCTTGGCGATCGAGTTCTGCTCGGCGAGCGGCGTGTAGACGATCAGCTTCATGTCCGAGCCGTCGTCGATCGAAAGGCTCATATGCTCGAACGCCATGGCGCCTGCCGTCGGATGCCTGACATGCTTTACACCCGATAGGTTGCGAGCCACATCGCGCAGCGGCCACCATGCGCGAAACTCCGGGCTCGAGCGCGTCATCAGCGCGATCAGCCGCTCGAAATCCGGGTCGCCGACATATCTGGCGCTTTCCGCCCGGAATGACGCCAGCACGGCACGCGCCAGTTCCTCCCAGTCGACGAGCAGGCGCCGATGCTGCGGGCTGGTGAAAACCATATGGACGATGTTGCGGGCATCGCCCTCCAGCAGGCCATAGTCGCCGAACACGGCTGCCGCGGCAGAATTCCAGGCCAGCACGTCCCAACGCCGCCCAAGGACATAGGCCGGCTGGAGGACCAGGCTCTGCAG
The DNA here is from genome assembly GCF_040322175.1 of Mesorhizobium sp. M0185. Taxonomy (NCBI): domain Bacteria; kingdom Pseudomonadati; phylum Pseudomonadota; class Alphaproteobacteria; order Hyphomicrobiales; family Phyllobacteriaceae; genus Mesorhizobium; species Mesorhizobium sp. M0185. The sequence continues at coordinate 40,199 of NZ_JAMYSY010000036.1, read as the reverse complement.
CATGTGCAGCAACGGGCCATCGACTTTTTCCGGCGCGTCGACGCGACGCTCCGGCTGCGGGCGGCCGGCAAGAATGAACAGATGCCGTTGCTCGGCCGTGTCCAGGCGCAGCGCCTGACTGAGCGCCGTCAGCACCTCGACGGACGGCCGCACGTCGCGCCCTTGCTCCAGCCAGGTGTACCAGGTCGTGCCGACGCCGGCGATCATCGCCACCTCCTCGCGCCGCAGCCCGGGCGTGCGCCGGCGCAGGCCGGTCGAAATGCCGGTGGCCGAAGGCGTCAGCCTTTCGCGCCGCGAGCGCAGAAAGACGCCAAGCTCGCGGCGGCGGCTGTCTTCGGCGGAGTGTGTCGGTGAATCCATCGGTGCTATTATAGCAGTATCGATACCAGGATAAAGTTTGAACTGTTTGGCAAGTGGCCGGTGCCCCATCTTTCCGTTCAGAGCGATGAGATGGAGGCTCTGAACATGGAACTGAAAGATAGGACAATCCTCATCACAGGATCGACCGACGGCGTCGGCCGCGTCGTCGCGCAAAGGCTCGGCGCCGGCGGTGCCCGTATCCTGGTGCATGGCCGCGACGCGACTAGGGGCAAGGCGACCGTGGCCGAAATCGAAGCCGCCGGCGGCAAGGCCGAGCTGCTGGTCGCCGACCTCTCCTCCCTGGCGGAAGTCCGCCGCCTCGCCGAGGCGGTGCGCGCAAGGACCAAGCGGCTCGATATCCTTATCAACAATGCCGGCGTCGGCACAGCCGGCCCCAACTCCAAACGACAGGTTAGCGCCGACGGCTACGAGTTGCGCTTTGCCGTCAATTATCTCGCCGGCTTCCTGCTCACCATGGAGCTGCTGCCGCTGCTCAAGTCCAGCGCGCCGTCGCGCATCGTCAACGTCGCCTCGGCCGGCCAGCAGGCGATCGACTTCGACGACGTCATGCTGACCCGCTCCTATGACGGCGTCCGTGCCTACTGCCAGAGCAAGCTGGGGCAGATCATGTTCACCATCGACCTGGCGGAGCAGCTGCACGGCACCAATGTGACCGTCAACAGCCTGCATCCGGCAAGCTACATGAACACCACGATGGTGCGGCAGGCGGGCATCACGCCGTGGAGCTCGGTCGAAACCGGCGCCGAAGCCATCATCAACCTCGCCACATCGCCGGCACTCGAAGGGCGAAGCGGCCTCTATTTCGACGGCCAAAGGGAATCCCGTGCCGATGCACAAGCCTATGACGCGAAGGCGAGGCAGCAGTTGCGTGAATTGAGTCTCGGCCTTGTCGCGCTCGCACCCGCTTCCGCAACATCGAAGAAAGAAAATTCATGACCGAGAAAACGCAGCACGCCGTGATCGTCGGCGGCTCCTCCGGCATCGGCCTCGCCACCGCGAAAAAGCTGCTTGGCCCGGGCATGAAGGTGACGATCACCGGGCGCAACCGGGAAAGGCTCGACAATGCATGGCAAAGCCTTGGCGGCGCGGTCGAAAAAGCTGCATTCGACGCCGCGAAGCCGGACGAGGTTCGCCGGTTCTTCAGCGAACTCGGGCCTTTCGATCACCTGGTGCTGGCCGCCAGCGGCGGCAAGGGGCTCGGTCCGTTCGAAACGCTTGACCTGACCGACATCGGCGGTGGCGTCGACGAGAAGGTCCGGCCACAGCTCTCCTGCCTGCAGGCCGCCTTGCCGACCCTGAACAAGAGCGGCTCGGTGACTTTCATCTCGGCGGTGTCGGCGCAATTGTCGGCGCCGGGTATCGCCGGCATCGCCGCCGTCAACGGCATGCTGCTGACCGTGGTGCCGATCCTGGCAATGGAGCTGAAGCCGCTACGCGTTAATGTCGTGCGCCGGGCGTCATCGACACGCCGTGGTGGGATTTCCTGCCCGATGAACAGCGCCATGCGGTGTTTGCCGAGTATGCCGGCAAGACGCCGGTCGGCCGCATCGGCCGCGCCGAGGACGTCGCCGAGGCAATTGCGTTCCTGGTTTCGAACAGCTTCGTCACCGGCCAGGTCCTGACCTGTGATGGCGGCTTGCGGTATGCGGCGTGAGCGGCTGCCTCCAAGAGGCATCAGTCGTTGTCAAAGCGACTGCGCGATCAGCGCCAGAAATCCTCCGGTCAGCGCGACGTTGCCGACAAAGCCGTTGATGCGGGACGCGCGCTCGGGCCCCTGATGATCCCAGAAATTATGGAACATCGGCGTAGCAAAAACCAGGAACAGGATCAGGCATGCCGCCGCCGCAGCGGTCCAGATGCCCGCGATCACCAACGCTCCGGCGATGATCTGCAGGACGATCCCCAGCCACAGCACCGGCCGCGCCTGCGGCACGCCGCGCGTCGTCATCAATTGGCTCACCAACGCCGCATTCTGGATGTTGCGCAGGCCGGCAAAGACAAAGGCGCCGCCAAGCAGCAGGCGGGCGGCGAATAGAATCTCACTATCAAAGTTTGAAAACATGCTGTCGGTCCTTGGAAAAGAGGCGCGCGGCCCAAGGCCGTGCGCCTGGTCCTCAAGCGGCCATGACCGCTGGCATCGGATGGATTGCATGGAACGGAACGCAAAGCCGGTTCCAGGTGTTGATCATGCCGAGCGCAACCGAGAGCTTGACCAGCTCCTCTTCCGAGAAATACTCGAGCGTCCTTGCATAGAGTTCGTCCGACACACCGTTGTCGGCAATCCTGGTCAGCGCGTCGGTCCAGGCCAAGGCCGCGCGTTCGCGCTCTGAAAACAGCGGCGATTCCTTCCAGGCGGAGACGAGATAGAGCCGCTGCTCGCTTTCGCCGTCGCGGCGCGCTTCGCGGCTATGCATCTCGACGCAATACGAGCAGCCGTTGATCTGCGACGCCCTGAGCTTGATCAGATGCAACAGGCTTTTTTCGAGCCCGCATTCGTCGACTGCCTTGTTGAGCGCTGACACCGCCTTCATGATCTCCGGCGCCGCGCCGAAAAATTGCAGCCTCTGTTTCATCGTCTGTAGCCTTTCATGCTTGCTTGGTTGAACTTGATTTCTGCGGCCGCCGATGGCGCTCGACGAAGGCGCAGTTCGCGGCGACCGAACGGGGATCGGCATCGGCCGTGTATTCTGCAACGATGTCGGACAGCCAGGCGTCGGCGAGCGCGGCGCGATAGGCGCGCTCGGCCTTCAGCATGGCTACGTTGATGCCGCAGGGTTTGACATAGACCGAGGCATCGAGCTTCGCTGGGCCGCGCTGGCGGATTTCGGCGCAGCGGAACGCCGGTTCACGCCCCTCGACGGCCAGCACGATGTCGAGCAGCGTTATGCGTTCCGCCGGCCGCGCCAGCCGGTAGCCGCCGGACGGCCCCGGCACTGATTCCAGAATGCCGGACGCAGTCAGCGCGTTGAGATGCTTAAGCAGATAGCTCGGCGACAGCCCGAACGCTTCGGCCATGGCAGCACCTGGCAAGGTCGCGGCGCCATCAACGCCGGCGAGCATCGCGGCGCAGTGGATGGCTGCTTCGACGCCTTCGCCCAGCTTCATTGCGCTCTCCTGTTCATGGATATAGATTATCTTGGATATCTTTTATCCGCAATAGGAAAGTCAAAAAGCGGCGCCCATGGACGCCGCTTTTTTCGAAATGCTATTCCGCCGCCACCTTGGCCATCGGATTGTTGGGATGCGTCGTCCAGTTGGCATAGATCGGCGACACTGGCCTACCAGTGCGCTCATCGATCGCGCCAACCGCCAGTGGCTCCATGGTGATGCAGTTCTCGACCGGGCAGACATTGACGCAGAGATTGCAGCCGACGCATTCGGCCTCGATCACCTCGAAATGCCTGACGCCGTCGACCATGCTGGTGATGGCCTGGTGCGAGGTGTCCTCGCAGGCGATGTGGCAGCGGCCGCATTTGATGCAGGCCTCCTGGTCGATATGCGCCTTTGCGATGTAGTTGAGGTTGAGATACTGCCAGTCGGTGACGTTGGGAGTGGCGCGGCCAATGATGTCGTCGAGCGAGGCATGGCCCTTCTCGTCCATCCAGTTTTCCAGGCCGGCGATCATCTCCTGCACGATCTTGAAGCCATAGGTCATCGCCGCCGTGCACACCTGCACATTGCCGGCGCCAAGCGCCATGAACTCGGCGGCGTCGCGCCAGGTGGTGATGCCGCCGATACCGGAGATCGGCAGGCCCTTCGTTTCCGGGTCGCGCGCGATCTCGGCCACCATGTTCATGGCGATCGGCTTCACCGCCGGGCCGCAATAGCCGCCATGCGAACCTTTGCCGTCAATCGTCGGCTCAGGTGCGAAATTGTCGAGATTGACGCCGGTGATCGAATTGATGGTGTTGATCAGCGACACCGCGTCGGTGCCGCCGGCAAGGGCCGCTCGTGCCGGCTTGCGTATGTCGGTGATGTTGGGCGTCAGCTTGGTGATGACAGGCATGCGGGTGTTGGCCTTGCACCAGCGCACCACCATTTCGATGTATTCCGGCACCTGGCCGACCGCCGCACCCATGCCGCGTTCCGACATGCCATGCGGGCAGCCGAAATTGAGTTCGATGCCGTCGGCGCCGGTCTCCTCGACTACCGGCAGGATCGCCTTCCAGGCATGCTCCTCGCAAGGCACCATCAGCGAGACGACGATCGCCCGGTCGGGCCAGTCCATCTTGACCTGCTTGATCTCGCGCAGATTGACCTGCAGGTCGCGGTCGGTGATCAGCTCGATGTTGTTGAGGCCGAGCAGACGACGGTCGGCGCCCCAGATCGCGCCGTAGCGCGGACCGTTGACGTTGACCACCGGCGGCCCTTCTTCGCCGAGCGTCTTCCAGACAACGCCGCCCCAGCCAGCCTTGAATGCGCGGATGACGTTATAGGCCTTGTCGGTCGGCGGCGCCGAGGCTAGCCAGAACGGGTTCGGCGATTTGATGCCGACGAAATTGTTGCGGATGTCTGCCATGCTCATGCCCTCCCGTTCGAGGTCAGTGCCCGATGAATGCTTTCCGCCGCGTCGCGGCCTTGTGCGACGGCCGAGACTGTCAGGTCGTCGCCGCCGAAAATGCAGTCGCCGCCAGCCCAGACATTGGCCAGCGAGGTGCGCCCTTCCGCATCGACCTTGATGCGGCCGGCTTCCAGCGCGACCTCCGCACCGCTGCCGTTGAGCGCAGCCGGGACAAAGCTCTGGCCGATCGCCTTGAACACCTGATCGGAGACGAGCGTCAGCCGCTCGCCGGTGCCGACGAGCCTGTCGCCGTCCATCGCGGTGTATTCGAGCTCGATCGCCGACACCTTGCCGGCATCGGCAATGACCCGCTTCGGCTGCAACCAGTGCCGGATGATGACGCCGTTGGCGGCAGCCAGATCCTGCTCGAATTCGGAGGCATTCATGTGCTCCGGGCCGCGCCGATAGCAGATCGTCACCTCTTCGGCTCCGAGCAGCTTCGACTGCACCGCCGCGTCGATCGCCGTCATGCCGCCGCCGATAACGACAACACGCCGGCCGACCGGCAGGCTGGCCAGATCACTGGCCTGACGAAGCTCGGCAATGAACTCGACGGCATTGGTGACGCCTTGCGCCTCCTCGCCATCCGCTCGCAAGGCATTGACGCCGGCAAGCCCCATGCCGAGGAACACCGCATCGTAATTCCTGGTCAGGTCCGACAGCTGGTAATCACGGCCGAGCGCCTTGCCGTTCTGGATGTCGATGCCGCCGATCGACGTGACATAGTCGACTTCGGCCTGGGCAAAATTGTCGACGCTCTTATAGGCGGCGATACCGTACTCATTGAGCCCGCCGGGCTTCGGGCGGGCTTCCAGGATGGTCACGTCGTGGCCGTGGCGGGCAAGCCGATGCGCGGCCGCAAGCCCGGCCGGTCCGGCGCCGACCACGGCGACCGTCTTGCCGGTCGGTTCGGAGCGGTTGTAGAACTGCTTGTTTTCGGCCATGGCGACATCGGTGGCGTAGCGCTGAAGGCGACCAATCTGCACCGGCTTGCCTTCGGCCACCTCCCGCACGCAGACTTCTTCGCATAGCGTCTCGGTCGGGCAGACGCGGGCGCACATGCCGCCCAAAATGTTCTGGTCAAAAATAGTCTTGGCTGAGCCGATGGGATTGCCCGTCGAAATCTGGCGAATGAACAGCGGGATGTCGATCGAGGTCGGGCATGCATTCATGCACGGCGCATCATAGCAGAAATAGCAGCGGTCGGACTCGACCAGCGCCTCGTGATGATCGAGCGGCGGGTGCAGGTCGGCGAAATTGTCGGCATATTGGTCCGGCGAGAGCCGCCCGCCGGCAATGCCTTGCTTGAACTGGCCTTCTGGCATCGTCAGTTCCCCATGTTCTTGTTTTGGAGAAGGCTAGCACGTTTTATTTTTTTATCAATTGGTCAATTTTCGGCGCAAGCCGCTGAAACCTCTCGATAAAAATATGATAAATGCACTCATGTTTTTGAGCGCCGTCCGTTGCGCCTCAATGGATGCGGCGCCCAGAATTGGCTACCAGTGGCGACAAGCTGTTCGAAAGCGCTTACGGGGCGGTAGGCGCTTGAGCATCGTGCGCGATTTTCAAACATTGGAGAAGGTGATGGACATTGTTCAGGAGGCGGTTCAGCGGTGGGAGCCTGTGGAAGAATTACCGCTGGCTGCCTGTCAGGTGTGGCGTCTGAAATCCGACAACTACTTTGAATTGGCCGTCGAAGGCGACTTCTTCATCGGGGCATCCGAACGAACCCTGAAGATCAACTTCCACGGAGTGCTAGCACTTTCGGCTCATGACGACATGTTGGGAGTGACCCATGTCAGCGCTAGCAGCTCAATCCCGTTGATTGGCTCTGGCGGGCAAGCCTCCTACAGATGGCCCCTCCTCCGAGTCGAGAACTCGCACTGGTTGCGATCAATACCCGGGCCGACAGACGACTGTTCGCATTTTCTATTGCTCAGTCTCGAATGCACGATAGAGGTGATTGCTCGTGAAGCCATAGCTGCTTGGATCTGACCCCTCGCTTCGCACCACGCCTTCCACAACCATTCCGGGCAGCGGGATAGCCCTTAGACTGGTGATGGTCCGCTCTGGTCAGGGAAGTGAGCGACATCCGGCGCATGGATCAACAACCCCTCGTTGACTGCGAGCAAAGTCGAAAACCGCAGGGCGCGCAACCCGGTAACATTTCCAATTTGTCATCTTTTTTGGTTGGCTGTCGGATTTTCGTCGTGAAGATCGTCCTAGAATGGATCGCGCATGATCGATGTACAAACCGCAAGGAGCACGACAATGCCACAGTCCCCCATGCCCTTCTTCTGGTACGAGTTGATGACCACCGATCTCGACGCCGCCGAGGCGTTTTACACCTCAGTGGTGGGCTGGAGGGGGCAGCCTTTCGAAGGGGCCCAGGGCATGCCGCGCTATATCGTCATGAATGTCGGCGAGCGCGGCGTCGGCGGGTTGATGACGCTGCCCGATGACGCGCGCAAGATGGGCATGCCGCCGGCCTGGGTCGGTTATATCCTCACCAGGGATGTCGATGCCGCAACGGCCTCCCTCAAGAAGGCTGGTGGCGCGGTTCACCGCGAGCCCGACGACATTCCTGGCGTCGGCCGCTTCGCCGTCGTTGCAGACCCGCAAGGCGCGATGTTCAACTTCCTGCAGCCCAGCGGCCCCGACCAGCCGCCGCTACAGTTGGCGACCCCCGGCAACATCGGCTGGCATGAGCTCTACACGTCAGACTGGAAGGCGGCGTTCGATTTCTATTCCAGCCAGTTCGGCTGGGAGAAGGGCGACGCCATGGATATGGGTCCGATGGGCGTCTATCAGCTTTTCGCTTTCGGCGGCGAGCCCGTTGGCGGCATGATGAACAAGCCCGAGCAGATCCCGGCGCCGGTCTGGCAGTTCTATTTCAACGTGCCCGGCATCGACGCGGCAGCCAAGCGCGTCACCGACAATGGCGGCAAGATCCTGATGGGTCCGATGGAGGTCCCCGGCGGCAGCTGGATCGTACAGTGCACAGACCCGCAAGGCGCGCACTTTGCTCTGACAGCGCCCGGGCATTAACGGCCGCGCTGATCGCGGGGCCGCCATCGTGCGGCCCCAAGGCTGCAGCACGCCTCACGACTCACTCACCGACAGTTGAATGCAGGCCGGACTATGTGAATGGTCCGGCCTTTGGCGATGACCTATGGCCGGGATAGGTGAAAATGGAGTCGTAGATGAAGCTTTTCGAAGGCCTCGCCGGATATCAACCGTTCGCCCTTGCCGCCTTGCGCATCATGACGGCGCTGCAGTTCATTGAGCACGGCACCCAGAAACTGTTCAATTTCCCCGTCGGCGATCACGCGGGCGCTCTGACCGGGCTGACGCTGACCGCTGCCCTACTTGAATTCGCCGGTGGCATCCTGCTGGCATTGGGGCTTTTGACCAGGCCGGGCGTTCCTTCTCTGCGGCGAAATGGCGATCGCCTATTTCATGGCGCACATGCCGCAGGGTTTCTTCCCGGTCAACAATGGCGGCGATGCGGCGATCTCGTTCTGCTTCATCTTCCTCTATCTGGTGTTCGCCGGCGCCGGCGCCCTGGCGCTGGACAACCGCCGCGGTGCCTGAAACGTCACCCACGCATCCGCTCGAAATTCGCGTCGAACAGCGGGATCGGCTGCATGCGCGCGGCGTGGCGTTTGCCCAGAAGCTCAATCTCGAAGCCGTCGGCTTCGTCGGCAATCTCTTTCGGCACATAGCCGATGGCGACGGACTTTTTCGAATGATGCGCGTAGCCGCCCGACGTGACCCAACCGCGCACGGCACCGCCATACCAGATTGGCTCGTCGCCGATGACGTCGGCATCGACAGTATCGACGACAAAGGCCCGCAGCCGCAGTCTGCCGCCTTGCTTGCGCTCGGCCAACGCCGCCTGCTTGCCGATGAAATCGGCTTGCTTGCCGTAGGCGACGAAGCGGTCGAGCCCGGCTTCCAGCGGCCCATAGATCGGACGGTATTCGCGCGCCCATGAGCCGTAATTCTTCTCAAGCCGCAATGCGTTGAGCGCGCGCGAGCCGAACAGGCCGATGCCGAATTCCTCCCCCGCGGCCATCAGCGCCTGATAGGCGGCGCGCTGATATTCCGGCGCGACCCAGATTTCGTAGCCGAGATCGCCGGTGTAGCTGACGCGCCCGACCAGGCATGGCGCCATGCCGATATCCATCTTGCTGATGGCCATGAACGGAAACGCGGCATTCGATATGTCCGCCCGCGTAACTTTTGCCAACACGGCGCGCGCCTTGAGGCCAGCGATCGACAGGCCGGTGAGTTTTGCTCCCGACGCTTCGATACTGACCGAGCCGTCCTGCGGCAGATGCGCCTCGAACCAGCGCATATGGTACTGCTCGGCGACGCCGGAGCCGGCCAGGAACCAATCGTCACTTTCCGAATTTGGACTGCCGAGATTGGCCAGCGTGAAATCGCCAATCAGCCTGCCGTCTTCCTTCAGCATCGGCGCCAGCGTCATGCGGCCGGGCCTTGGCAACTTGCAGGCAAGCAGGCGGTCGAGCCAGGCTGCAGCGCCCTTGCCTGTCACTCTGTATTTGGCGAATGACGAGATTTCCGAGAGACCAACGCCCTGCCGAACCGTCTCCACTTCTTTCGCCACATGCTCAAAATCGCTCGAGCGCCGCCAGGAGAATTCGTCCTTGACGCCTTCGGGCGCGTACCACAGCGGCACTTCCAGCCCATAGGCGACCCCCCATTGCGCCCCTTTGGCCGACAACAGGTCGTAAACCGGTGTCGTCTTGAGCGGCCGGCCGGCCGGTAGTTCCTCGTTCGGGAAGCGGATCGAAAACCGCCGCGAATAGTTTTCGCGCACCTTGGCATTGGTGTAGGCCATCGTCGCCCAGTCACCGTAGCGCGACACATCCATCGCCCAGATATCGGCGCCGGGATCGCCTTCGATCATCCAGTTCGACAGCGCCAGCCCGACGCCGCCGCCCTGCGAGAACCCGGCCATGACACCACAGGCCACCCAGAACCCCGGCAGGCCGCGCACCGGCCCGACCAGCGGATTGCCGTCCGGTGCGAAGGTGAAGGGCCCGTTGATGATCTGCTTGATGCCGGTGTTCTGGAAGGCCGGGAAATGCCGGAAGCCGACCTCCAGCGACGGCGCGATCCGGTCGATGTCGGGTTCGAGCAGCTCGTGGCCGAAATTCCATGGCGTTTGGAACTCGGACCAAGGCTTGTTGGCCTTTTCATAAGTGCCCATCAGCATGCCGCCGCGCTCTTGGCGCAGATACAGCTCGCCATCGAAATCGACCGCATGGATGATCTCCGTGCCGGTCTTCTGGTTCCAGGCGGCGACTTCCGGCATGTCCTCGGTGATCAGGTACATGTGCTCCATCGCCAGCACCGGCAGCTCCAGCCCGACCATGCGGCCGACCTCGCGCGCCCACAGGCCGCCGGCGTTGACGACATGCTCGGCCACCACCTCACCCTTGTTGGTGATGACACGCCACAACCCGTCGGCGCGCCGCACGATGTCCTCGACCTTGGTGAAGCGCTCGACCTCGGCACCAAGCTTCCTCGCGGCCTTGGCGTAGGCGTGGGTGACGCCGGAGGGATCGAGATGACCGTCCTCCTTGTTGCGAACGGCGCCGACGAACTGCTTGGGGTCGAGCAACGGCATCAGCTCGGCCGCCTCTTCAGGCGATATTTCTTCGAGGTCGATGCCGAGATAGCGGCCCTTGGCGACGACGCCGCGCAGCCAGTCGAGGCGCGCCTCGGTCGCCGCCAGCAAGACGCCGCCAGTCAGATGCACGCCGGTCGCCTGGCCGGACAGTTCCTCGATCTCCTTGTAGAGCGAGATTGTGTATTTCTGCAGCTTGGCGACATTGGGATCGCCATTGATGGTGTGCATGCCGCCGGCGGCGTGCCAGGTCGAGCCGGAGGTCAATTCATTGCGCTCCAGGAGCACGATGTCGGTCCAGCCGTGACGGGCCAGATGGAACAGCACGGAGCACCCGACGACGCCACCACCGATAACCACGACCTTTGCATGCGATTTCATGGGATTCTCTCTGACGTCAACGAGTTGGATGGGAACGATGAATTCGGGGAGGAGCCCCACGAGCGCGAGCCTTCGATCATCACGGCTCGCTTTGCCCGATCGCTTCCTTGCGCTTGGCCACGTACGTCTCAAGCGCCTCGCGCCTGGAGACTTCCATCACCGGCTCGACATAGTCCTCCAGCGCCTTCTTCCAAAGCCTCGTCGCCCGCGCCGTGGCATCGAGCCCGCCAGCCTCCTGCCAGGCCTCGAAATTTTGCCAGTTGGACAGCATCGGCTGGTAGAAGGCTGTGGCGTAGCGCTCCAGAGTGTGCGGCTCGCCGAAGAAGTGGCCGCCGGTCGGAACCGCACCCAGAGCCTCGACAGCAAGCTCGGCCTCGTTGACCTCGATCGGGCGCAAAAACTCCATCATGTGCTGGATCATCTCGACGTCGATGATGAACTTTTCGAACGACGCTGTCAGTCCGCCCTCTTGCCAGCCGGCGGCATGGTAGACCAGGTTGCCATGGCCGAGCACCGCGCCCCACAGCGCCATCAGCGTCTCATAGGCGCCTTGCGCGTCGGCGGCATTGGAAGCCGAGCCCGGCGTTGTGCGATAAGGCAGGTTGTAACGCCGCGCCAACTGTCCGGACGCGATATTCGCCTTGGTGTTTTCAGGCGTGCCGAACGCCGGCGCTCCCGATTTCATATCGACATTGGAGGTGAAGGCGCCATACATCACCGGCGCGCCGGGGCGGACGAGCTGCGTCAGCACCACGCCGAACAGCGCCTCGGCATTCTGCTGGGCGAGCGCGCCGGCAAGCGTCACCGGGCTCATCGCCCCCATCAGCGTGAATGGCGTTACCGCCACCGACTGGCCGAATTCGGCCATCGTCATCAGCCCCTCGGCCATCATCTCGTCGAAGCGGCGCGGCGAATTGACCGAAATGATCGTGGTGACGCCGGGATCGTGGCGCATCTCGTCAAGCGTCAGTCCGCGCGCGATTGCCATCATTTCGATGCCGTCGAGCGCCCGGCCGCGGCCGATGGCCGAGACGTGAAAGCTTTTGTCGGTCAGTGTCAGATTGGCGAAATAGGTGTCGAGATGACGGGAATTCGCCGGCAATTCTACCGGCGCGCAGACCTGGTTGCCTAGCATGTGGATGCAGTTGAAATGCTGCGCCAGCCGGACGAGATCGGAATAATCGCGCAAATTGCCGGCACGGCGGCCGCGCTCCATGTCGTGCACATTCGGCGGCCCGGCGACGAGCGTGAAGTTGATGGTATTGCCGCCGAGGTGGACGGCATGGGCGGGATTGCGCGGCGTCAGCGTATAGCTGGACGGCGTCGTCTTCAGCGCTTCCTCGATCATGCCGCGATCGATGCGGACGTTCATCGTGGCATGATCGACCTTGGCCCCGGCCTTCTCGAACAGCGACAGCGCCCGCGGGCTCATCACCTCGATGCCGAAATTCTCCAGGACATGCATCGACGCCTGGTGGATCGCCTCGATCTGGTCGGCCGAGAGCATCGCCATCGGCGGATAAGGGTTTGTCACCCGCCTGAGCGGCAGTTGCGGGATGGCGGTCGGTCCCCTGTTGCTGGTTCGCTCGGCGCCGCGCTTGCGTCTTGGTTCGCTCATGCGGCGCATCAAAGCGCCGGCACGAGGATCGAGCTGTCAAGAATCCGCCACCTGCGGGCGTGATTTTAGCCAAGGCGGCATTCCGGGAATTTCACATCGGTAAAAGCGACAACAAACGTCGGAATGGTTATACTTGTTCCGCGTCAGGCAAAGCGGCCGATGAGCCGTTAAGGAACACAGCAAGATTCCTTTTATGTTTTCGGCCTAATGCTCTTGCAATGCGTAGGTTGAGCTTTAGTAAAATTGTAGCGATTGCCGTGCCGCTGGCGCTTTCGGCCTGCGCGACGCCGCCGAACCACATCAACGATGTCTGCGCCGTTTTCGACCAGAATGACGGCTGGTTCGACAATTGGCAGGCGGCGGCACAACGCACCGAGCAGAAATACGGCGTGCCGGTTCCCGTGCTGATGGCGACGGTGCGCAAGGAATCCGGCTACAAGAGCAACGCCAGGCCGCCGCGCACCAAGCTGCTGGGCTTCATTCCCTGGAAACATATCTCCAGCGCCACCGGCTTCTCGCAGGCGCTCGACGGCACCTGGACGCAATACCAGAACGAGACCGGCAGCTGGGCGGCGCGCCGCACCAGGTTTGCCGATGCCGTCGATTTCGTCGGCTGGTATCATTCCAAGACCGCCGAGACCCTCGGCGTCGCCCGCAACGACACCTACAATCTGTATCTCGCCTACTATCTCGGCTGGAATGCCTATAAGCGCGGCAATCGCGGCGACGCCGACGTGCAGCGCTATGCGCACGCCACCGAACAGATGGCGCAGGACTACGCCGCGCAGCTACGGCAATGCGCGCCCTAGCCTATTAACGGCTCTCAGCCGCCCTTGGGTTTGCGCGGCTTGCGCGTGGCGTCCTCGGCCTGTCGGCCGTCGCCGACAGTCGGCGGCATGATTGGTGCCACCTGGCTGTCGGCAGAGCTTGAGGTGCCGGTCTCTGAAACCTCGTCGCGAACCTCGTGACGGCGGGCTTTGGCGACCGCTTCGGCATTCTCCACTGCCTGACCCTCGGCATCGGCTTCAACGCTGCCAGTCTTTCCATGCGGGCGCTTGGGCGGATCTCCGGCAAAGCCCGGGCCAACACCGTGGTTTGCATCATCCGGCACGCCCTCATTCGCGGCGTGCTCCTTGTCGAATTTGATCACCGGCTCCATTTTCGCCAGCACGTCGTCGGACAGCCAGCACAAGCTCATATGGCCGTCGCCGAGATTTTTGACTGGCGGCACCGTGGTTTCGCAAAGGTTGTCCGGCACCAGTTTCTTGTAGCCGCAGCGCGTCTGGAACGGACAGCCGGACGGCGGGTTCATCGCCGAAGGGATGTCGCCCTCCAGCACGATGTGCTTCTTGACCACGCTTGTGTCGGCGATAGGGATCGCCGACAGCAATGCCTCGGTATAGGGGTGATAGGGCGGCGCGAATATCTGGTCGGTCGTGCCTTGCTCAACGATATAGCCGAGATACATGACGACGACGCGGTCGGCGATGTAGCGCACCACGGACAGATCGTGGCTGATGAACAGCATCGTCGTCTTGTTCTTGCGCTGGATGTCCATCAAGAGCTCGGTCACCGCGGCCTGGACCGACACATCCAGTGCCGAGACCGGCTCGTCGGCCACCACCACCTTGGCGTCGCCGGCAAAGGCACGCGCAACGCCGATGCGCTGTTTCTGGCCGCCTGAAAGCTGGCGCGGCTTGCGCGACTCGAACGCCCTCGGCAGCTTCACCAGGTCGAGCAATTCCAGCATCCGCTTGCGGCGGTCGGCCACCGTGTCGCCGACATTGAACTTTTCCAGCGTACGGATGATCTGCGAACCGACCGAATGGCTGGGATTGAGCGTGTCGAACGGATTTTGGAACACCATCTGGATCGATGACACCGTGTCAACGCTGCGCTTCTCGATCCCGGTCGACTGGATCTCCTTGTTGCCGAGCTTGACGCGGCCGGAGCTTGCCGTTTCGAGGCCGAGCAGCACCTTGGCCAGGGTCGATTTTCCGCAGCCGGATTCGCCGACGATAGCGACGGTCTCGGATTCGCGCGCCATGAACGAGATCGTCTCATTGGCCTTGACGACACGGCCCTCGCTCGAGCCGAACACTTCGCTGCCGCCGACCTTGTAGTACTTCCGGAGGTCTTCGATCTGGAGCACCGGCGCACCGGGCACCACCCGTTCGTTAACCTTCTTGGCGCCGGGTGGCAGCGCCTCCCAGTCGATCTCGTTGAAGCGCACACAGCGCGAGAAATGCCCGTCATGGCCTTCGACCGCGATCATCGGAATTTCGGCGGCGTTGCAGACGCCCTCGACGAAATGGTGGCAGCGCGGGCCGAAATTGCAGCCCTTCGGCCGCTCGTGCGGTAGCGGCAACTGCCCCGGGATGGATATCAGCGGCCGCGAATTCTTGTCGGCGCCCGGCAGCGGGATCGAGCGGAACAGGCCTTGCGTGTAGGGATGGCGCATCCGGTCGAAGACGTCCTTGATCTTGCCCGTCTCCACCGCTTCGCCCGAATACATCACCGTGATGCGGTCGCAGGTCTCCAGGATCAGGCCGAGATTGTGCGACACGAAGATCATCGAGGTGCCGAACTTCTCGCCCAGCCCCTTGACCAGGTCGACGATGCCGGCCTCAACCGTCACGTCGAGCGCTGTCGTCGGCTCGTCGAGCAGAAGCAGCGCAGGCTTCGACAGCAGCGCCATGGCAATGACGATGCGCTGCTGCTGGCCGCCGGAAAGCTGGTGCGGGTAGGAACGCATCATGCGCTCGGGATCCGGCAGCTTCACCGCGCGCACCATTTCCAAGGCGCGTTTGTAAGCTTCGTCCTTCGACACCTTGTCGTGGATCAGTGGCACTTCCATCAGCTGCTGGCCGACCTTCATCGCCGGGTTAAGACTGGCCATCGGCTCCTGGTAGATCATCGCGATCTTGTTGCCGCGGATAGCTCGCAGTTCTTCGTCGGACAGTTCTCCCATGTCCTTGCCCTGGAATTTGATCTTTCCGCCGACAATCTTTCCGATGTTGGAGAGGTCGCGCATGATGCCCAGCGACACGGTCGACTTGCCGCAGCCGGATTCGCCGACAATACCCATCGCCTCGCCAGGCATGACCGTGCAGGAAAAATCCATGACGGCCGGGATCTCGCCCTTGCGGGTGAAGAAGGAGATCGACAGGTTCTCGATCTCGATGATCGGCCCATTGGTCGGCCCATTGGTCGGCTTGGCGGGATTTCGAACTGCCTCATTCATGGGTCGCTCCAATCCTTGTTCTTCAGGCATGTCGGGCCGAACCCGGCATCGATCTTCCCGGCATCAATCTTTCATAGACTGTTCGCGCAACGAATCCGCCAGGAGGTTGAGGCCGAGCACGAACGACATCAATGCGATCGTCGGCGGCAGCGCCGGGTGGATGAAGGAGCGCAGCAGCCGGCTGGCATCCTTGATCGCCGTGCCCCAGTCCGGGCTTTCCGGCGCCAGTCCCAGCCCGAAATAGCCGAGCGTGCCAAGCAGGATCGTGGTGTAGCCGATGCGCAGGCAGGCGTCGACGATCAGCGGCCCGCGCGCATTGGGCAATATCTCCCACAGCATGATGTACCAGGGCGATTCACCGCGCGTTTGTGCCGCCGCAACATAGTCGCGCGTTTTGATATCCATGACCAGGCCACGCACGATACGGAACACGCCGGGGCTGGAGGCGAACACCACCGCCACGAAGATATTGAGCTGGTTGGGATCGATGTGGATGATCTTGAACGGATCGGCATCGAAGACAAGGCCTGCATAGATCCAGCCGCCAAGTACCAACGTCAGGCCAAGCAGGATATAGAGGCGGTCGGGGCGGTTCTTGTAGCGCGTCCAGAACAGCACACTGAAGAAGATGATCGGAAACAGGAAGAACAGCCCTGCCATCGCGTAGGGGATCGGCGTGTCCATGATGCCCGGCGTCACCAGCAGGTAGAACAGGAGGATCACCGGGAAGGCCAGCACAAGGTTGGCGAGGAAGGACAGCACCGTATCGATCTTGCCGCCATAATAGCCGGCCGGCAGGCCGAGCGTAATGCCGACCATCAGCGCAAAACCGGTCGCCGCCGGCGCGATGATCAGCACGATCTGGCTGCCATAGACCATGCGGGAGAACACGTCGCGGGCGAGCTTGTCGCCGCCGAAATAGTATACAAGTTTCGACCCCGGCTCGATTGCGCCCGGCAGCGCGTCCTTCATGATCGGCACTTGGGCGAGCGGATCGAAGGGCGAGATGGTCGACGCGAAGATCGCCGTAAACAGCCAGAACAGGCAGATGCCGACGCCGACGATGCCGACGCCGCTGTCGAAAAGCTGGCCGTAAAGGCCTAGCTTCTTCTTGTAGCCGAAGCTCGCCCCCATCACCAGGGCGAGAGCGATCCAGACCGGCCAGAAGCGGGTAAGCACGCCGAGTACGACGTTGAAGGCGCTGAGATATTCGACCTGCATCCGCCGGTCTCCTATTGAACTCTGATGCGCGGATTGAGGAACGCGTAGCCGACATCGGAGATGAGCTGTGTGATCAGGACGATAAACACCGAGACCAGCGAGCACCCGAGCAGAAGATCGATGTCGTTGTTGCCGGCGGCCTCGACCAGGGTGTAGCCGAACCCCTGGTAGCGGAACATCACCTCGACGATGACGACGCCGGTGAGCAGCCAGGGGAACTGCAGCATGATGACCGTGAATGGCGCGATCAGCGCGTTGCGCAGAGCGTGCTTTATCACCACGCTGCCGAAGGAGAGGCCCTTCAGCCGGGCGGTTCGGATATATTGCTGTGTCATCACCTCCACCATCGAGGCGCGGGTCATGCGAGCGATGTAGCCGATGCCGTATATCGCCAGCGTCATCACCGGTAAGGTGAAATTATAGAAGGTGATGCCCTGGCTGGCCGAGGCCGCCGAACCGTTCAGCACGCCGAGCCAGGAGGCAAAGATCACGGTGAAGATGACGCCCGAAACATATTCGGGCGTCGCCGTCGAGGCGATCGAAGCCACCGATAATGTGCGGTCGGTGCGTGAACCTTCGCGCATGCCGGCGAGAATACCGATCAAAAGCGAGATCGGCACCATTACGGCCAGCACGCAGAGCATCAGGATGCCGGTGGCGCTGAGCGCCGGAAAGAGTTTCGAAGCGACCGTCGTCTTGAACTTGGTCGAGCAACCGAAATCGCCTTGCAGGATGCCGGAGAATGTCGGCACGACCGGATCGTTGCAGAAGGAGAAACGCTGTGCGGGCTTGCCGGTCGCCGGGTCGGTCACCGGCTGCTTGGGCACGACGCCCAGCCATTGGCCGTAGCGGATAAAGAAATTCTGCCGATAGCCATGGTTGACCAGCCAAGCCTCAAGCTGCTCGGCGGATGTGTGCATTTCGGTCTGGCTGATCGCGAGCTTCTTCAGATTAGGCCCGAGATTGACCAGGAAGAAGACGATCATCGTCAGGCACAGCATCGTCACTGCCATGGTGCCGAGACGCCTGATAACGAAAGAAAGCATGGCGGTCCCCTGCCGGTCGGGTTGGGGGTGGAACCGGTTTGCAAGCCGTGCGCTGCCGCCAGCGGCAGAACAAGCCTTCAGACCAGTCCCAGATGCAATACCCTTTTTATTGCAGACCCAGGCCGAAGAGTCCGCAACTTTTTGCTGCGCCGACTTCCGGTCCAAGGACCATGCAAAGAGCGAGGGAAAGGGGCGAGACGCCCCTTTCCGGATCGTCCGGTCAGGCCTGGTCGAGCCAGACCTTGCCGTAGTCGCGCTCGAAGGTCGGGTGCATCTTGTAGTTCTGCACCGCCTTGACCGAATGGCTGTAGAGCTTGCGCCAATAAGGCTGGATGATAATGCCGGAATCCTGCAGGATCTGCTCGATATCCTTCATCATTTCCTTGCGCTTGGCGGCGTCGGCAACTGCCAGCGCAGCGTTGAGCTTGGCATCCCACTCCGGATTCGACCAGGCCGTCTCGTTCCAGGCCTCACCTGTGCGATAGCCGATCGCCAGAACCTGGACGCCGAGCGGCCGCATGTTCCAGTTGGTCATCGACAGCGGATACTTCGTCCAGTCGTTCCAGAAGGTCGAACCCGGCAGCACCGTACGCTTGACCTTGATGCCGGCGTCGCGCATCTGCGCGGCGATTGCGTCGCCTGTGTTCTTGTGCCAGTCTTCGTCGACCGTGATCAGCTCGTGCTCGAAATCGGCCTGGCCGGCTTCGGCCATCAGCGCCTTTGCCTTGGCCGGGTCGCGAGCAATCTTCGGCAATTCATAGTATTCCGGATGGATCGGGGCGACATGGTGGTTTTCGGCAACCGTGCCGGCATTCCCGTAGCCGAGCTGGAGGACGACATTGTTGTCGACCGCGAGCTGCAGGGCGTTGCGAACCTTCTGGTCGCCGTAAGGCTTGTTTGTGACGTTGGTGCGGCAGACGATCGTCGACGCGGTGACGACCTCCGACTTCGCCAAGTCCATGCCGTCGAGAATGGACACATAGTCGGCCGAGGTTTCGAAGTTGGTGTGCACTTCGCCTGCCTCGAAGGCGCTGACCATGGCCGCCGGATCGGTTCCGTAGTCGATGAACTCGATGCCGTCGAGGAAGACCTCGCCGTCCCACCACTTGTTATCTTCACGACGCTTGTAGACCACCTTCTGGCCGACATCGTAGGAGACCAGCTCGAACGGCCCAGTGCCGATCGGGCAGGACTTGAAGTCGCCGCCTTTTTCGTCGAACGTCTTGTGGACGATGAGGCCGGGATAGTCGCACACGTTGGGAATGAGGGCGATATCCGGCTTGCTGAGCGTCAGCTTGATCGTGTGGTCATCGACCTTGGTCACCGCGCTCTCATCCAGCTTGTCGTCCTTGACCAGCGAACCGAGGCGACCTGGCATGGAATTGCCTTCGGCCTTCTTGTCGGCCCAACGCTTGAGGTTGAAGATGACGTCGTCTGCGGTGAACGGATCGCCGTTGTTCCAGGTGACGCCTTTGCGCACATGCAGCGTGTATTCGGTGGCGTCGTCATTCACGTCCCAGCTCTCCAGCAGATAGGGGCGGAACGTGTATTCGGTGGTGTATTTGACCAGCGGCTCGAGCGCCTGGCGCTCGGCATTGGCGATTTCCGACCAGTCGGACTTGCGCGGATCCTTCGGATCCTTGATCCATTGCGCGACCTTCAGTATGCCGCCTTTCTTGCCCTTCACCTCTTCCGCCTTGGCCGGCGTGGGGTCTGCGAGGCCAAGCATGCCATAAGCCATCGCCGTCGACGCGCCGAAGACGCTGGCGAGAGCCAGAAATTCGCGACGATCCATCTTGCCTGCCTTGGCATCTTCGGCCAGGGCCAGGATGTGATCGGGAACGCGGTCGCCGTTACTCTTGTAGATCGTCATGACTAACTCCCATTGTTGGCTTTCTGCCTTTTAACATTCCGCATCCGCGCCATGATGTCAAAGACGGCACGGATTGGGAACATGCCAAGGAATGTGCAACTTTGAAAGCAGGGCGGTTCGCGCGATAACGACAGTCTTGGCGCAAATTTGCTACTGCGCCAGGGATTTCGTCTGAAATCTCAACGGGCAATTAAACTGGGACATTCGCCGCTGCGCCGCTCGTTCTTCAGGCAACCAGTTGTTCTGCGCGAACGGCCGGTTTCAATATTCCTGTTCGTAGAAAACACCGCCTTTGGCTTCGCCGGCGTCGGTTGCCTCGCCACGCAGCTTGACGCCGCGCCCAACGTCGAGATCGACGGTTGCCTTGCCCGAGCCCGGCCTGTCGCCCTTCTGGATCGTCACATAGGTGCGGTCGTTGAGATACTTGCCCGCCGAGACGGCGGTGCCGCCCTGTTCATCGGTGATTACGTCGAGATCGTCGACGCCGATTGCGCTGCGCAGGTTCTGCAGCAGGGAGGTCGAGCCGCCGACGCCGGCCAGTTGTCCGGCAGCCTCGGCAAGCTGCGCGATCTGCAGCGGCGACAGGTTCGACATCGAACGGCCGAAGATCAGCTGCGCCAGCACCTCGTCCTCCGGCAGCACCGGTACCGAGGAGAAGGTGAATTTCGGGTTGTTCGCCTCGCCCGACACCACGATGGTCACGGTGGCGCTGGTCGTCTTCGATTGCGCCGTGAGATTGAGGTAGGGCACCAGAGAGCCGGAAAAACCGACGGTGCCCTCGGTGAAGGTCAGCCGCTTTGCAAGGATCGTCAGCCGCCCGCGCCGCAAGGTGAAGGTGCCGACCGCCTGGGGTGACGACGCCGGACCTGTCAGCCGCAGCGAACCGCCGAGCTCGGCGTCGACGCCCCTGCCCTGGATGAAGATCTGGCTCGGCGCATTGACCGTGACGTCGAGGTTGAGGCCGCTGCCTCCACCGCCGCTGCTTGCTGCGGCCGGGCGCAACGCCTTGTCCTGTGCACGCACGGCTGGCGGCGCATTCTTGTGCTTGACGTTGAGCTCGGCCAGCGAGCCGGGTAGCCTTTCGGGTACGGTGATGACGGTCTTGGCCAGGTTGACGGTACCGGAAATCACCGGCGCGGAGGTGAGCGGTCCCTTGATGGTCAGGTCGCCGCCGAGATTGGCGGTGACCACCTTGCCGTCGGTATAGCGGCCATCGACGAGCTTGACCGACAGGTCGGCCGGAAAACCTTTTGCCGGATCGATGCCGACGGTGCCGCTGGCCGAAAGGCTGCCGCGTGTCGACAGCGTGCCGGTCAGGCGGTTGATCCTGGCCACGCCATTGCCGATAGCGACATCGGCAGTGATGTCGTTGATCGCAAGCCCCGATCGCGCATCGACCAGACGGGCGCCCGACGTGCGGACCGTGCCTGAGATCACCGGCGACGTCGCCGGGCCGCGCACCTGCACATCGACGTCGGCCGTGCCGCTCAAGGACAGGCCTTGCGCAGCGAGTGTCCTGGTGAGGAAGGCGAACGGCACCTTGCCGGAAAAGTTGAGATCAAGGGTGGGCCCGCCTGATGTCGTCATCGTGCCGCCGCCCTTGAGGCCGAGACCGGCGGCATCGCTCATGTTGGCGTCGAAGGTCAGCCTGTTGCCCGAATACGTACCTGAGGATGAGACGCCCATGCCGCCGAAACCTGCACCGCGGGTCTGCGACGTCTGAACGCCTGCGGCGTCGATCTTGAAGGCAACGGCCGGATTGGCCGGCGCCCCCGTCACCTTCACCGTGCCCGAGATGGAACCGGCGGCATCAAGGCCCGGCGAAAAACTGTTGGCTATCGAGATCGGGACGCGGGCCAGCGTCGCGTTGAGGTCGAACGCCTGCCCAGCCTTGCCCGTGACCGTCGCCGTGCCGCCGCCGAGGTTGAGCACCAGCCTGTCGAGGCTGGTCACTCCATTGGCGATGTTGATGGTCGAGGCCTGGGCAATGGCCGCCTTGATGCCGCGGATGGTCGCCTCGCCGGAGGCAAGTTCGACCGTCGTCGTGCCCTTGACCGCCTTGACCCGGCCGGCCGCCCTCAGCGGAATATCCTTGATGGTGGCGCCACCGGAAAAGCCGGTCCATTCGCCGTCGCGCTTGAGATCGACGTTGACGCCCCGAATAGCCGTGCCGCCGGAAGTTACGCTGTCGGCACGGATTTTGCCCGAGATCACCGGTGCCGCCAGATAGTTGGCGATCAGCGCATCGATGCTCACGGCCTTGGCCGAGACATCGCCGCGCGAGATCGAGGCCGTCGTCGCCTTGACGGCGACTTGCGGCACGGTGCCCGCCTTGGAGAAGGCGATCGTGCCGCGCACATCACCATCGGCCTTTTCCAGTGCCAGGGCCGCAAGCGGACCGATATCGGGCAGGTCGAGCGCCACGGTGCCGGCCGGCAGGAAGGCATCGTCGAGCGCCAGGTCGCCGGAGATACGGTTCTTGCCGAGCGACAGCAAAAGCCCGTTGATGGCGCGCTTGCCGTCCGATGTCGCCAGCACGGCGCTGCCCTGCAGCGACTGGCCCGCGACATTTCCGGTGAGTTGCACATTCGCAGCCGGGTTGGCCGCATCAGCCTTGCCGGTGGCGGTGAGCTTCAATCCGGTGATCTCACGCGCGGCCACCGAAAGCTTGTCGCTGTTGACAGTCAGCGACAGATCCGGCGCAGTGCTGGCGCCTTGCGCATTCAGCGCGAAAGAAATAGCGCCTCTGGCATCCTTGGACAGCAGCGAGACGTCGCCTAGTGCGCCTTTGACGTCGGCGCTGAGCTTGTTGTCGGCAAGGCTCGCCTGGCCGTCTGCCGTCAGCGAACCGGACGACAGCCTGACGGTATTGGCGGTGACATTGCCATTGGCGTCCCGCTTCAGCGCGGCACTGAATTGCGTTCGCTCGGCGAGCACGCCACGTACCGCCCCCGGCAGTGCCGCCGAGGCGGCGTCCGCCTTGACATTGAGGTCGATGGCGCCGTCGGCCAGCGAGACCCGCCCGTTGAAGCCGCTGTTCAACGCGTCGCTGGTCACCGTGCCGCTATCGATGACGATGGCATCGGCGGCAAGGCTGCCGGCGAGTTTGGCGGTGACCTTGCCGGCGATCAGCGGCGCGATAGTCGGATTGTCGAGGCCGATTTTTTCGGCAATCACGGTGCCGGAGATCGGCCCGCTCCGGGCTTTCACGTCAAAGCGATCGGAGTGCAGCGCAAGCGTGATGCCCTCGATCATAGCTAGATTGGTGGCGGCCGATGGCAGCGTCGCGGAAATGTCGAGCTTCGGCTGGGCGCCCTGCCCGGCCGCCGTTAGCGATATCGCCTGCAGCTCGAGCTTGATCGGGCTCTCCTTGCTGCCAAGCGACAACGGCAGGCTCGGACCGGTAGAGGCCAGGTCGAGCGAAAAATCGCTGGCACCGTTCGGATTGAGGGTGCCGGCTGCCTTGCCGGAGATTTTCTCGCCGGCAAGCGTCGCCTGCTCGATGGCCAGGCCGCTGGCCGACGAGAAACGGCCTGCCGCATCGAGATCCAGCGGCCCCAGCCCAGCCTGCCGGGTCTGGCTGGTTTCGGCGCCGCTGAGCCGGGCGGTGAAGCGAATATCTGGGGCAGCCGACGATCCGGTGACCTGCGCGGTGCCGCTGAGCGCGCCCACGGCATCGAGACCCGGTGAAAAATCATTGGCAAGCGCTGCCGGCACCGCCGACAAGGTGGCAGTGAGATCGAGCGTCTGGCCAGCCGTACCCGACACGGCAACCGAACCACCACCGACACCGAGCGCCAATTTCTCTATGCCCACCCTGCCATTGGCGATTGTCAGCGCTGATGGCTGCGCGACAGCTGCCTTGATGCCGCGGATGGCCGCCTCGCCCGAGGCAAGCTCGATGCTGGTGGTGCCGTTCGCAACCCTGACCCGCCCGGACGCGCTGGCCGGAATGCCGGCGACCGTGGCGCCGCCGCTAAAGCCGGTCCAGTCGCCATCGCGCTTCAGGTCGACATCGATGCCGCTGATCACCGTGGTTCCGGAGGTGATCGTGTCGGCCTTGATCTTGCCGGCGATTGCCGGTGCTTTGAGATAATTGGCGACCAGCGCGTTGACGGCGATTGTCTTCGCCGCCAGTTCGCCGCGCGAAATCACGGCGCTCGTCGCATCGATCGCGACCGTCGGCGCTCCGTTGTCGTTCGCAAAGCGGATGGTGCCGCGCACGTCGCCGGCGACCGACTGGCCTGCGAGTGCGGCCAGCGGAGCAATATCGGCGGCATCGAGGGTCAACGTGCCGAGCGGCAGCAGGTTGTCGTCGAGCCCGAGGTCGCCGGAGACCTTGTTGTCGGCTAACGAGACGGCAAGTCCATTGATGGAGCGCTTGCCGTCGGTTGTGACCAGCGATGCCTTGAGGTCGAGCGGCTGGTCGTCGACCGAGCCGGTCAGCGAGACATCGGCGGCGGGACTGGCGATATCGGCCTTGCCGCTCGCGCTCAGCTTGATCTGCTTCACCGCATGGCCGGACGCCGTCAGGCTGTCGCTGTTGGCCGAAACCGAGAAATCCGGTGCGCTGCGCGCGCCGCTTGCGGTAAGCCCGAAACCGACGGCGCCGCCGACCTTGGCGCCGACCAGCGGCGACAGCACCGACACGTCGCCCAGCGTACCCTTGATATCGGCCCGGATATCGGTGCCTTGCGCACTGGCGGTGCCGCTGGCGCTAAGCGTGCCCGAGGTGAGTTGCAATGCGTTGGCGGCGAACGCACCGTCCGGGTCGCGTGTCGCGGTTGCGGAAAACTGCACGCGCTCGCCGAGAACCGAGCTGATTTGCGGCGGCAGCGCCGTCGAAGCCGCGTCGGCATTCATCTTGAGCGTCATCGACAGATCGGCAAGCGCCACTGTGGCTGTTACGGACGCATTGAGCGCGTCGCTGCGTAGCGTGCCGTCGTCGACGACAATCTGTTCCTTGCTGACGGAGCCGTCGAAACCGGCGCTGACCCTGCCCGTTACCAGCGGCGCCAAAGTCGCGACGTCGGTGTTCAGGCCGGCCGCCGTCAGCTTGATGGTGACCGGCCCGCTACGGTTCTGGATGTCGAAACCATCGGAATGCACTTGCCCGATCAGGTCGTCCACCCGCGTGCCGCCCGCCACCACCGAGATCAGCGACGCGCCAATATCCACCATCGGCGCCTTGCCATCGCCGAAAGCGCGGGCCGTGGCATCCTTGATTGCCACGGTTATCGGTTGCGCCTCGCTGCCGAGGCTGAGCACGATCGGCGGCCCCTTTGCGGCGAGCTTCACCGAAAGGTCGCTGGCGCCGTTCGGATCGACAATGCCGGCGGCGGTCGCGTGCAAGGCGCCGCTGTCGATATTGGCGCGCTCGACATCGACGCCGCCGGCCGCGGTCGCCGTGCCGGCGAGGTCGAAGGTGGTCTTGCCGGCAAACAGCGGTTTCAGGGTTTCGGGCAGGAAGCGCTCGAATTCGCCATCGCCATTGGCCTCGACATAATGACCCTTGTCGGTGAGCTGATGGCGACCGGTAAGCTGGGTGACGATCCGGCCGTCGACAACGAAGGTCCCGATGCCATTCCAGTTGGCGAGCGGTCCGGTGCCGGAAACGACAATGTTGACCGGCGGCGCGCCCGGCAGGTTGAGCAGGTTGGCGATGATGCCGCCGGCCGGCTCGGATGCCTTAAGGTCGAGGTCGAGCTTGTTGTCGGCCGGCGCGAAATGGGCTTTGGCGTCGACCGTGCCTTGCTTACCGTCGTGGCGAACGATGTTGAGGTTGGTCTCGATCGCCAATGGTGAGGCGTCCGCCTTGAGCGCTCCCTTGGCTGCAAGTTCGGCGACACCGCTGCCGGCCAGAGCCTGCCCGAGCGCGATTTCGGGAAGGTCGAGTTGCCTGACGTCGATGGAAACCGGCAGCGTCGTCGCTCCGCTTTGGCTCGACTGTGTATTGGCCACCGGCAGCCTTGCCAACTCGATACGCTCGGCCCCAATGCGATCGGCGCTGAAGCTCTTCGACAGGAGTGCCAGCGGCGACCAGTCGATGGCCACGTTGCGCGCCACCATCCAGGCGCCTTCGCGATCCTCCAGAACGACATGATCGACCCTCAGCGCGCCCGACCAGATACCGTCGATGCCGACGACAGTGACCTTGCGATCACCGGTCGAGGCCATGGTCGAGATGATGCCGGCAAGGTTTTCGCGGCCGCGCTCGGTTTTGGTCAGCACGACGAGCGCCCCCACCGCCGCTGCCACGACGATGAGCAGCGTGTAGAAAAGGATACGGAGGATGCGCCTGAATATTGCCATCAGAATGCCTGGCCGATGCCGGCATAAATGCCGAAATGAGGATCGTCGGGGCCGCGGTTGAGCGGCACCGCCGCGTCGACGCGCAGCGGCCCGAACGCCGTCAGATAGCGCAAGCCTACACCCGCGCCGACCTTCATGTCCGAAAAATCGGGGACCTGCCTGGTCGACACCGTGCCGGCATCGACGAACGGCACGACGCCGATCTTGTCGGTGACGGCGATGCGCATCTCGACCGAGGTCTCGAAGAAGGAAAGCCCGCCGATCGGCTCTCCATTGCTGTCCTTCGGGCCGATGCCTTGATAGGCATAGCCGCGCACCGAACCGCCGCCGCCTGAGTAGAAGCGTCGATCTGCCGGAACATCTTGAAGACTGGCGCCGATGATAGAGCCGATGGCGACACGTTCGGCGAAAACGAATTTCGAGGTCGAATCGAGTGACTGGTAGGCCGACCCCTCGCCCTTCAGCTTGACAAACGCAGCCCCGCTCAAAATGTCGTAGCTCGGCTCGCCATAGGCCAGCACCCTGAAGCCCCGGGTCGGATTGAGCTTGCTGTCGCGATTGTCGTAGACATATTGCAGTGGAATGCTGGCGATCAGATAGGTGTGCTTGCCGAAAGCGTCGTGGATCCTCGAATAATCCAGCGCGACTTGCGCGGAAACCGTCTGCTTCTTGTCGAGTTCGTAGGATAGGCCGGTGCTGCCCTTGACCGAGAAATGGTCGTAGGCGTCGGGGTGCTCCAGCACAGTATTGACGCTGGCAATGAATTTCGACGCCGGCCCGACCACGCCCGGCTTTTCGAACATGACGCCGGCATTGTAATTGAGCTGGGTCAAGTCGTTGCTGCCGATGCCGCTGATCTTGCCGTCGATGCGCAGCTTTTCGGCGCGGCCAAACAGATTGCGATGCCCCCAATAGCCTTCGAGGCCCAGCCCTTCGGTGTTTGAGAAGCTGCCGCCAATGCCGAAATAGCGCGGCTTGCGTTCGCTTACCTGGACACCGATCGGGATGTTGCCCTCGGCGTCGAGGGCGTCGGCTTCCTTCACCGTCACGCTGTTGAAGACCTCGAGCCCGAGCAGCCGGTCGCGCGCATCGTCGATCTCATCGGGCGAATATTGGCGCCCGCGCTTAAGGCCGGTCATATATTCGGTGAAGTCGCGGTCGACCTTTTCCGTGCCCTCGACAGTGGTGTCGCCATAGCCGGCGACCGGGCCGGCCGCGACGGCAAGCGTCACGTCGAGCGTCGAACCGGCGTGCTCGGCGACGATCTCGCGGCCCGTCACCTTGGCCAGCGGCCTGCCTTCTTGCTTGAGTGCCCGCACGATCGCCGCCTCGGCCTTGAGCACGGCGCCCGAACTGGCGTCACCGCCGGCGATCAGGCCGAAATCGGCACTTGCCAGCCCCGCCGCATCGCCTTCCAGTCTGATGTTGCCAAGCGTGAATTTCGGCCCGGCTGCTATGCTTATCACCACCGGTATCGGCTGCGGACCCGAAAATTCGGCATCGGGCGGCAGATCGTCGAGCGGTTTGCCTTGGATCGTGATAGTGACCACACCCTCGTAGCGCGCGTCAGCGTAGAGTGCGGCAACAAGTTGCTCACGGTCACTGCGCGCCTTGGCCAGCAGGCCGAGAGAACCGGATACCGGGTGTTCCTCGTCGGCCTTCAGCGCCGAGGCGTTTTCGAGCTTCTCGGCGAGATCCTTGTCGGCGTCCGGCGCCTCGATCGTCACCGCATAGCGCAGCGGGTCGACGATATCGGCATCTTCGTCTTTGGATCCCCACAGCTTGATGCCGAAAATCTCGAAGGCTGCCGCACTTCCGGTTTCGGCAACAAGTGCAGTAGAGCACAACAATGCGAAAAGCAGGGCGCGCGAAAGCGCGCGCCGTGGCGCGGTTCCTCCCGACATCTGCCTTTCATACGCCGGCATTTCGCTCCTAGCCTAGCTCACAAACCTAAAATTGGAATGAAGTTCTGAAGCACTCGTAAAGGGGCCACAATCCAATTGCTGAAATAGACAGGGCTTGGAACTCACACCTTCTGCGTCGCCGCAAGAAAGCGTGATCCCCTGTCCTATGGAGCTACTACCGGTCACCGGCCGGAAAGCAAACCGTTGGCAGGCGGATCCTGCCGCGTCCCGATGTTGACAAGCGCGACTGAAGCTTGAAGATTTCTGGACGTAAGCACTTGTCTGGAGGGGTTTATGGCAATGCGCGCGGCTCGTGGTCTATCAATTCTTTTCCTTCTCTTTTTTGCCTGGAGCGGTGTCGCGCAAGCGGCCGAAGCCCGGCGGGTGGTGACATCGGACAATTCCGACTATTTCGGTTTCGATCTCAGATCCGACCAGAATGTCAGCCTCGACCAGTGCAAGACCACCTGCCTCGGCGACCCGGCCTGCCGCGCCTTCACCTACAACCTCAAGGCCAAATGGTGCTTCCTTAAATCCGATTACAATTCGTTGAAACCCTTCGGCGGCGCCGTCGCCGGCAAGATCGTCAACATCGATGGCGATCCCGACATCGGCGCGCCACCCGAACTCGCCTTCTTCCCCAACTGGATGGCCGACCAGGCCCAGCAATACCGCAACAAGCTCACCGGCCCGACCTACACCAAGCCGACCGAGGGGCTGACGGCGCTGAGGGCCGCCGCCGAACAGTCGGCGCTGACGGGCGACCATCGCTCGGCCATGCACAAATACGAAGCGGCGGTTTCGGTGTTGCCTGATGATGGCCAGCTCTGGCTCGAGCTGGCGCGCGAAACGCTTGCCGTCCATCCGACCGCCAACAGCTCGGAGCCGTCGACCCTACCGGCGAACGCCACTTCCGCCGCCTTCAACGCCTACAAATTGCTGCGCACCACCAAGACGCGCGCCGACGTGCTGGCGCTGCTCGGGGACGGCCTTGATCGCCGCGATCTCTACAGGCCGGCCCTGCAGGCCTACGAGGCGAGCCTCGCTCTCGTCAATTCGCCGGCAGTCAGGGCCGCCTATCAGGATCTCAAGGCCCGCAAGGGCTTCCGCGTCATCGATCATACCGTCGATGCCGACACCAGCGCGCCACGCATCTGCGCGCAGTTCTCCGAGGAACTGGTCAAGACCGGCGTCGACTACTCGCAGTTCGTTACTGTCGACAACGCCGCTCCCAAGGGCGTCGAAGCCAAGGACAAGCAGATCTGCGTCGAAGGACTCGAGCACGGCCAACATTATGACGTGACCTTCCGCGCCGGCTTGCCGGCCGCCATTGGCGAGGTCACCGCGGCACCGGTGGTCCTGTCGATCTACGTGCAGGACCGCGCGCCTTCGGCCCGCTTCACCGGCGACAGCTTCGTGCTGCCCGCCGGCGCACGCCGCGGCATACCGGTCGTCACCGTCAACATGAATGCCGCCGAAATGAAGCTCTTCCGCATCGGCGACCGCTCGCTGGCCCAGCTTCTTTCGGGATATCAGTTCCTGCGCCAGCTTGACGGCTACGACATTTCGAACATCTCCGAACAGATGGGCGAGCCGGTCTGGCAAGGCCAGCTCGACATCGCCAACGACCTCAACAAGGAAGTCACCACCTCCTTCCCAATCGACGAGGCTTTGCCGAAGCGCAAGCCCGGCGTCTATGTGCTGACCGCACAAACCGTCAACGATCGCAGCGACGACTATGATTCGCACGCCACGCAATGGTTCGTCGTCTCCGATATCGGCCTGTCGACCTATACCGGACAGGATGGGCTGAACGTCTTTGCCCGTTCGCTCGCAACCGCCAAGCCGATCGCCGGCGCCGAGCTGACGCTGCTGGCCAGGAACAATGAAATCCTCGGCACCGCGACCACCGACGCGGAAGGGCGGGCGGTGTTCAATCCCGGCCTGACGCGCGGCGACAGCGGCATGGCCCCGGCCGTGCTGATGGCCAAACAGGGCGACGACGATTTCGTCTTCCTCGATATGGGCCGTGCCGGCTTCGACCTGTCCGACCGTGGCGTCGCCGGACGGCCGGCACCTGGCGCGCTCGACGTCTATGCCTGGACCGAGCGCGGCATCTACCGAGCCGGCGAGGACGTCCATGTCGCAGCCCTTGCCCGCGACAGTGCCGCCAAGGCGGTCGAGAACCTGCCGCTGACCTTCATCTTCTCGCGGCCCGACGGCGTCGAGGACCGCCGCATCGTCAGCGACGGCGCATCGGCCGGCGGTCACGCGGTCGACCTGCCGCTGGAACCCAACGCCATGCGCGGCACCTGGACGGTGGCGATCCATACCGATCCCAAGCAGGCGGCGGTCGCCAGCCAGATGTTCCTGGTCGAGGACTTCGTACCGGACCGCATCGAGTTCGACCTGTCCTCCGACAAGCAGGAGATCGCGCAGGGCGAGACCGCCAACATTACCGTCGACGGCCGCTTTCTCTACGGCGCGCCGGCCGCGGGCCTCGCGCTCGAAGGCGAATTGACGCTGTCGACCGGCCGCGACTGGGATCGCTTCAAAGGCTATTCCTTCGGTCTGGCCGACGAACAGTCGGCGGAACCGACGGTGACGCCCTTCACCGGCCTGCCGGTGGTCGGCGAAGTCGGCAAGGCGACCTTCCCGGTCTCCGTCGATCAATTGCCATCCACCACCAAGCTGGTCGATGCCAAGGTCACTGTCAGGATGCGTGAAACCGGCGGCCGTGCCGTCGAGCGCTCGCTGAATATCGGCATCCGCCCGCAGGGCCACATGATCGGCATCCGCCCGGATTTCGACGACGACGAGGTGCCGCAAGGCGGCACGGCCAAGTTCAGCCTGATCGCTGTCGACCCAGACGGCAAGCGTGAGGCGCTGAAGGGCGCGCAGTGGTCGCTGGTCAAGGTCGAGCGTAGCTACCAGTGGTACCGCTCGAGCAACTCCTGGAACTATGAGCCGGTCACCTTCACCAAGGCGGTGGCCAACGGCCAGGTCCACCTGAGCGCCGATGGCGAGGCGACGGTGTCGCTGCCGGTCGACTGGGGCCGCTACCGGCTTGAGATCGAGACAGCGGATCCGGAAGGCCCGGCCACCAGCTACGAGTTCGACGCCGGCTGGTATGTCAGTTCCACCACCACCGAAACGCCCGACGGCCTCGAGATCGCCCTCGACAAGGATACCTATGCGGCGGGTGAAGTGGCCAAGCTCAAAGTGTCGCCGCACTTTGCCGGCGAGCTGCTCGTCACCATCGGCGCCGACAAGCTCCTGAAGACCGTCACCGCCAGCGTGCCGGCCGGCGGCAGCACCGTCGACATCCCGGTCGGCGACGACTGGGGTGCCGGCGCCTACGTCACGGCAACGCTGTTCAGGCCGGGCGATGCGCAAGAGACACGCATGCCGGCGCGCGCCATCGGCGTCAAATGGCTGAAGCTCGATCCCGGCTCGCGGAAGCTTGCCGTCAGCTTGGCGCCGCCGGACAAGACCATGCCGCGCCAGCAGCTGTCGATCCCGGTCGCCGTAGCCGGCGTGCAGCCCGGCACCAACGCCTATGTCATGGTCGCCGCCGTCGACGTCGGCATCCTCAACCTGACCAACTACAAGGTACCGGATCCGGAGAACTGGTTCTTTGGCCAGCGCATGCTCGGTCTCGAGGTTCGCGACATCTATGGCCGGCTGATCGACGGCTCGCTGGGCACAACCGGTAAGCTGCGCACCGGCGGCGACGGCGCCAACATGCAATCGCAAGGCAGTCCGCCGACCGAAAAGCTGGTCGCCTTCTTCTCCGGCCCGGTCCAGCTCGACTCCGACGGCAAGGCGCGGATCGACTTCGACATACCGCAGTTCAACGGCACCGTGCGCGTCATGGCCGTCGCCTGGACAAAGGAAGCAGTCGGCCATGCCCAGTCCGACGTCATCGTTCGCGATCCGGTGGTGATCACCGCCGGCCTGCCGCGATTCCTGGCTCCCGGCGATTCCGCCGTCATGCGGCTCGACGTCGCCGACACCGACGGCCCCGCTGGCGACTACAAGCTGACCATCGACACGACGGGCGACCTGTCTACCGGCAGTGCCGCCTTGCCTGAAAAGCTGACGCTGGCCAAAGGCAAGCGGCAGACGCTGACCGTGCCATTGATTGCGCAGACCGCGGGCAACGCCTCGATCACCATCAAGCTTGCGCATGCCGACGGCACCGCCGTCGAGCAGACGCTCTATGTGCCGGTGCGCCCGGCGCAACTGCCGGTGACCACCCGCATGGTCGTCGACCTCAAGGGCAATGGCGGCGCGCTGCGCGTCGACAAGGAACTGCTGGCGGCAAGCTTGCTCGATGGCGCTTCGGTCAGCGTCGGCGTTTCGCAGGCGGCTGCCTTCGACGTACCGTCGCTGCTGATGACGCTCGACCGCTATCCCTATGGTTGCGCCGAACAGACCACCAGCCGCGCCATGCCGCTTCTCTACGTCAACGAGATGGCTTCCGGCATCGGCATGGCCAGCGACCCCGATCTGCATGGCCGCGTCCAGGACGCCATCTACAAGGTGCTGAGCTATCAGGCCTCGGCCGGCAGCTTCGGCCTGTGGGGTCCGGGTTCCGGCGATCTGTGGCTCGATGCCTATGTCACCGATTTCCTCACCCGGGCGCGCGAGCAGAAATACGACGTACCGGCCCTGGCGATGAACCAGGCGCTGAGCAATCTGCAGAACGCGATCGGCTACGATCAGGACGTCCAGGATCGCGGCAGCGAGATCGCCTATGCGCTCTATGTGCTTGCCCGCAACAAAAAGGCCTCGGTCGGCGATCTGCGTTATTATGCCGACACCCAGCTCGAAGCCTTTACCAGCCCGATGGCCGTCGCCCAATTGGCGGCGTCTCTCGCCCTCTACGGTGACACCCAGCGCTCGGAGGCAACCTTCCAGGCCGCGCTGCAACTGGCCAAGTCGACGCCCGAATATGACTATTACCGGTCCGACTATGGCTCGCCACTGCGCGACGGCGCGGCGATCCTGGCGCTTGCCGCGGAAAGCAAGCCGGTGCCGACCATCGTGCCGGCGCTGATCCAACTAGTAACCAGGGAACGCGCCGACGCCAGGTGGACCAGCACACAGGACGAGTCCTGGATGCTGCTGGCGGCCCGCGCGCTGAAGGCCGGCAATGATTCGATCGCGCTGACCGTCAACGGCGCACCGCATGCCGGCGGCTATTCGGACCAGATCGCCGGTGGCGACCTGGCCGACAGTCCGCTCACCATCGTCAACACCGGCAGAAATCCGCTGCAGGCGGTCGTCACCACCGTGGCCTCGCCGATCCAGCCTCTGCCGGCCGGCGGCAACGGCTTTACCATCAGCCGTACCTACTACAAGCTAGACGGCACAGAGGCCAACGTGACGGAGGTCAAGCAGAACGAACGCTATGTCGTCGTGCTCAAGGTTTACGAGCAGAACACCTGGCCTTCGCGACTGCTGATCACCGACCTGTTGCCGGCCGGCTTCGAGATCGACAATCCGGGCCTGGTCTCCAGCGCCCAATTGACGAACTTCTCCTGGCTGGCGCAGACCGATGCCGCCCATCTCGAATTCCGCGACGACCGTTTCGTCGCGGCGTTCAATCCCAACGACGGCGACGGCGACCGCAACATCACACTCGCCTACGTCGTGCGCGCGGTGACGCCGGGCACCTACGCCCACCCGGCGGCAACGATCAAGGACATGTACCGGCCGCAATATTCGGCCCGCACCGCCACCGGCATGATGGAGATCAAGGCGCCGTAAGGCAAAAAATGGCGGATAGGAATATGGCGATGGCGCTGCCCCTCATTGCCCTGCCGGGCATTTCTCCCCGTATAGAGACGGGGAGAAAGAGCCATGCGCCGAAGTTTTCGCCGAACTTTAACGTCGCAGAAAAGGCGCCAAGGGTCGCGACAGCCCCCTTCTCCCCGTCACTAAACGGGGAGAAGATGCCGGCAGGCGGATGAGGGGCGGCGCCATGCTCTCCAGAAAATTCCTGCGCCGAGCGGCCATCACGGGCATTTCCTTGGCCGGTCTCGCTGCAATCACCGCCGCCGCCCTCTGGCAGCTCGACCGCGCTTTTCCGCCGCCGCTGCCGGCTGCTTTGGCGGTCTCGACCGAGGTGCAGGACCGAGACGGCCAGCTGCTGCGCGCCTTCGCTACGCCGGATGGCTACTGGCGGCTCGCTACCAGCCTGGACCAGGTCGACAAGCAGTTCGTCGACATGCTGGTCACCTATGAGGACAAGCGTTTCTGGGATCATCAAGGCGTCGACGTGCTGGCACTGGCGCGTGCCGCCGGCCAGTTCGCGACCAGCGGCCATATCGTCTCCGGTGGTTCGACGCTGCCGATGCAACTCGCCCGGCTGATCGAACCGCGCGACAGCCGCAGCCTCGGCTCGAAGATCAAGCAGATGCTGCGCGCCCTCCAGATCGAACGGCGGCTTTCCAAGCGCGAGATCCTCGAACGCTATCTGACGCTGGCGCCCTATGGCGGCAATCTCGAAGGTGTGCGCGCCGCTTCGCTTGCCTATTTCGGCAAGGAGCCGAAACGGCTGACGGTCTCGGAGGCGGCCCTGCTCGTCGCTTTGCCGCAATTGCCGGAAAAGCGGCGCCCTGACCGCAACCTCGACGTCGCCCATGCCGCCCGCGACCGCGTGCTGACCCGCATGGTCTCGGCAGGCCTGCTCGGCGAACGTGAGGCCGCGCGTGCCGCGCTCGACGATGTGTCGGGGCTGCGGCGGACCTTGCCGGCGCTCGCTGCCCATGCGGCCTATACGATGCTGTCCCAGACCATTCCCGGCCAGAAGCTGCAACTGACGATCCGCAAGAGTGTCCAGGAAGGGCTGGAGCAGGTGGCCAAGGATGCGGCCGCCAGGCTCGGCCCTCGCCTCTCGGTGGCCATGGTGCTGGCCGATGCCCGCACCGGCGATATTCTTGGCGAGGTCGGCTCGGCCGATTTCTTCGATGCCAGCCGTTCGGGCTGGATCGACATGACCAAGGTCGTTCGTTCGCCTGGCTCGACGCTGAAGCCGTTCATCTACGGCCTCGCCTTCGAACAAGGCCTGGTGGCGCAGGAGATGCTGATCGAGGACAGCCCAGCGGATTTCTCCGGGTATCGGCCGAAGAACTTCGACATGGGCTATCAGGGCGATGTCAGCATCAGGCAGGCGCTGCAATTGTCGCTCAACGTGCCGGCGATCCGCGTGCTCGACGCGGTCGGCCCGGCCCGGCTGATGGCACGCTTTCGCCAGGCCGATGTGACCCCTATCCTGCCCGTCAACGAAGCGCCCGGCCTGGCGATCGGCCTCGGCGGCGTCGGGGTGACCCTGCGCGACCTGGTCCAACTCTATGCCGGCCTTGCCAATGGCGGCAAGGCACACACGCTGCATGACGGCACCGAGCCGGCGAATGCCGAACGCTCGACCACCACCATCCTCGACGGGCAGGCGACCTGGCAGATCACCGACATCCTGTCAGGCGTCAAGCCTCCCCAGGGTGCCGCCCAACGCGGCATCGCCTACAAGACCGGCACCTCCTACGGCTATCGCGACGCCTGGTCGGTCGGCTTCGACGGCCGCTACGTGCTCGGCGTCTGGGTCGGCCGCCCCGACGCCGGCGCGGTGCCCGGCCTGTCCGGCTATGTCTCGGCTGCGCCCATCCTGTTCGAAGGTTTTGCCCGTTCCAGCCTGGCCGCCGTACCGCTGCCGAGCCAGCCGTCCGGCGTCCGGCGTCCGAAGCGCGAGGAGCTGCCGGTGACGCTGACGCGCTTCGGCGCCGGCGCCGATGGGCTGGTACAGGCGACGCCGAGCGAACCTGCACCAACCATCATCTTTCCGCCCGACGGCGCTCGCGTCGATCTCGGCACTTCCTCGGCCGACGCCTCGCCGCTGGTGCTCAAGCTGCAAGGCGGCCGCGCACCATTCCGCTGGCTGGCCAACGGCAAGCCGCTGGTCGGCATCGACCGGCGGCGCACCGCGACCTGGCAGCCGGACGGCGCCGGCTATTCGACCCTAACCGTGATCGACGCGGCGGGACGCGCGGCCAGTGTGAAGGTTTTCGTCGAGTGAAAGTTTCCCTTGAATAATTTCTGGCAGGTGATTCAGGGGATTGGATTTTACGTCTTGCTTTCGGCCGCCGGTATTTCCTCGGCGTCTGCTGACGCGCTGCCCGCCAGCTTTGTTCGGCTAGCCGACATCGATCCCAATATCCGGCAGGATATCCGCTATGCCGGCCTCGAAAATTTCCTGCATCGCAAGGTAAGCGGCTACGATGCGCCGGTATGCGTCCTCACCAGGCAAGCGGCGCAAGCGCTTTCGGCAGTGCAGAAAGCGATTGCCGCCGAACGACTGACGCTGGTCGTGTTCGACTGCTATCGCCCTGCGCGGGCTGTCTCCGACATGCGTGAATGGACAAAAACGAGCGGGCCACCGGACCCGCAATGGTACCCAAAGGTCAAGCGCAAGGATCTCATCGCCAAGGGCTATATCGGCGAACTGTCCACCCATTCGCGCGGATCGACGGTCGATGTCGCGATCGCGCGAGCCGACCGCAAGAGCGCTCCGAAACCGGCCTGCGGCGCGACCGATGCCGACACGCTCGATTTCGGCACGGGTTTCGACTGTTTCGATCCAGCGAGCGAAACGGCTCACCGACCGATAGCCCGTGAAGCGGCGGCTAACCGCAAAAGACTTGTCGAGGCGATGCGTGCCCGCGGCTTCAAGAATTACGCCCGCGAATGGTGGCACTTCACGCTGGAGAACGAGCCGTTTCCAAAAGAGCGCTTCAACTTTCCCGTTACCGCCGAATAGCCGGCCGAAACCTTCGGGCGCGACGCAGCCATTGCCGAAGAGCTAGCCGTCTCTAGATAATCGCGTCGGGAGCGCGATCATGGTCCATGCGGGAAAATAGTTTCTCGCATCGCCGAAACTAGGCGAAAAATTGCTTCAATAGGCCAAAAAAGGCAACATTGAATGCATCTAAATTCTATCAATTCGGTAGATTTGGCGCGAGTTCAACGGAGGCGGAAATGACCAAACCTCATTTCAGGAAACTGCTCGGCGCACTGGTCGCCACGTCTGTCCAGTTCGGCACGCTCGGTTTCGCGTTTGCCGACACCACCATTCTCAACGTGTCCTATGATCCGACGCGTGAGCTCTACAAGCAATTCGACGAGGCCTTCACCGCCCACTGGAAGGCCGAGACAGGCGAGACGGTCACCGTCCAGCAATCGCATGGCGGGTCGGGCGCGCAGGCGCGCGCCGTGATCGACGGGCTCGACGCCGACGTGGTGACGCTGGCGCTCGAAGGCGATATCAACGCCATTGTCTCGAAAGCGAAGAGGATCAATCCCGACTGGCGGACGAAATTCGAAAACAATTCGGCGCCCTACACCTCGACCATCATCTTTCTCGTCCGCAAGGGAAACCCCAAGGGCATCCATGACTGGGGCGATCTGGTCAAGGACGACGTCCAGGTGATCACGCCGAATCCCAAGACCTCCGGTGGTGCGCGCTGGAACTATCTCGCCGCCTGGGCCTACGCCAGCGCCAAGGATGGCGGCGACGAGGCCAAGACCAAGGAATTCGTCGGCAATCTCTATGCGCATGTCCCGGTTCTCGATACCGGTGCGCGCGGCGCAACCGTGACCTTCGCGCAAAAAGGGCTGGGCGACGTGCTGCTCGCCTGGGAAAACGAGGCCTATCTGGCGCTCGACGAGTTCGGCGCCGACAATTTCGATATCGTCTACCCGCCGACCTCGATCCTGGCCGAGCCGCCGGTCGCCGTGGTCGACGCTAATGTCGACGCCAAAGGCACGCGGAAAGTTGCCGAAGCTTATCTGAGCTATCTCTATTCCAAGGAAGGCCAGACGCTCATCGCCAAAAACCATTATCGCCCTTCGAAGCCCGAGTTGGTGCCGGCGGAGGACTTGGCCAAGCTGCCTGAGATCAAGCTGATCACCATCGACGACCCGCTTTTTGGCGGCTGGAAGAAGGCACAGCCTTATCATTTCGGCGATGGTGGTATATTCGACCAGATCTACAAGCCGGCCCAGTAGCATTTAGATCAGGACGACATGACCACAGCACCCGCCAAGGCGAGGTGGCGATTCAGGCAGCCGAGCGTCATTCCGGGTTTCGGATTGACGCTCGGCTTCTCGCTTGCCTACCTCACCCTCATCATCCTCATCCCCCTGTCCGGGCTGATCTGGCGCTCGGCGGCGCTCGGCTGGACCGACTTCTGGGCGATCGTCACCGACCGCCGCACCATCAACGCGCTTGAAATCAGCTTCGGCACCGCCTTCGTTGCCGCCGCCGTCAACGTCGTCTTCGGCACGATCGTCGCGTGGGTGCTGGTGCGCTACAGCTTTCCAGGCCGCCGCATCGCCGATGCCATGGTCGACCTGCCCTTCGCGCTGCCGACGGCGGTTGCCGGCATCGCGCTGACCACGCTTTACGCACCGAATGGCTGGATCGGAAGCCTGCTGACGCCGCTCGGCATTAAGGTCGCGTATACGCCGCTCGGCATCGTCATCGCGCTGATCTTCATCGGTCTGCCCTTCGTCGTGCGCACCGTGCAGCCGATCATGGAGGAGATCGACAAGGAGGTAGAAGAAGTGGCCGCCACGCTCGGCGCCAATCGCTTCCAGATCATCAGCCGCGTTCTACTACCCGGACTGGCGCCTGCCATCGTCACCGGTTTCGCGCTGGCCTTCGCGCGCGGCGTCGGCGAGTACGGTTCCGTCATCTTTATCGCCGGCAACCTGCCGTTCAAATCCGAGATCGCGCCGCTTCTGATCGTCATCCGGCTGGAGGAATATAATTACGCCGCGGCGACCGCGATAGCGGCGATCATGCTGGCGCTGTCCTTCGTCATGCTGCTGGTCATCAACCTGGTGCAGACCTGGAGCCGCAAGCGCTATGGCTGACCCGGAGATCAAATCCTACGCGCCGCACCATGAAAGCCAGTCGCCGGCGGTGACCGAGAGCCGCACGGCGAGAACCGTGCTGATGATAGTGACCTTTGCCTTCCTCGGCATTTTCCTGCTCCTGCCGCTGATCATCGTCTTCAAGGAAGCTTTCGCCAAAGGTATCGAGGCCTACACACAGGCGCTGAGCGAACCGGACACGCGCTCGGCGATCCGCCTGACGCTTCTGGTCGCGGCGATCTCGGTGCCGCTCAACATCGTCTTCGGTATTTCCGCCGCCTGGGCGATCGCCAAGTTCGAGTTCAAGGGCAAGGCGTTCCTGACCACACTGATCGACCTGCCGTTTTCGGTCTCCCCGGTCATTTCCGGCCTGGTCTATGTACTTCTGTTCGGCGCGCAAGGCCTGCTCGGCGCCTGGCTCAAGGCGCATGGCATCGTCATCCTGTTTGCCGTGCCGGGCATCGTGCTGGCCACCGTCTTCGTCACCTTCCCCTTCGTCGCCCGCGAATTGATCCCGCTGATGCAGGAACAGGGCAATGGCGACGAGGAGGCTGCCCTGTCGCTCGGGGCCAACGGCTGGCAGGCGTTCTGGTACGTGACATTGCCCAACGTCAAATGGGGATTGCTCTACGGCGTGTTGCTGTGCAATGCCCGTGCCATGGGCGAGTTCGGCGCGGTCTCGGTCGTGTCGGGCCACATACGCGGGCTAACCAACACCATGCCGCTGCATGTTGAAATCCTTTATAACGAGTACAATGCCGCCGCCGCCTTTGCCGTCGCTTCGCTGCTTGCCGGCCTGGCGCTCGTCACGCTGGTCTTGAAAACACTTCTCGAGATGCGCTACGGCGCCGAGATCGCCGCGACGCGCGGACACTGACAAATGCATGTCGCCCAAAAGTGTGTAGCGGTTTTTGGACAACGACATGCATAAAACAAAGATTTGATGTCGCCCAAAAGTGGGAACCGGTTTTGGGATAACGGCATGCATCAACTACAAAAGGGATTTGCATGGAAGTTCGCGTTGCCAACGTGCGCAAGGAGTTTGAGCGGTTTCCGGCCCT
>NZ_JAMYSY010000035.1:0-69347 GCF_040322175.1 Mesorhizobium sp. M0185 | reverse complement strand
GAAAAACTGATTTAGCTAGTACTTATCCGTAGTCGACAAAGAAATCCTGTTCTCGGTGCAACAAGGATAATGGTCGTTCCAGTGACACGCTTCTGGCCCCTCACGATTCTGATGCTGGTGTCGGCAATAGCCGTTGCGCTCGGCACATCCTTCTCCTACGCGGATAGCTGCGGTGCCATCAGGAGCCAATTGCTTTCGGCGGGGCGCAGCGGCGGGACCAGCCCCGAGCTTGCCCAACTGCGCCGGCAACTCGCCGCGATTCAAAAGCTTGAGAGACAACGCAGATGCACGGCGAAAACGGCCGGCTTCTTCTTCAATCCCTGCGCCGACCTGGTCAGCAGCAAGGCGGAGGTGCAACGGCAGATCGCCAGACTGTCGAATTCGAGCAGGGACACGTCCAGATTGAAGGCCAGGTTTGTCGCGCTGGGCTGCGCCGCCCCCGCTGCCAAGAAACAGCCGGCGCAGCAACGCACGGCACCCAAGGCCCAGTCCGCAGGCACAACAATTGGCGGCAATCGGATGCTGTTTTGCGTTCGCTTGTCGGACGGATATTTCTTCCCCGCGCCAAAATCGCAGTTCGCCAAGGGCGACGATCTGAAGGAAACGGTCGATCAGTGTCGCTACATCTGCGACGATGCCGGCGTCGACCTCTATACGCTGAGCGACGCCACTCGCGAGACCGAGGAGATGGTCGCGCTCGAGTCGGGAAAACCCTATGTGGAGCTACCTGCCGCGTTCCGGTACCGCGACGACGCGAACTTCAAGGCCTGCGACGTCAAGCGCTATTACCGGCGCGTCGCCGAGCTCAGGGCACGAACCGTGACACCGGCCAACATGAGCAACGCCATCATTCCGTTGCCGACGGCAAAGCCGGATCTTGGCGTCGTCGCGGAAATTCCTGAATCCGGGATCGAAACTGCCGGTGCCGCTCTCGCAGGGGCAAAAACGCCGGTTTTCGAGGTGCCAGGGATTGCCCAGCATCAGTCGATCGAGAAAGCGATCGGCGCGCGGCCGGTGAGAGTGGTCGGGCCGGCCTTTTTCCCGGCGGACTGACCAGGGCGGGCGATGTTCCGAGACGGCTGGCCGGATAGCCGCTTCAAGGCCTGGAGCCGTACGCATCGACGGACGTCGGCTGGTTATTCGCAGACCATGCGGGCCCGTTTGCCGGGCTCGCTGACATTCTTGCAAGTTAGCGGCTTCGTCGGCTCCGGCGACAGCATGGGCGGGTTGTTGGTGATCCTCCTCCGAGGCGTTGCAACGGAAGCCGCGCTCCTGCGCACCGCCGGCCTTTTCGGCGTTTGCGGCGCCACTGGAAAGACGTCGGTCTCCAGTTGCGACTGTTCGGCTTGCGCCTGCGGCGAAGGCCTGTCCCAGAAACGGCGAACATCGAGCGGCTTGGGAATGATGACGGTGCCGTCATAGCTGCGCGCGCAGCCGCTTCCCAGAGGCAGCGCCAGGCACAGGAAGACAGGCAGAATCCGTCGAGACATCAGCAATACCCCTGCAAGCTTATAACGCTGCTTCGGCCTAACCGACAACCGGCGGAATAGGGCGAAGGGAGTAGATACCGTGAAGTAGAGTCGTCGCACTTCCAGTCGAAGGCGTTGCTCGAAGATCGAGCGCCGGGTCGGGCGCGGATGGAGGTCCAGCGCGAGTTAGAACCTTGCGATTCGTCAACGCTTCCAGCGTAAGGCCATGGTGCGATCGCACCATACCAAAGCTGCGCTCAGTGGCGACAATGGGATATTCGAAGTTCCGCTCCTCCAGTTACGGGCGGGAGCAGCGACCGCCGGCAAGAAACAGGGTCAGATTTACCCCAACGGACCTGTTTCGGCGATGGCGCGGCCATGACACGTTCTGGCTGCATGCAACGCGCTCCCGTCCGGCTTTTTTCTTTTAAAGCCGGTGGCTACGATCGCCGAGCAGACGATGCCGGCCGGAATTCACGCAAGCTGCTGATTCCAGCGGCAAACCGCGGCCCATGCCGACAAAGCCCGCGGCCGCTCCTTCTTAACCCGGCTGGGCGCCGTTACCGGAGCGACATGAAACTGTCATGCGACTGTAATAATCGGGGGCTATTGGCCTCAGCGGGCGCCGGAGGAATGGCGCCGAGAGACCATATTCCGAACAGGAGCAGGCCACATGAGACATTTCATCCGCTCGGCGGCCGTTGCGATTGCAATGGCTGCGGCGACGACCACCCTCACCCTGTC
Source organism: Mesorhizobium sp. M0185 (assembly GCF_040322175.1). Classification (NCBI taxonomy): domain Bacteria; kingdom Pseudomonadati; phylum Pseudomonadota; class Alphaproteobacteria; order Hyphomicrobiales; family Phyllobacteriaceae; genus Mesorhizobium; species Mesorhizobium sp. M0185. Next base: position 67,134 of record NZ_JAMYSY010000035.1, on the reverse strand, counting down.
CGCCGCGCTCGCCGCGGACATCTCCGGCGCCGGCGCCACCTTCCCCTACCCGATCTATGCGAAGTGGGCCGACACCTACAAGAAAGACACCGGCGTTGGCCTTAACTACCAGTCGATCGGTTCCGGCGGCGGCATCAAGCAGATCAAAGCCAAGACCGTTACCTTCGGCGCTTCGGATGCGCCGCTCAAGGGCGACGAGCTTGAAGCGACCGGACTGGCTCAGTTCCCGATGGTGATGGGCGGCATCGTTCCCGTCGTCAATCTCGAAGGCATCAAGCCCGGCGAGTTGGTTCTCGACGGCCCGACGCTGGCCGACATCTTCCTCGGCAAGATCACGAGCTGGGATGACGAAGCGATCAAGAAGCTTAATCCGGACGTCAAGCTGCCTTCGCAGGCGATCGCGGTCGTTCACCGTTCCGATGGTTCGGGCACGACGTTCAACTTCACCTATTACCTCGGCGACGTCAGCGCGGACTGGAAAGAAAAGGTCGGCGTCGACAAGGCCGTGGAATGGCCGGTCGGCATCGGCGCCAAGGGCAACGAGGGCGTTGCCAACAACGTCTCCCAGACCGGCGGCGCGATCGGTTATGTCGAATATGCCTACGCCAAGCAGAACAAGCTCACCCACACCGATATGATCAACAAGGACGGCAAGAAGGTCGAGCCCGCCGCGGCGGCGTTCTCGGCGGCAGCGGCCAATGCCGACTGGAGCTCGCAGCCGGGCTATGGCGTCATCCTCGCCAACGAGCCGGGCGCCGAGTCCTGGCCGATGACGGCGGCAACGTGGATCCTGCTCTACAAGAAGCCGGATGATGCCGCGACCACCGGCGAAGCGCTCAAATTCTTCGCCTGGGCATACGACAAGGGCGACGAGATGGCCGGCGAGCTGGACTACGTTCCGATGCCCGACAAGGTGGTTGAGAGCGTCAAGGCCATGTGGGCCAAGGAAGTCGTCGGCGACGACGGCAAGCCGCTCTACTCGGCTATGTAATCTCCTCCAGGGAGGGCGTCGATGGCGCCCTCCCTGTTGCCTTCAATCGCGAGGACCCAATGACCATCGCTTCCGATGCCATGCCATCATCTGCAGCAGCCCGGGCCAGGGAAGCTACGGTGCGGCGCTTCGCGCTCACAGATGCCATATTCCGCGGACTCACCCGCGCTTCCGCAATTCTTGTGCTGGTCATCCTCGGCGGTGTCGCGATCTCGCTGTTTGCCGGCTCGTGGCAGGCGCTGTCGTCCTTCGGTTTCTCCTTCCTGACGACTGAAAGCTGGAATCCGGTCACGGAAAAATTTGGCGCACTGGCGCCGATCTACGGCACCCTGGTCACGGCGGCCATCGCCATCCTGATCGCGGTTCCGATCGGCATCGGCATTGCAGTCTTTCTCACCGAGCTCTGCCCGCGCCCGCTCAGGCGCCCGATCGGCATAGCGGTCGAGCTGTTGGCCGGCATTCCTTCGATCATCTACGGCATCTGGGGCCTGTTCGTGTTCGCGCCATTCCTGCAGACGACGATACAGCCCTTCATCATCAACATCTTCCATGGCGTGCCGGGACTATCCAGCCTTTTCGCCGGCCCTCCTTACGGCATCGGCCTTCTGACCTCGGCGCTGATCCTCGCCATCATGGTGTTGCCCTTCATCACCTCGATCACCAAGGATGTCTTCGATACGGTGCCGGCGGTGCTGAAGGAATCGGCCTATGGCATCGGTTGCACGACCTGGGAAGTGACCCGGCGCGTGGTCATTCCCTATACCCGCATCGGCATCATGGGCGGCGTCATGCTTGGCCTCGGCCGGGCGCTCGGCGAGACCATGGCGGTGACCTTCGTCATCGGCAACGCCCACCGCATCAGTGCCTCCCTGTTCGCGCCGGGCACGACGATCTCGGCGACCATCGCCAATGAATTCACCGAGGCCGACGGCGACCTCTACACCTCCTCGCTGGTTTCGCTCGGCCTGATCCTCTTCGTCATCACCTTCCTGATCCTTGCCGCCGCCCGCTATATGCTGATGCGGATCGACGCCCGTACGGGAGCCTGACCGATGTCGCCATCCTCATCGCTCCACAGCCGCCGCAAAGCCAGGAATTCGGTGATGATGGCGCTTTGCGTCGTCGCCGCCGGCATCGGGCTTGCCTGGCTGGCGCTCATCCTCGGCGCACTGGTCTATAAGGGCACAGCCGGGCTTTCGTTCGCGGTCTTCACCGAGATGACGCCACCACCGGGCGAGGCCGGCGGCCTGCTCAATGCCATCGCGGGCAGCCTGCTGATGACGATCATCGCCGTTGTCGTCGGCACGCCGATCGGCGTGCTGGCGGGGACCTACATGGCCGAGTATGGACGCTTTTCGCGCATCACCACCGTCGTCCGCTTCATCAACGACATCCTGTTGTCGGCGCCGTCGATCATCATCGGCTTGTTTGTCTATGAGCTGATGGTGCGGCCAATGGGACATTTCTCGGCCATTGCCGGCGCCGTTGCGCTTGCCATCCTGGTCATTCCGGTGGTCGTGCGCACCACTGAAGACATGCTCAACCTGGTGCCGAACGCGTTGCGTGAAGCCGGTGCCGCGATCGGCGCGCCACGCTGGGTGGTGATCCGTTCGGTCGCCTACCGCGCCGCATTGTCCGGCATCGTCACCGGCATATTGCTGGCGATAGCACGCATTTCCGGCGAGACGGCGCCGCTGCTCTTCACCGCGCTCAACAACCAGTTCTGGAGCAGCAATATCAACGCGCCGATGGCCAGCCTGCCGGTGACCATCTTCCAGTTCGCTCTCAGCCCTTACGAGGAATGGCAGCAACTGGCGTGGACCGGCGCACTCATAATCACCCTGACGGTTCTGGGCTTGAGCATCCTCGCCCGCAGCCTTACCGGACGCAGAGAGGACAGATGACACAGATGTTGTCCCCAGACATGACGATGGCCGAAACGGTCGCCGAGAAGACGAAGATCGAGGTCAAGAATCTCAACTTCTACTACGGCCAGAGCAAGGCGCTGAAGGACATCAGCCTGTCGCTGCCTGAGCGCAGTGTCACGGCCTTCATCGGCCCTTCCGGCTGCGGGAAATCGACGCTGCTGCGTGTGTTCAACCGCATCTATGAGCTCTACCCAAAACAGACGGCCGAGGGCCAGGTGCTGCTCGACGGCAAGAACATTCTCGACCGGTCGCAGGATCTCAACCTCCTCAGGACCAAGATCGGCATGGTGTTCCAGAAGCCGACGCCGTTCCCGATGTCGATCTACGAGAACATCGCCTTCGGCGTCAGGCTCTACGAGAACCTCGGCAAGTCCGAGATGGACGGCCGCGTCGAACAGGCGTTGAAGCGCGCCGCGCTGTGGAGCGAGGTCAAGGACAAGCTCAACGCCAGCGGCTTGAGCCTGTCCGGCGGCCAGCAGCAGCGGCTCTGTATCGCCCGCACGGTGGCCGTGAAGCCGGAAGTCATTCTGCTCGACGAACCGGCTTCGGCCCTCGACCCGTTGTCGACCGCCAAGATCGAGGAACTGATCGACGAGTTGCAAGCCGACTACACGATCGTCATCGTAACCCACAACATGCAGCAAGCGGCGCGCGTGTCGCGCCAGACCGCCTTCATGTATCTGGGTGAGCTGGTCGAGTTCGACCGGACCGAGAAGATCTTCACGTCACCCCGCGAGAAGCGCACGCAGGACTACATCACTGGCCGCTTCGGCTGAGCCGTTCCGATCATGCATATGAGGACAGGACCATGGGCGAACACACAGTCGCTTCTTTCGACGAGGATCTCGAGCAGATCAGCAAGCTGATCCGCGACATGGCCGACCTCGCCGGTTCGATGGTCGGCGGGGCGACCAAGGCCCTGTTGAATTCCGACAACGTGCTGGCGCAACGCGTCGTTTCCGACGACGCCATCATGGATGCGCGTCAACGCGAACTGGACGACCGCGCCATCACCCTGATCGCCAAACGCCAGCCGATGGCCCACGATCTTCGCCATGTGGTCGGAGCGATCCGCATGGCGGGCGACCTCGAACGCATCGGCGACCTTGCCAAGAATATCGCCAAGCGCGTGAGTGCGGTCAGCCTCAGCGCCACGCCGCGGGACCTGTCGCATTCCATCGACGCGATGGCGCAGCTGGTTCTCATCCAGGTGCAGGGTGTCATCGAGGAATATGCTGCAGGCGATGCGGCCGCGTTGGCCAAGCTGCGTGCCGCCGACGAGCGCATCGACGTCAAATACACCTCCGTGTTCCGCGAGCTGTTGACCTACATGATGGAAGATCCGCGCAACATCACCGCTTGCACGCACCTGCTGTTCTGCGCCAAGAATCTGGAGCGGATCGGCGACCATGTCACCAACATCGCCGAAAATGCGTATTATGTGCTGACCGGCGAGCAATTGCCGGTCAATCGTCCGAAGCAGGACGAAACGACAATGTCCGCACCGGTGACATGATGGGGGTGCCCAGCCGATGATCGCACCACGCATAATGGTGGTGGAGGACGAGGAGCCGTTGGGTGTGCTGCTCCGCTACAATCTCGAATCCGAAGGCTACCAGGTCGAGGTGGTGACACGCGGCGACGAAGCCGAGATCCGTTTGCAGGAGAATGTGCCCGACCTTTTGGTGCTCGACTGGATGATACCAGCGGTTTCCGGCATCGAGCTCTGTCGTCGGCTGCGGGTGCGCCCCGAAACCGAGCGGCTACCGATCATCATGCTGACCGCGCGCGGCGAGGAGAGCGACCGGGTGCGCGGTCTTTCGACCGGCGCCGACGACTATCTGGTCAAACCGTTTTCGACACCGGAATTCATGGCCAGGGTCAAGGCGCTGCTGCGGCGCGCCAAGCCGGAAGTGCTGTCCAGCGTGCTGAAGGTCGGCGACATCGTTCTCGATCGCGAATCGCACAGGGTCTATCGCAAGAAGAGCGAAATCAGGCTCGGGCCGACCGAATTCCGGCTGCTCGAGTTCATGATGCGGCATCCGGGCCGTGTCTTCTCGCGCAGCCAGTTACTCGATAATGTCTGGGGCGAGACAATCTACATCGACGAACGCACCGTCGACGTGCATGTCGGGCGGCTGCGCAAAGCCGTCAACAACGGCCGGATGCCGGATGTCATCCGCACCATCCGCGGTGCCGGCTATGCGATCAGGGAAGATTGACCCGCCTGGTCAGGCTACGTTCTTTCTGACGCTGGGCCTCATTTGCGCGCCCGGCGCGAAAATCTCCTGGTCGACGAAGCTTAACGCCCGCATCGCGCAGCCTTCGCGGATCAGCGGCAATTCGTTCGGCTCTGTATCGAAGGAGATCGAGCCTGAATGCTGGCCGCCGGCGGTCTGGGCGATTGCCTTCCGCAAGGCCGGCTCGATCAGATCGAAGGCGGCGGCACTGGCGCCGACCATCGCGACCGGTGCCGGATCGATCAGCGCGAACAGCGAGCCGAGACCGAAACCCAGCGCTTCGCCGGCCTTGCGGTAGGCCTCGCGTTCCGGCCCATCTTTCTCGCGCGCCCGGGCCGCCAGTGCTCGCATGTCGGCGTCGCTGACGTCGGCGACCGGTTCGCTGTCTTCGCTCATCTGCCTGGCGTTGCGCCAGATGGCGTAGTTGCCGGCATAGGCCTCGATGCAGCCGCGCCGCCCGCAACGGCAGAGCGCGCCGCCCGGACGATGGATCATGTGGCCAAATTCGCCGCCCGAGGAATGCGTCCCGGTGAACAGTTCGCCCTTCAGCACCAGCCCCATGCCGATGCCATGCGAAAGCAGGATGGCGATGAAGTCGTCGCGATAGCGATCCGGATTGCGCCAGCGCAAAGCCACCGCCATCATGTTGCAGTCGTTCTCCACCGTTGCCGGGGTGCCGAATTCGTCCTCCAGCATGTCGGCAAAGGCGATGTCGGTCTGCGGCGTGATCGGCGACCACAGCATGGCGCGTGCAGGGGAGTCGGTAATGCCCTGAATCGCCAGGGCGATGCGGGCGACACTGCGGACGTCAAGGTCTGGATCCTGCAGCCGGCGCCGGACGATGGCCATGCATTCACGGATCAACTCGTCGCGCGGCATGGTCAGCGTGTCCAGCCGGCGCTGTTCCTCGGCGATCACCTGTCCCGTATAGTCGATAATGGCGGCCGACAGGAAATTCAGCGACAACACCACGGTCAGCACCGCCGCCGCTTCCGGATTGAGGGCGAGGCCGACCTGCGGACGACCGCGTTTCAACGAAACGGGCTCACTTGCCTTGCTCTCGGCGAGGATGCCTTCCCGTATCAGGTCGGAAGAGATCGCCGATATGGTCGAATGACTGAGGCCGGTGGTAGCTGCGATCTCAGTACGCGATGGCTGGCCGGCCCGGCGCACCGCCGAGATCACCATCGCCCGGTTGCGCCGGCGCAAATCGTCATGGCGGATTCCGACCGACATTGGTTTGCTTTCCTCCCGGTTGCCCGCGGCCGCTCATGAACCGGAAGCCGTCGGTAATGTCCGACAAATAGTGTCGGATGCAGGCAAATAGTGTCAGATGCAGGTGGCGCTGTCATCGTTTATTCCGACGCTCGAAAAAACTCGCAGAGTCATCAAAATCCATCAGAATCGATGTTGACAGCAGCAGGAGATCGGGCCAGTATTTTTTCGAGGCTCGAAAAAATTAGAGCTTCTAAGCTGGTCTTTGAGCCAATTGATCACGCCGTACGCGGCGCAGGGAGGATATGATGAAGAAATTCACGACCGCCATTCTGGCGGGTGTCGCCATGACGCTGGCGCTGGCGTCGGTGGCGCAGGCTAAAGACAAGGTCATCGGCGTTTCCTGGTCGAACTTCCAGGAAGAGCGCTGGAAGACCGACGAGGCCGCAATGAAGGCGGCCATCGAGGCCGCAGGCGACAAGTATATTTCCGCCGACGCACAGTCCAACCCCGGCAAGCAGCTCACCGACGTCGAGAGCCTGATCTCGCAGGGCGCCAACGCACTGATCATCCTGGCGCAGGATGCCTCGGCCATCGGGCCGGCCGTGCAAAAGGCGCTGGACGAAGGTATTCCGGTTGTCGGCTACGACCGGCTGATCGAGAACAAGGACGTCTTTTACCTGACCTTCGACAACAAGGAAGTCGGCCGCATGCAGGCCCGCGAAGTCTTCAAGGTGAAGCCGGAAGGCAACTACGTCTTCATCAAGGGTTCGGGTTCCGATCCGAATGCCGATTTCCTGTTTGCCGGTTCGATGGAGGTGCTGAAGGAGGCCATCGACGGCGGCAAGATCAAGAATGTCGGCGAGGCCTATACCGACGGCTGGCTGCCGGCCAACGCTCAGAAGAACATGGAACAGTTCCTGACCGCCAACGACAACAAGGTCGATGCCGTGGTCGCCGCTAATGACGGCACTGCCGGCGGCGTCGTCGCCGCGCTGACGGCGCAAGGGCTGGCCGGATCGGTTCCGGTTTCGGGCCAGGACGGCGACCACGCCGCGCTGAACCGCATCGCGCTCGGCACACAGACCGTGTCGGTGTGGAAGGATGCGCGCGAGCTCGGCAAGAATGCCGCCGAGATCGCCTCGCAACTGGCCGACGGCAAGCAGATGACCGACATTGCCGGCGTGAAGGATTTCACCACGCCCGGCGGCAATACCGTCAAGTCGCTGTTCCTGACCCCGGTCGCCATCACCAAGGACAACCTCAACGTCGTCATCGACGCCGGCTGGATCAAGAAAGAAGAGGTCTGCGCCGGCGTGACGGCTGGCACTGTTGCAGTCTGCAACTGAGCCGACGTTTCCGAGAAGTCCGAACGCCGCGGCCGCTCGCCGCGGCGTTTTTTCAACAAGAGTTGTTTTTCCGCTTCCGGCGGATAACTTCTAGGCTGCTTCCGGCATCCGCGGCAGACGGCAACCCGGCGGGAGAAACATCATGACCGACACGACGTCCAACACGCCGGTCGACAACACGGCAGACCGGGCACGGGAATCCGAGCTCGGCATCGTTGCCCGATTTCTCAAGGCAACCGAACTCGACACGCGCATGCTCGGCATGGTCGGCGCGCTGCTGGTCATCTGGGTCGGCCTGCATGTCATTTCTAGCGTACGGCTCGGCGTCAATCCGTTCGACTTCGACAGCCGGACCTTCCTGACGCCACGCAATCTCTGGAACCTGTCGGTGCAGACTTCGGCCGTGGCCATAATGGCCGCCGGAATGGTGCTGGTTATCGTCATGCGCAATATCGACCTGTCGGTCGGCTCCGCCGAAGGCCTGATCGGCGTGGTCATGGGTTTTGCGCAGGTGCATTTCCTGGTGCGAATGGTCGGTCTGCAATTAGGCAACCCCTGGATCTGGATCCTGGCACTGGCCATCGGCCTGGCGCTTGGCCTTCTGATCGGAGCGTTCCAGGGATACATCATCGCTTATCTCGAGGTGCCGGCCTTCATCGTGACGCTGGGCGGCCTTCTGGTCTGGCGGGGTGCCGCATGGTGGGTCGTCAGTGGGCAGACGATTGCGCCGCTGGATGCCACTTTCCAGCTGATGGGCGGCGGACCGACGGGTTCGATCGGCGCGCGATGGAGCTGGATCGTCGGAATTGTCGCGTGCCTGGCGGTTGTGTTCATGCTGCTCAACGGGCGGGTGCAGCGCAAGCGGTTCCGCTTCCCGTTACGCCCGATCTGGGCCGAGACGTTCCTCGGGGCCGTCACTTGCCTTGTCATCATGGGCGCCATATGGCTTGCCAATTCCTATCCTTGGCCGGTCGGCATCGTGAACAGATATGCGGCGGCCAACAATATAACCGTTCCCGAAGGCGGGCTGTTCATCGCCCATGGCATCGCCATACCCGTGCTGATGGCTGTAGCCGTAGGGCTGATCATGACCTTCATCGCCAAGCGTACCCGTTTCGGCCGCTATGTCTTCGCCATCGGCGGCAATCCGGAAGCAGCCAACCTTGCCGGTATCAACACGCGCTGGGTGACCATGAAGGTGTTCATGATCATGGGCGTGCTGGCGACGATCGCCGCAGCGATCTCGTCAGCCAGGCAGAACTCGTCGACCAATGCGCTGGGCACGCTGGACGAGCTCCTGGTCATCGCGGCGGCGGTGATCGGCGGCACGTCGCTCGCCGGCGGCTCCGGCACAGTGCTCGGCGCCATGCTCGGCGCGCTTTTGATGCAGTCGCTGCAGTCCGGCATGGTGCTGCTCGGCATCGATTCGCCGCTGCAGAGCATCGTTGTCGGAGCCGTGCTGGTGGTCGCGGTGTGGCTCGATACCGTCTATCGCAAACGGGTCTGAGCATGATCCCGCAAGGTGGAAACCGGTTTTCGTACAACTTGGTGCTCAAGCAGGACCTCTAGGGAGGAAGGACGAGCATGGCAGACAAAACCGCTCCCACGGGCACGCCGCTGATCGACATGCGCAACATCTCCATCGCTTTCGGCGGCATTCGCGCCGTCGACGATGCCTCTGTCGACCTTTTCCCGGGCGAGGTGATGGCTTTGCTCGGTCACAACGGTGCCGGCAAATCGACGTTGATAAAAATCCTGTCCGGCGCCTACAAGCGCGATGCGGGCCAGATTTTCGTCAACGGCGAGGAGGCTTCGATCTCCAATCCCCGCGACGCCAAGAAGTACGGCATCGAGACGATCTACCAGACGCTGGCGCTGGCCGACAATGTCGATGCGGCCGCCAACCTGTTTCTCGGCCGCGAGCTGATGACCGGCTGGGGTACGCTCGACGACGTCGCCATGGAGGCCGAGGCGCGCAAGGTGATGGGCAGGCTCAATCCGCGTTTCCAACGCTTCAAGGAGCCGGTGGTAAAGCTTTCGGGCGGCCAGCGGCAGTCGGTGGCGATCGCCCGCGCCATCCTGTTCAATGCTCGCATCCTGATCATGGACGAGCCGACGGCGGCACTCGGGCCGCAAGAGACGGCGCAGGTCGGCGAACTGGTCAGGCAGCTCAAGGCCGACGGCATCGGCATCTTCCTGATCAGCCATGATATTCACGACGTGTTCGAGCTTGCCGACCGTGTCTGCGTCATGAAGAACGGTCGGGTTGTCGGAACGGCGCGCACAACCGATGTCACCCAGGACGAGGTGCTCGGCATGATCATCCTCGGCAAGTGCCCACCCGGCGCCATTCCGGGGCCGGGCGCGCTGAAGATCGCCGCATGAACGAGAATTAGCCGGCTAATCACAAGCCGCCAAAATGTGCCAGCCGTCACCATGCTTTGGCCTCGCCATTGTGTTGGCGTCGGGACTTGCCCATAAAGATGCCGAACCGTCCACGGGACGTATCAGCACTTGAAGAAGCTTTTTCCGACCGTCGCTTTTATCGCCGTCGCGCTGATCAGCCTGACGATGGCGGGTTTTGCCTATTTTGCCACCCAGGAGGCGGCCCGCATTAAATTCGAGGCGACGGCAGACGACGCGCTTAACCGGATCGAAAGCCGCATCGACCTGGACCTGTCGCTGCTGCGTTCGACCCGGGCGCTGTTCGACGCACGCAATGGCGGTATCTCGCAGGGCGAGTTCAAGGCTTTCTTCAACGCGCTCGACATCGACAATAATTTCGCCGGCCTGCGCGGCATCGGTTTCCTCCGCCTGGCGAAAACTGGCAACGAGGCGGCGGTCGAGCGCGACATCCTGCACGATCACGGCGCAAGCCATCCGATCTATCCCGACACGAACTTACCGTGGCGTACGCCCATCGTGCTGTTCGAACCGCTGGATCCGTCCAACAAATCCAGCATCGGCTACGACATGTTCACCGGGCCGGCGCGGCGCGAGGCGATCGAAAAGGCGATGGCCGACGACCAGCAGCACGCCAGCGGGCTCGTGCAGTTCGGCAAGGATACGGGTGCCGCGCAGACCTTTACCGGGTTCCTCGTCTTCGTCCGGCTCAATGTCGAAACCGCGCCGGACGCCGTGAACGCGACGAGATCCTCGACTGCCGGCTTCCTTTATGCGGCCTTCCGCGCCCGTGATCTGTTCCAGGCTGCGCTCAGCCGGGCACCATTGCTGCCGGTCAACACCGAGATCTATGACGGCACGGTGGACAGCGACAACCTGCTGTTCCAATCGGAAACGCCGCCTGTTTCGAGCCTCGGCGACAGGCTGCTGGTCACCCGCAAGATCACCGTCGCCGGCCGGCCGTGGGTCGTCCTGTTCAGGCCGACAAGTGCTTTCTCGCAACCTTCCTCGCGCGCCATCCCGGTGATGCTCGGATTGTTCGGACTGCTGCTTGCGGGCGCCATCGCGCTGGTGGCCCGCTATCAGGAGCGGGCCTATGAGGCGGTTTCGCTGCTTCACGAAACGACCGAAAAGAGCCTGCTGGAAAAAGACCTGATGCTGCAGGAGATGAAGCATCGCATCAAGAACTCGATCACGCGGGTGCTGGCAATCGCGCGCCAGACAGCATCGCACACCACCGACGTCCAGGAATTCTCGGCTTCCTTCTCGGCCCGGCTGCAGGCGATGGCGGCTTCTCAGGACATGCTGACGCGCTCACGCTGGCAGAAAGCCGATCTCGGCGACCTGCTGCGCATCGAGCTAGGCCAGGTGTTCGGCAGTGAGCTTCCTGAAGGGCTGCTGTCGGGACCGCAGGTTCTTCTCGATGAAAAGACGACGCAGGCACTCGGCCTAGTCTTTCACGAACTGGCGACGAATGCGCTGAAGCATGGCGAAGCCGGCAATTCAGTCGGTGCGCTGAAGGTCGACTGGTCGCTCGAAGCCCGTAGCGGCACCCGGACATTGGCTCTCAACTGGCGCGAGGCCGGTCAGAAGAAGCTCGAGACACCGGCAAAGAGCGGTTTTGGCACCAGACTGATCGATCTCAACGTCACGCGCGAATTGCGTGGCACAATCAGGCGCGATTTTCGCGAAGGTGGCTTGAACGTGGAAATCAAGGTTCCGCTGCCGGCCTGAAACGCCGTCTCGTGGGCCGCGTCGCAACAGCGCTCTGAAAGGGCAAACGCGGAGACAGGTGGCCTGCCTCCGCGTTTGCTGTTCGCCTGGAGTTCGAAACTAGTTGCAGCGAGCTGTGTAAATCCGGCCGTGACGATCTCTGTATTGGCAGTAGCCATTTTGCAGACGGCGAACGAGCAGACCGCCAATCGCACCAGCGCCGGCGCCGATCAAAGCGCCCTTGCCGCCGCCGACAGCGCCACCAATGAGCGCGCCGCCCACAGTGCCGATACCCACGTTCTCTTCCGTGGTGGTGCAGCCGCTGACCGCAACCACGGCAACCATGGCAATAATCATCTTCCGCATGGAGTCATCCTCACTTTTGTCCTCACTTTAATAAGCTCCAGCCGCCATTTAGCATGAAAGTACGGCCTTTGCCCGCACGATTTCATTGTTGATTAAGATAGTCCTTTTCGGGGCGTGCGCCGTTCGATGCTACCACGAACCCGGAAATCTCCAAGGAAGCATCGAGCGTGCCGTTGGGACGCACGTTCCAGACGATCCTGTCATGGTCGTTCTCGAGCGCCGGATCGACGGCAAGGCATCTGGCGACGACATGTTGGGCCTGGCCCTGCAGGCCGGTGACCGCGAACGGGCACGGCCGAGCACTCGGGCAGTGGTTTCAAATCGATCAAGCAGAGGCGAGTTCCATTCAGATCAGTTGGGACGCGGCGGTCAGGACGATCGCGGCCATAAGCGCGACGGCGGCGAAGCGGAGGGGCGAAGCACGAGGCGCGGGCGCTGCGGACGCGTCGGGATCCTGAAAACCGCCCATCGAGACGCGAGCGGCCTGTTCCAGTCTGTTCAAGTCGGCAGCCGTCAAGGCCCATTCCCTTCATTTTGTGCCAAACTCAATTCGGTGGATCGGCACGTTCGGACTTTATGGTGAACAGTCGGTTAAAGATGGCGATGCGCAGCAAGCCCTCGCGCGGCGACCGCCGCTCGTTAATCCGTCTCGAAATTGCCGTGAGGAACGACAAGGCGGTATTCGAGGCGGTTCCCGGTGATCTCAAGTGTCGCCGTTCCATTCAATGAAGTGGGCACGACGCGTTCGAGCGCGACGCTGCCAAAACGCTTCTCACTGCGCTGATTGTCGTTGGCTCCGATCACTTCGGCCCATGTCAGCGACAGCGCAGGCTCGCCAGCGGAAGCTGCCGTCAGATCGGCCGTCACCTCGACGAAACCGTCGCTGCGCGACAGTGCGCCATAGCTGACCGAATTGACGGCAAGCTCATGCATGGCCAAGCCGATGTGCAAGGCGGCATTGGGGTTGAGATATGGATTTGCGCCGCGGAAACGCAGGCTGTGCAAGGGGTCCGCGCCGTACCTGCCGACCTGACCGGAAACCAGCTCGCGCAGCGCCGCTCCCCGCCAGTTGGATGACGTAACCAAATCCTGCGAGGAGGCCAACGACTGCAATCGGCCCCGGAAGCGCGTCAGGAAATCGTCAATGCTGCCGGAATAACGGCCCGTCTGGGTGGCGATGCTCTGGATGATGGCCAAGAGGTTCTTGGAGCGATGACTGACTTCGCGCAGCAGCGCCTTCAACGTCTGCTCCCGGCGTTTCTGCTCGGTTGTTTCGACCATGGTGGTCACGACGCCCTGCACCGCGCCGGTCTCGCTGCGGTCGGCGTCTATCCACACCTGAAACCAGCGGGCGCCGTCATCGGCCGGCACGCTGAGTTCAAGATGTTGAGGATTGCCGGATACGATGACGTCGTGCTTGGCGGCGCCGATACGCTCTGCCTGCGCCGGCGGCAAGATGCCGTTGTTGTCGGAGGCATCGGAAGTCCAGGGCGCGCGCATGTTGCGCGCCCACACCGTCTTCATCTCGCGATCCTGGTACAGGACGGAAATCCCGGCATTGTGCAGTGCATGGAGAAGGGCCCGGCCAAGCTGCATCCCGCTTTCGGCGGGATGCAAAGCGATGATCTCATCACTCTGGCCGCGGTCTTTCATTTTTCCGACTCTGGAACGCATCGGTCAATTTGCTCAACCCATGTCGGGCTGAACGGTTCGCGGAAAAATGGGTTCCAAAAGGAGGAGGTTCGTATCAAGCCTTAAAAAGCGGTCCGCCGAGCGGCATCCCGTTGGAGGACACTGCCCGGCGGTGGCTGGAAACCGTTTGAGGGGTGCGGCTTCCAGTGTTCGCTTGAATGGCCGCTTGGCATTCACGCTCGTCTGATCAGGCCGGCAATAAGCGATATGATCAGGAAGGCGAGAAAGATGAAGAACAATATCTGCGCTATGCCGGCCGAGGTGCCAGCGATGCCGCCGAAACCAAGCGCACCGGCGATTATCGCCACGACGAGAAATACGAGCGCCCAGTAAAGCATGATCGATCTCCTTCCAATGCTGCGGTGAAAACGTGATTCGCCCCCGTTTGTTCCACCATTTTCCGAAAAAGACGATGCTGAAAATCTTCAGGGCCCGAATTGCCGCGGTGTGTGGAAAGATCCAGTTGGTTGCCCCAGTTGGTTGCCAGTGAATTGAGCCGGCGTCACGCCCATCTGATCCGAGGGAGCGGCTGTCTCGGCGGCCGCAGTTCGGCCGTCCGCTGTTTCATGCCGCGGCTTTCGCGTGCCGGTCAAAGAACAGGGCCTGGCTGATAAGAGCCTTGACCATGTCCGGATTGAACGGCTTGGTAACCAGGAAAGCCGGTTCCGGCCGCTCGCCGGTGAGCAGGCGCTCGGGAAAGGCGGTGATGAAGATCACCGGCACCGAGGTGGACGACAGGATCTCATTGACGGCCGCAATGCCCGAACTGCCGTCGGCAAGCTGAATATCGGCAAGCACCATCTTTGGCCGCGCCTTGCCGAACATCGCCACCGCCTCGGCGTGGGTGCGCGCCGTTCCGACGACCCGGTGGCCGAGGCTTTCGACCATTTCCTCGATATCCATGGCGATCAGCGGCTCATCCTCGATGATCAGCACGTCGGTTGCCACCTGACGGGAGATCTCGTTGCTCGCCTGCGCGAGAAGTTCGGAGAATTGCTGTTCGTCGACGTCGAGAATCTCCGCCGCCTCGTCTTCGCTGAAGCCTTCGACCGCAACCAGCAGAAAGGCTTGGCGGGGACGAGGCGCAATTGCATTCAGATTGGCCGCGGCGCGCTGTTCCCATGCCGACTGGGCATGCTCCTGCGGAACGCGAATGGCCACCGAGGTGAAGAGCTTGGCAAAGACCTTGTAGAGCGCGATGCGGTCGTTCGATGCGTCCGGAAAGATGTCGACATCGGCAATGATGGCCTCGAGCATTGCGGCGACCAGCGCGTCGCCGCTCTCTTGCGATCCGGATACGGCGCGCGAGAAGCGGCGCAGGAACGGCAGGTGCGGAGCGATGGTTGCTGATAGGCTCATAGTGGACGTCTCCCTCATATGACGTGATTGCATGTTACAGCTAAAAACGGTTTGCAAGCCCAGCAATTGAAACGCTGGCTCCTTGAAAAAGGTTCCAATCGTGCGGAACTAATATGTGAGGCTGGCGTTTAAAGGCGGGTTGGGCAACCAGACGAGGCTGCCGCTTGCCTTGCGTTATGTGTTGAAGGGCGGCTTAAGGCTGGGACGAAGGGCGAAATGAAGAACATGACGAAAGCTACCACGGCTGGCGTTGGCAACGGGCGCCGGGCCGCTTCCCGCGACCCGCTTGGGCCGAACTCGGAAATCGGCCGCAAACTCAAACAATACTATGACGAGCTGGTCTCCGACAATGTGCCGGATCGCTTCGCCCAACTGCTCAGCCAGTTGGAAAAGGCCGAACCTGTACAAAAGAAGGACTGAGGCATGGCGGCCGTCTCCCAGGGCTTCAAGACCGACTTGCTCGGCTCGATCCCGAGCCTGCGGGCTTTTGCCGTGTCGCTGACGCAAAACGCCGACAAGGCCGACGACCTGGTGCAGGAAACATTGGTCAAGGCCTGGGACAAGCATGAAAGCTTCCAGCCCGGCACCAATCTGAAGGCATGGCTGTTCACGATCTTGCGCAACGAATTCTATTCGCAGATGCGCAAGCGCGGCCGCGAGGTGCAGGACAGCGATGGCGTCATGACGGCCAGGCTTGCCGTTCACCCGGCCCAGCACGGCCAGCTTGACCTCGAAGACTTTCGCGGCGCGCTCGAGTTGCTGCCAGAAGACCAGCGCGAAGCCATTATCCTCATCGGCGCGTCGGGCTTCTCCTACGAGGAAGCGGCCGAGATCTGCGGCTGCGCCGTCGGAACGATCAAGAGCCGCGTCAGCCGCGCCCGCACACGGCTGCAGGAAATCCTGAAGATCTCCGGTGAAGACGAGTATGGCCCGGACGCAATTTCGGCTCAGGTAACCGGGTCGACGGCTGCGTGAAGCGCGGCGTGTTCGAACCGCTCCGCGCCTCAGCGAAGAGGCGTGCGCCTGCAGGCCGTTACCACTGCCTCGACGAGATCGTCTCCCGAATAGGGCTTGGTGACCAGCCTGACGCCGGGAAAGGATTTCTTGATCTCGTCGGTATCCGAATAGCCCGAGGCGAAGACGAACGGGATGCCCGCTTCACGCAGCCACGAAGCAAATTGGAGCGTCGAAACGCCGCTCAGCATGAGGTCGACGATGGCCACATCGAATTGCGCGGCAACGTCTTGCTGTTCGATCTCAGTCAGATCACGCGCAATGACCACATCGAGCGCGCCGTAGTCGCGGCAAAGCTGCTCGATATCCGTGGCAATCAGGAACTCATCTTCCAGGATAAGAATCCGCAAACCGTCAAGCGATGGGCGCACGCAGCAATATCTCCTTAAATTCGTCTCTATCGTGAAACGGGGGAAGTCATGATCGTTATTTGGCATGCTGTCATTTAAAAAAGACGTGCCGGCGCGGATGCGTCGGCCTCAGCCCATGCAAGGCATTTGCAACGCGCGCTGCCGGAGATAGGGTTAGAAGAGGTTCGTGCCGGAACCTTGGGGTCTGTCGGGCGTTTCGACCGAGCAAAAGCATGGAGAGTGAAGCAATGGCGACTGCCGCAGGAAAGGCCGCGAACGAAGCCCGCACGAATTCCGATATTGAGGCCGACATCGCACAATTGAAGGCCGACATCGACCAACTTACCAAGCTGTTGGCCAAAACTGGCGAACATGGCTACGGGGCAGCACGGCGAGCCGCGGCCGAAAGCGTCGAGCAGTTGCGAACCCAGGGCGAGGCAGCCTTCGACAGCCTGCGCAGCAACGCCAGGGACATCGAGGCGCAGATGATAGCGCATATGCGCGAAAAGCCGGTGACTTCGCTGGCGATCGCCGCAGGCGTCGGATTCCTCTTCGCGCTTCTCGCGCGCCGTTAGTTCTGCACGTATGGGAATGCTTGCATCGCTGATCTCGGGCCTCGCCTCGGGCGAAACCATTGCGGCGGTGCAACGCGCACGCGTCGCTGCGATTGTCTATTCGATCGCAGCGCTCGCGGCGCTGTGCGGCCTCGGCTTCCTCGTCGCGGCGGCCTATATCTGGACGGCGGCCCGCTATGGGCCGATGGCAGCTTCCCTGAGCTTCGGGATCGGCTTTCTGGCAATCGCCGGTCTCATCCTGCTCGTCTACCGGATGTCGGCCGGCTCGCGCGCCAGGCGCCGGGCGAAGCGACGCAACGCCGACATGAAGGCTATCGGCATCACTGCGGTACTCGCCGTGCTGCCGGCGCTGCTCAAGGGCAAAGGTGGCGCGGGGAAGGCCGGACTGGGCGCGATTCTCGGCCCGGCGATAGCACTCGCCGCCTACGCTATCTACCGCGAGAACGTGAAGCGCGGCTCCGATGATCCGGATACCGGCAAACGGGAATAGTTCGGAGGGATAGTTCGGGGCAAACGATTCTGGCGCCGGTCGCAAAATGCTGGCGTCACAAATCTTCGAGCGGAATCGATATTTCGGCGACCACGCCTTCCGGCCGGAATTCATGGGTCACCTCGCTGGAAATGACCTTGGCCAGGCTGCGGCGGATCAGGATCGAGCCGAAGCCATGGCGTTCGGGCGGCGCAACCCGCGGGCCGCCGCTTTCACGCCAGGCCAGCAACAGACGCCGTGCGCCCTTCCTGCCTTGTACCCTCCAATCGAGATCGACCTTTCCGGAGGAAACCGAGAGCGACCCGTATTGCAGTGCGTTGCTTGCCAGTTCATGCAGGATTAGCCCGAGCCCGACTGCCTGGTCGGGTGAGAGCAGGACATCGGCGCCGGAGATCGCCATGCGCGATTGTCCGGCGGCTTGGAACGGCTTTAGCTCGATCTCCACCAGCTCGCGGATGCCGATACCGCGCCACTCGCGGTCCGACAGCAGGCTGTGCGCAACGCCCAGTGCCTGCAGCCTGGCGCTGAAGGCTTCGAGGAATTCGCTTGGCTGGCGGGCATGGCGAACGGTCTGCGTAGCCAGCGCCTGTACGGTTGCCAAAGTGTTCTTGACGCGGTGATTGAGCTCGCGCAGCAACAGTCGTTGACGTTCGTCGCCAAGTTTGCGTTCGGTAATGTCGTAGTTGACGCCGAAGATCAGCGTTGGCTTGCCCTCGCCGTCGCGCTCTATGACGCGGCCGCGCGTTGCGATCCATCGCGGCGGATCGAGGCCTTTGACACGGTATTCGCCAAAATAATCGTCGCTGCCAGTCAGCGCGTCGCGAAAGCGTGTTTCGGTCTGGTGAACGTCGCGCGGGTCGATGGCGGTCAGGATGTCGCGCGCCCTCAGCCTGTTCGACTTCGGCAGGTTGAACAATTCGGGCAGCAGGACATCGCAGTCGATCATATCGCTGCGGATATCCCATGCCCAGCTGGCAAGCGAGGCCGCGTCGAGCGCGATAGCGCGCCGCTTTTCCTCTCGAACCAGTGCTGCCTTGGCAATCGCCGCACTGCGGGTTGCATCCTTCAGCGTGAACAGGCTGGCGGCAAGGCCGGCCAGCGCCGACAGCTGGTCGAGCTGGACAGAGGAGGGACGTGCGTGCGGCTTCCGGTCGAGCACGCACAGCGTGCCGATCAGCGCGCCGTCGATTACGATGGGCACGCCTGCGTAAAAGCGGATATGATGCTCGCCGGTGACCAGCGGATTGGCTTTGAACCGCGGATCCGCCGCCGCGTCGGCCACCACCATCGGCACGTTGCCGGCTGCGATGGTATAGGCGCAGAACGATGTCTCGGTTGCGGTTTCGGTCTCGCCGAGGCCGATACAGGACTTGAACCACTGCCGCTCGGCATCGACCAGCGTGATCAGTGCGACAGGCGTTTGCATCGCCGAAGCGGCAAGACCGCCGATACGATCGAAATCAGGGTCGGCAGCCCCGTCCAGCGTGTCGAGGCCGTGCAGCACGGCAAGACGGTCCGCGGCGCCCACCACACGGCGAATATCGGCCGGCAGGCCCGGCGTGTTCTGGCTATTGTCGTCCACTATGCCCCCGGTGGCCGGCTCCGCTGATTGGTCAGGCCAACCGGCCCGTCTGCCGCCTTGCAGAGCCGGAACTTTCGCGGCGGGGGACCGTTACCAGCCAACGCCCCGCCAGTTACGCCTGCCGGCGCCAAATATGGAGCCAGACAATGCCAAAAACCATTCCTGAAAACAAAGCCCGTCAAGGGCGGCGGGGTCGGCATGTCCTTCGTATCCTGATCGCCGCGCTGTTGCTGGCTTTTATCGCCTGGGGCGTCGCCGAAATCTACGGCTGGATGATCGAGACGCCGAAGACCGAACAGGGCAACACGCCCAGCGGCTAGGTTCTCTCCATCGCTCGCGCCAGTTTGCATCACGCAACCCCACATCACGCATCCCACGTCAGGCAACCTTTGCCTCGGCGGCGCGCGCCGGGACGAGAACATTCAACGCGCGCGGATGGATTTCGACGGTCATCTCGCGATCGAGCTTTACCAGTTCGCCGTCCATGACGGCCTGAACTTTCCTGTTCGTCGAATGGATTTTCAAAACGGCGCGGTTTGCCTGATGGATTTCGACATGCTCGTTGCCGCGCCATTTCCCACGGGCGACGTCAAAGAGGAACCTGATCAATTCGCCGCGCCGCCGCGCCACGGTGACATAGATGCCCAGCACGCCGCCTGCCGGATTATCGGCATAGGGCAGGTGGCCCTCGCCAAACAGATTGTTGGTGATGCCGATACCGGTGATCCGCGTTCTGATCTCGGCCTCGCCGATCGTCAGCGTTACGTTCATCGCCGGTGGATTGTTGATCGTCGCCCAAGCGGCTCGCACCGAGGCGCGCATCTTCCCGAACCGCGAGCCGAATTCCATCTTCTGGCGCAGTTGCACCATCCTGGCGTGCATGCCGATCGAGAATTGATGCACGAAAGGCCGGCCGTTGGCTGTTGCAATGTCAAT
Source organism: Mesorhizobium sp. M0185 (assembly GCF_040322175.1). NCBI lineage: Bacteria > Pseudomonadati > Pseudomonadota > Alphaproteobacteria > Hyphomicrobiales > Phyllobacteriaceae > Mesorhizobium > Mesorhizobium sp. M0185. Next base: position 46,931 of record NZ_JAMYSY010000035.1, on the reverse strand, counting down.
CGCCATCACCTCGCCGTCGGCAAACGATTTCAGTGCCGCATCGAGGGTCTGCGGAATACCGAGGCCGCGCGCAAAAAGGTTCATTGTGCCAGCCGGCAGAATTGCCAGCGCCTTCTCCCCATTCATCAAACGGGCTGCCGCGGCCGAAATGGTTCCGTCGCCGCCGCCAGCCAGCACGACGTCGATGCCGCGCCTGGAAGCTACGCCGTCCAGCGTGGCAACGATATCCTTGCCGGCGACGATTTCGATATCGATCGAGTGGCCGGCAGTCTCAAGCGTGCTGCGCATCCGACTGGCGAAGGCCTCAAGATCGATGGTGCGCAGGGTGCCCCCGTCCTTGTTCAGCACCGCTGCAAACTGCATGGCCGTTCCATTTTCCAGCGCCTATCGGGCCGGGACGGAGCCCCAGCCGGGAGTGGAACGGGGCGGCCGAGAAAATGTTCCTTTCGACCAGCGTGGCGAATCCGAGAACCTTCGACATGGCACCGGGTGCGCCACGGCTTTTTTCGGAACAACAGTGTGGTCACAACGTTGTGAACATGCAGAAGACGCTGCGCCCGCAGCGACGTTATGCGGGCACGGCGTGCACGAAATCACCGACGAGGAGACACTAAGATGATCCGCACCCTTTTAACCACGACAGCAGTCGCAACATTGATTGCGACGGGTGCATTTGCGCAATCGGCGACGACCCCGGCGCCGGCGCAAGCACCCGCCGTAGAGAATTCCGCTCCAGCCGCTCCGGTGCAACGCGCCGAGGGCAGCCTTGTCACCAATATCATCGGCGAGTCGGTTTATAACGGCACCGGCGACAATGCAGAGAATATCGGCAAGGTCACCGATATCGTCTTCGACGAGCGCGGCCAGGTAAAATCCGTCGTCATCGGCGTCGGCGGGTTCCTCGGCATTGGGACCAAGAACGTCGCCTTCGACTACAGCAAGATGCAATGGGCCGAAAGAAATGGCGATCGCTGGCTGATAGCGCAAACGACGAAGGATGAGCTGACGGCTCATCCGGATTTCGACCGCAAGCCCTATGATCCGGCGCCTGCGGCGACAGACACCACGGCTACGGCTCCTGCCGCTCCGTCGACCTCCACCGATACGGCGCAGAACGCCCCGGCGGCGCCGACCGGTAACAACCCCGCTCCGGTCGTGAAGCGCGCGGAAGGCAATCTTGCCACCAATATCATCGGCGAGACCGTCTACAACGGTACCGGCGACGACGCCCAGAACATCGGCGACGTAAACGACATCGTCATCAACAAGGAAGCCAAGGCGCAATCGCTGGTCATCGGTGTCGGCGGCTTCCTCGGCATAGGTGAAAAGAACGTCGCCTATGATTTCGACAAGGCGCAGTGGGCCGAGAGGAACGGCGATCGCTGGCTGGTTGCCCAAACCACCAGGGAAGAGCTGACGGCGCAGCCGGATTTCGACCGCAAGCCCTATGATCCGGCCCCGGCGACCACAGCGTCGAACGATGCCGCGGCTAATGCGCCAGCCGTCGTCACGCCTACCGTGACGGCCAGCAACACTGCCACGACCAACAACACTGACCAGGCCGGCAAGACGGCTCAAAATGCCCCAGCGCCCGCAACGACGGCAGACCAGACCAAGACCGGGTCGATCGACAAGTCGACACTGACTGAAATGCCGATAGGCGAAATCCGGGCCGAGGATCTGGTCGGAACAACTGTCTACGGCGCCAACGACGCCAATGTCGGCGAGATCGGCGATATCGTGCTGAGCGGCGACAAGAAGGTCGATGCAGTCATCATCGACGTCGGCGGCTTCCTTGGCATCGGCGAGAAGGAGGTGGCGGTCGGCATGGACAACCTGAAATTCATGACCGACAAGAACGGCAAGCGCTATCTCTACACGAACTTCACCAAGGAGCAGCTTGAGGCGCAGGCCCCCTATGACAAGGCCAGCTATGCGCAAAATCGCGAGAAACAGCGCATGATCATGCGCTAAGCTGCGCACACGCCGACAGAGAAGCCCGCGCCGGCAACGGCGCGGGCTTTGCTTATCTCGAGGGGAAGCCGGCGACATGGCCGGCAACGCCATTGTCCGTCAATTCGGCGAGCGCCAAAGACTGGTCGAGATGCTCGGCCCGCCAGGCGAGCAACTTCTCGGCAAATTCCAGCCGTGCCAGCAGATAGGCTGGGTCGTCAGCGACATTGGTCAACTCGCGCGCATCCTTCTCCAGGTCGAGGAGCAAGGGCGGCAGGCCTCCGCCGAAATGCACATATTTGAATTTTTGCGTGCGAACGACGGCGAGATTGCACTGACGCGGACCGACGCCGAAATACCGTTCGGCATCACCATCCGCGATCGAGCGGAAATCGAACTCCCAATGCGCCGCATCGCGCCAATTGTTCGGCTCCGTTGCGTCCAGGAAAGGCGCCAGCGAGCGGCCGTCGAGATGCGGCAGCACTTCGCCGCCAGTGAGCTCGAGCCCAGTGAGCTCAAGCAAGGTCGGCGCCAAATCCACCGCCTCGGTGAAGCGGTCGACGCTGCTGCCGGCAGCCTTGCGGCGGCGCGGATCGCGAATGATCAGCGGAATATGGAAGCTGCAGTCGAAGAAGCCGCCCTTGCCCAGCATGAAATGGTCGCCCATCATCTCGGCGTGGTCGGAGGTCAGCACGATGACGGTGTCGTCCCATGCATCGGCCGCCTTGACCGCTTGCCAGACGCGGCCAAGCTGCGCGTCGACCTCCGAGATCATGCCGTAATAGAGCGCCCGGATGCGGCGAAAATTATCGTCGCCCCAGTCGCGCACCTTGCCCTCCGAGCCGGGACGGAATTTCGACCGTTCCTGCCGGTCAAGTTCATAGGCGAGATAAGGGTGGCTTGCTGCTTCGGCCTGCCAGCTTTCCGCGCGGTCAAAAGCTGGACCGATGGCCGGATCGTACATGGCGTTGTAAGGCGCCGGCACGATGAAGGGCGGGTGGGGGCTGATGAAGGAAAGATGCGCGAACCACGGGGCATCGCGCTCCTGCTCGCCGAGCCAGCGGATGAATTCGCCGGCCAGGAAGGCCGACGGCGTCTCGTCCTTCGAATAGATTGGCGGACCGTTGCTGATCGCGCCGTCGTTTTCCAGGATTTCGCCCGCCGGGCGGTGAATGGCGGGGGAGCCGGCGCCGGCATCGACGCCGCGCGCCTTGAGCCATGACAGCCAGGGCTTCTGGTGCTCGGGCAGAAGCTGGCGCACGTTGAAGCCGGGCAGCACGCCTTCATAGCTTTTCAGCTGCGGGTCGCCAGGCGCCAGCGTGCGCGGGTCGCGCGCCATGTCGGTATAACCGAACAGCGTCGGATCATAGCCGAGGGCGCGTGCCCAGAGGGCTATGTTGCTGTGGCGGGCGTCGAGCGGCGTGCCGTTGCGGCAGACACGATTGTTCATCTGGTAGAGGCCGGTGTAGAGGCAGGCGCGTGCCGGCGAGCATGGTGCGGCGCCGCCATAGTGCTTCTGGAACAGAACGCCCTCGGCGGCCAGCGCGTCGGCATTGGGCGTTCTTACCACCTTGTGGCCAGCAGCTGACAGGCAGTCGCCGCGCCACTGGTCGCAGGTGATCAGGAGAATGTTGGGGCGTTTTCCCGTCAACCGCGGTATCCTCACGCTGGCTACATGCGTTGCTCATGGAGCGCAATTTCGGCGAGTATGCAAGCCGGTCCGGTTCGCCGAATGGTGAACAAAACCTGCTTGATCGTTCACTTTAACAGCACAGTCCATTCTGTGTTTGCCGCCTTTGCGGCCAGGAGGCGGATCCTCATATTTGCGTGGACAGCGGCAAGGGCCGCACCAGCACAAGGGAAGGAGCAGAAACATGCTCGACCAAGTCAAGGGCCTGCATCACGTCACCTCGATGGCCAGCGATGCGCGCCAGAACAACGAATTCTTCACCGGTACGCTCGGCCTGCGCCGGGTCAAGAAAACGGTCAATTTCGATGCACCCGATGTCTACCACCTCTATTACGGCGACGAGGTCGGCACGCCCGGCTCGGTGATGACCTACTTCCCGTTCCCGAACATCGGCAAAGGCCGCCATGGAATCGGCGAAGTCGGTACCACCGCTTACTCGGTGCCCGAGGGCACGCTCGGCTATTGGGAGAAACGGTTTGCCGAGCAAGGTGTCACTGGGCTGTCCCGCGAGGAGACATTCGGCGAGAAGCGTCTTGCGTTCGCCGGTCCCGACGGCGACGGGTTTGCGCTGGTCGAAGACAGAGCGGACAACCGTGCGCCATGGGCCAAGGGTGGCATTCCCACCGACGAGGCGATCCGCGGCTTTCACTCGGTGTCGCTCAGGCTGAAAGATGGCGGCGCCACCGAAGAGCTGCTGAAATTCATGGGCTATGAGGAGGTCGACAAGTCCGGCAACATCAGGCGGCTGGCGGTGAAGAACGGCAACGGCGCCGACGTCGTCGATATCGAATCGCTGCCAGGGGCCGGCTTCGCCAATCTCGGCGCCGGCTCGGTCCACCATGTTGCTTTCGCCGTCGAGAACCGCGCCAAGCAGCTCGAAGTGCGCAAGGCACTCCTCGATACAGGTTATCAGGTGACGCCGGTGATCGACCGCGATTATTTCTGGGCGATCTACTTCCGCACACCGGGGGGCGTGCTGTTCGAGGTCGCCACCAACGAGCCGGGCTTCGACCGCGACGAGGATACCGCCCACCTTGGCGAGGCGCTGAAACTGCCGTTGCAACACCAGCATTTGCGGCCCTATCTCGAGCAGCATCTGCAGAAACTGGAAGACTGAGGGCGACGTCATGAGCAAGGATTCATATATTCACAAGGTGCTGCCCGGTTCGCCGGCCGGACCGCTGCTCTTCGTCTTCCATGGCACCGGCGGCGACGAGGCCCAGCTTCTGTCGCTTGGGCGCGATCTCGCGCCGCAAGCGACGGTCGTCGCACCGCGCGGCGATGTCTCGGAACAAGGCGCCGCACGCTTCTTCCGCCGGACCGGCGAGGGCGTTTACGACATGGGCGACCTCACGCGAGCGACGGAGAGGATGGCCGGCTTCGTCAAGGCGCATGTCGAGGCGGCAAAGCCATCTTCGGTGCTCGGCCTCGGTTACTCCAACGGCGCTAACATCCTGGCCTCGGTGCTGTTTGCCGAACCGTCGCTGTTCGACGCAACGGTGCTGATGCATCCGCTGATCCCGTTCGAGCCGGAGGTCAAGGGCAGCCTTGGCGGCAGCCGCATCCTGGTCACCGCCGGCAGGCGGGACCCGATCTGTCCGCCTGATTTGACGGCGCGGCTTGAAGCCTATTTGCGCGCCGATGGCGCCGATGTCACAGTCGAGTGGCATGACGGCGGCCATGAGGTGCGGCCGACCGAGATCGAGGCGGCGCGGCGGTTGTTCGCCCTTGCGCCGGATGAAAGGACCGCAAGCCATGTCTGACCTATTGCCGGAGATCGAGCTGGAGGACCGCGGCTCGAAGGGCCGCTATCTCCTGCGTGGGCCGGACGGCGCCGAGGCTGAGATGACCTTCACCAAGGTCGGCGAGCACCAGATCATCATCGACCATACCGAAGTGCCGGATGCATTTCGCGGCCAGGGCGCGGGGCTTCGCCTGGTCACCCGTGCCGTCGAGGATGCACGTGCGGCGGGCAAGACGATCATCCCGCTTTGCCCGTTCGCCAATGCTCAGTTCCGCCGCCATCCGGAATGGGCGGACGTGCTGAAGCGGTAAGCACAGCCCCTCGATGAATGACAGGAGAAGGGGTGCGCGGCTTTACCGCGTGCCCCTTTGGCTATCGGAGGCGTACAAACGCAAGGGGCAAACATACGGGATTTGCGCAGAGCGCCAACCTTGCCTAAGTATTGCCAGCAACCGGCTCGCCGTCCGCGGTCCGACCACTTCAACCGAATGGCCCTCCATGACCGAATCCGATCTCGTTCCCGTCTTCGACGGCCACAACGACACGCTGCTCCGGCTCTACCAGTCGAAGGATGCGGACGTCGAAAAGCTGTTCGTCGAGGGGACGCCGGGTGGCCATATCGACCTTCCGCGCGCGAAGAAAGGCGGATTTGCCGGCGGCATGTTCGCGATCTTCCCGCCGCCTGTCGAGAAATCCAAACGCGGCGCGGTGCCGCTGGCGCCGAGCGACAGCGAGCCCTTGCCACCCGAGATTCCGCGCGCCGATGCGCTCAACTCCACCGTAGCGATGGCCTCGATCCTGTTCAGGCTGGAGCGGGCTTCGGCACTTACTGTCTGCCGCAGCGCCGGCGATGTGAGGAAGGCGATGGCGCAAGGCTCGATCGCGGCGGTGTTCCATATCGAAGGGGTCGAGGCGATCGACCCTGAGCTCACCCTGCTCGACGTTCTCCACGCAGCCGGCCTGCGCTCGCTCGGTGTCGTCTGGAGCCGTCCCAATGCCTTCGGCCACGGCGTGCCGTTCCGTTTCCCGTCATCGCCCGATACAGGGGCGGGGCTGACCGATGCCGGCAAGGCGCTTGTGAAAGCCTGCAACCAGCTGAAGATCATGATCGATCTTTCGCATCTCAACGAAAAAGGTTTCCGCGACGTCGTCGAGATCAGCGACGCACCGCTGGTCGCGACCCATTCCAACGTGCACGCGATCTGCGGCCATTCGCGCAACCTCACCGAATGGCAGCTCGGCGCGATCCGCGACTCCGGCGGCATGGTCGGGCTGAACTTCGCCACCGGGTTCCTGCGCGAGGACGGCAGGATGAACGCCGACACCGGCCTCGACATCATGGTGCGCCATGTCGATTCGCTGCTGCAGGCGCTGGGCGAAGACGGCGTCGGCCTAGGCTCGGATTTCGACGGCGCCATGATCCCGGCCGTGATAGGCGATGTTGCCGGCCTGCCAAGACTGCTCGACGCATTCGCGGCACGCGGCTTCGGGCGCGCGCTGATCGAGAAGATCGCCTATCGCAACTGGCTAGGCATGCTGGAAAGGACCATCGGCTAAGCGGGTGATGCCGGCTTGACCGGAACGCGTTTTGGGGGCGGACTATTCGAAACCCATGCGTTTAAGCCAGTCCTGGCCAATGCCGCGATCACGGATGATCGGCAGCGGATCCGTCGAATCCAGGCGTGTGCAGATGCGGTAGACCTCGAGCGTCTCGGCGTTCATCTCGCCGCGTTTGTAGAAGAACATGGCCGCGGCATAGCGGGTGCGGCCCGACCATTTTTCGCCGAGCGGCGTGTTGATCAGCTGCCACTGTTCGGCGGCTTCGGTGTCGAGTTCGGGACTGTCGGTGTCGTCGGCCATATTTAAAAATCCGCGGGCGGACTGGTGCGGCGGTCGAGTTTGATGACCAGCCGCGGCGCCAGTTTGGCACGCCTCAGCAGCTTTTGATATTGCAGCTCGCGCCTGGCGTAGATCTCGACCCAAGGTCCGCTGCAGGCGGGCTCGGCGGCGCTGATCTGGTCTGCATCGCCGGGATCGCTGCCCTTTCGCCGACGGTGCCTTCGACGTCGTTTTCTCCAAGGATGCAATCTCGACGAGAACATTCGAATATGGCAGCCGTGCAGAAGGTGCTTGACAGTGGCAAACACCGTCCCACTGATCTTCGCGGCCGAAGCCGATCGGCTAGCCGGCGATGCTGGAGACCATCACCCCGATGAAGACAACAGAGGCGCGCGAAGCCCTCCTCGAACCGGCGCGAAAAAGCGATTCCGAAAAGCGCGGCCGCAAAGCGTCGAAAGAGACAAGGCAGGTTCAACTGATCGAAGCGACTATCGATTCATTGGCCAAGCGCGGCTATTCGGAAACGACTATGGCCGACGTCGCCGACGGCGCCGGCCTGTCGCGCGGCATCGTCAATTTCCATTTCGAGAGCAAGGAGAAGCTGCTCGTCGCCACTTTGCAATACATGCATGACGAGTATTCGGCGCATTGGCGCAGCGCCTTGCAAAGGGCCGGCGATGATCCCGCCCGCCAGCTGCAGGCATTGGTGGCAGCCGATTTCAACCGCTCGATCTGCAACAAGCGCAAGCTGGCTGCCTGGTGTGCCTTCTGGGGCGAGGCCAAATCGCGACCGAAATATCAGGCGCTGAGCAGCGCACGCGATGCCGTCTACCAGAACATATTCATCGATCTTTGCGTGGCGCTCAAGCAGAGCGGCTTCTATGCCTACGAGCCGCAAGTCATGGCGCTGGCGCTCAGCGCCATGCTGGATGGTCTGTGGCTGCATTTGATGATGGGCACCGAGGACGCCACACGCGAGACGGCGCTGCAGGCCGCGAACGAGTTCCTGTCTGCGGCATTCCCCAAGCACTATCCGAACTCTGCAGCCCGCGGTGCCAGGCCGGCGTGAACCATCAAAAAGAGGGTGGACCAGCAATGAAGACAATGATCCGGCCCCTGACATTCGAGAAGATCAAGGCCGGCTAATGAAGTTCAAGATCGAACGAGCCGATGTGGCCATCGTCGGCGCCGGCTTCACCGGCCTGTCGGCCGCGCGTGAATTGAACCACGCCGGCATCGATGTCGTGCTGCTCGAAGCCCGCGACCGTGTCGGCGGCCGCGTCGAAGCCGTGCAGAACGGGCTCGGCGAGCGGATCGACAGCGGCGGCCAGTTCCTGTGCGAAGACATGCCGGAATTAATGGCGCTGGTGCGAGCGCGCGGCAAGACATTGGTCGAGACCCATGTCGCAGGCGAATTCGTCACGCAGCCGCGAATGAGCGAGGCGCAAGCCGGGCGCACTTACGGCACCGCGATGCGAATGCGCGAGCGGATGAACGCGATCGCACCGACCGACCCGACCATTGCCGGCTTGACGGTAGCGGCATGGCTCGATCGCCAGGCCGATCCCGACGATGCGAAGGCCGCCTTTCGGTCGATGATCGAGGGCCTGTGGTGCCTGGCAATGGAAACGCTGCCGCTTTGGTTCCTGATCGACAATGATCGCCGCATCACCAATGAGGTGTCGGAGTTGCAGTATTTCGTGCGCGAAACCATGCATTCGCTGGCGGATGATCTTGGGCGGGATCTCGGCGATCGACTGCGGCTGAATACAGCTGTCGAGGCCATTGAGCACGGGCCGCGAGGAGTTCGCGTCGTTTCGCCTGCCGGCGCGATCGAGGCACGAGCGGTACTGGTCGCCGTACCGCCGATGATGGCCTCGAGAGTGGATTTCGTGCCGCCGCTGCCGGCTGTGCTGAAGAGAGCCCTCGGCGTCTGGCAAAGCGGCGCGGTGATCAAAATGCTGGTGCGCTACCCCAAGGCTTTCTGGCGCGACAGGGGCTTGAGCGGCATGGTGATGTGGCGCGACCCGCACGGGCTTTTTGCCTGCGATGCCAGCAGAGACGAAGATCACGCAGCCCTTGTCGTCTTCATCGGCGGGCCGCTGGCGCAGCGCTGGCGGGATCTGGACGACGCGGCGTTGCGCGCAAAGGTGACGTCAAGGCTGGAAGAGGCGCTCGGTATCGAGGCGGCCGGCATCATCGATCTCAGTTATCGCGACTGGACTGGGGATCGCTGGAGCGGCGGCGGTTACAGCGATCTGATCGTCGATGCGACGGCAACCGATGCCGAACGCGTTATCCGCGCCGGCGCGTCGCGGATCCATTTCGCCTCGTCGGAGCTGTCGCCATCATTTCCGGGCTACGTCGAGGGCGCCATCGTCGCCGGCCGCATTGCTGCGCTAAGAATTATTCAGTCTGCCATCGCCAGCCGAGCCTCGGGGTCATAAGCGAGGCGGATCCACGAGCTCGGCCTGCTGGTCAGACCGCTGATCAACATGTGCGCCATGTCGCCGCCGCTGATCATCACGCGCGAGCAGATCGACGACATGGTGTCGATCCTGCGCCAAGGCATTTCGCGCACGATGGACGATCTGCGCCGGCAAGGTGTCCGGCGGGGATAGGCGTTTATCGCCGGCGATCTCGCCATTGCTGACAGCGGTCGTCAGCGCTAACGATGCGCGACGAGGCTTCGATCGCCTGCGTCTGGCCGCCATCTCTGGGAAACAAAGCGCAACTCTGGGAAACAAAGTTCTGGGGAAACAAAGCATTGATGACCTATCGGACCTGTTCGGCCTCGCCGGTAAAACCGCCTTAATTTCCGGATTGAGCCGCGGCATTGGTCGGCCGCTGGCAACGTGGGCGAGGTCGATGAACTGGGCGGTGCCGCGATCTTCCTGGTTTCCGACGCGTCGAGCTTCATGACCGGCCAGATCATCTATGTCGACGGCGACATGACCGGACCCGTATGAGCGCGACTGTCGCTGTCGGGCGCATGGAAGATCGGTCGGCCTCGGGGCCGCCCCGCAAAAGGCAGGGCTCGTCATTTGCACACTCTTATCTTCACCGCTAAGCTTCTCTGGCTGGGGGTATTTTCCTCAGATCACATTCGCCATCCCAAGGATCTCATGACACCCGACACAGCAACGCGCGAACAGTTCGCCATCGATCTCGCGCGGCGCGCCGGCGCGCTCGGCCTGAAGTATTTTCGCGACCTCGACAGCCTCGCCATCGAGAGCAAAGGTCATCAGGACATGGTCTCGCAGGCTGACCGCGAGGTCGAGCTGTTCATCCGTGCGGCAATGAAAGCCGACTACCCGACCGATGGAATTGTCGGCGAGGAGCATGCCTCGGTCACCGGATCGAGCGGGCATGTCTGGGTGATAGATCCGATCGACGGCACCGCGAACTTCGTGCGGGGCATTCCGGCCTGGTGCGTGGTCATCGCCTGCGCCAAGGACGGCGACACTGTCGTGGGTGTCATCCACGAGCCCTCTACCGGCGAAACGTTCCATTGCCGCAAGGGCGGCGGCGCTTTTCTCAACGGCAAGCCGATCAGGGCAAGCGCGGCCATCAGCCTGACCGACGGCTCGTTGGGCACCGGCTTTTCCAACCGCGCCGAAATGCAAAACGTCGCAACGCTCATCGGCTTGCTGTTTTCAAAAGGCGGCGTGTTTTTCCGTAACGCATCCGGCGCATTGATGCTCGCCTATGCGGCCGCCGGCAGGCTGCTCGGCTATGTCGAAGAGCATATGAACGCCTGGGACTGCCTGGCAGGCATGCTGCTGGTGGAAGAAGCCGGCGGCACGATCGTCAAGCCCGACCCAAAGACGGTTCTGGAACACGGCGCGCTGGTGATTTGCGCCGGCAGCGGTGTGTTCGCCCAGGTTCGCCAGCTCTGCGTGCAATCCTTCAAGCTTTGATCAGAACCGGTCCGCGCTCCGGAAAGCCGATGCCGACGCTGTCGCCTGCCTGAAACGGCGCATCGATGTTGTGCGATATTGCAAACACCTGGCCGTGCGGTGTGCCGATGATCAGTTCGAGATGGCTGCCGACATAGGTGACCTTTTCGAGCCTGCCCGCGATCGTCCGTGGTGCACCGGCAGGGCCGATCTCGATGCGGCTCGGACGGACGGCCAGCTTCGCCGGCCCGGCCTGGTGGCCTCGCGCCGGCAGTTTCAAGGCCAGCGAACCCAGCCGGACGGCAGCTTCATCGCCTCCTACCGAAACCACCTCGCAATCGAGGATATTGGCTTCGCCGATGAAGTCGGCGACGAAAGCGTTGGCCGGTGCGTCGTAGAGTTCGCGTGGCGTGCCGTCCTGTGCGATCACCGCTTTGTTCATGACGATGATACGATCCGAAACCGCCAGCGCCTCTTCCTGGTCGTGTGTGACATAGACCACCGTCAGCCCGAGCTTGATCTGGATTTCCCTGATTTCCTCGCGCACGTGCCGGCGCAGCTTGGCGTCGAGATTTGACAGCGGCTCGTCGAACAGCAGCACTTGCGGTTCGAGCACCAGCGCGCGCGCCACCGCCACGCGCTGCTGCTGGCCACCCGACAGTTCGCTGGGCAGGCGCGCCTCGAAACCGGTCAGGCCGACCAATTCCAGCCCGGCACGGGCCCGAGACGCAGCCTCCTTCTTGTCATGGCCGGAGAAGCGCAAGCCATAGGAGACGTTTTCCATCACCGTCATGTGCGGAAACAGTGCATAGGACTGGAAAACCATGGACACGTCGCGGTCGGTGGCGGGCAGGCGGGTGACATCTTTGCCGCCTATCAGAATGCGGCCGCTGGACGGCATTTCAAGGCCGGCGATCATGCGGAGCGTCGTCGTCTTGCCGCAGCCGGAGGGCCCGAGAAGCGTCACCAGCTTGCCGGCTTCGATCGCAAGCGAGATGTCGTCGACCGCCGGCATGCTGGCGCCCGGATATGTCTTGGTGACATGGTCGAAGGTTACCGAGGCGGCGTTGCTGCGAATTTCGGCCATCACCCGGCTCCTGCTATTGTGGTCGGGCCGCCGGCCGTTCCGGGCAGGCTGACATTGGTGCGCACGCTCCAGCCGCCGTCGCCCTGCTGGATGCCGCGCCGGCCGATATTGCGGCTGCCGACAAGCAGCTGCATCAAGCCAATTACCATCAGCATGACGACGATCAGCACCGTCGAATAGGCGATGGCGATGCCGTATTCATTGTTCTCGACACGTCCAACGATGTAGCTGGTCGAGAGATCGTAGCGCGCGCTGACCAGAAAGATGACGGCGCTGATCGCGGTCATGGCGCGCACGAAGGAATAGACGAGCGCCGCCAGCATTGCCGATCTCAGCAAAGGCAGGATGACGCGCCTGAAGGTCTGCCACGAGTTGGCGCCAAGCGTCAGCGAGGATTCATCCAGGCTACGGTCGATCTGCGACATCGAGGCGACGCCGGCGCGCACGCCCACCGGCATGTTGCGGAAGATGAACGACAGGACGAGGATGATGCCGGTCCCGGTCAGCTCGATCGGCGGCACGTTGAAGGCAATAATGTAGCTGACGCCGATGACGGTTCCCGGAATCGCGAACGAGAGCATGGTCGCAAATTCGAAGGCGTTCTTGCCGCGGAAATTCTGGCGGACCAGAAGATAGGCGGTCAGAAGCCCGATCCCGGCCGTCAGAGGCGCCGATATCAGCGCGATCTCCATGGTCGTCCAGAAGGAGCTCCATGCCGAGCCCGACCAGTGGATGCCGAATTCGTTCCAGCCGACGGAGAACGCCTTCCGGTAGTGCTCCAGTGTCAGGCTCTGGTCGACCCCCCACAGCTTGACGAAGCTGCCATAGAAGATCACCGCGTAGACCAGTACGGTGAATGCCGTCCACAGTCCGGCGATGACATAGAGCGCGTATGTCAGCCCGGCAGGCAAGCGCGGATGGACGCCGGCGTCGCCCTTGCCGGTGACGGTGGTGTAAGAGCGCCTGCCGATCCAGAAGCGCTGCGCATAAAAGGCGCCGAGCGTGAAGGCCAGCAGCACCAGTGCCAGGATCGCGGCAAGTGCCGCATCGTTCTGCGCGCCGACAATGGCAAAGAAGATTTCTGTCGACAGCACGTCGTAATTGCCGCTCAGCACCAGCGGATTGCCGAAATCGGCCATGCTCTCGATGAAGCCGAGCAGAAAGGCGTTGGCAAGGCCCGGCCGCATCAGCGGCAGGGATACGGTCCAAAAGGTCTGCCAGCGGCTGGCTCGGAGCGTCTGGGAGGCCTCTTCCATGGACGGGCTGACGCCTTCGACGACGCCGATCAGCACCAGGAAGGCGATCGGCGTGAAGGCGAGAACCTGGGCAATGAGCAGGCCGGGAAGTCCATATACCCAGCGTGTCGGCTGGAAACCGAAGAGACCGGCCACGCTCTGCGTCACTGCCCCTGACAGTCCGAACAACAAGATGATGGCAAGGCCGATGACGAAAGCCGGCGTGATGATCGGCAACACGGTCAGGGCGCGGAGCAGCTTGCCGTGGCGGAAGCCGGTACGGGTCACGACCAGCGCGAACACCAGCCCCAGAAACATGGTCAGCAGGCCGACGAGCACGGCCAGCAGCAGCGAATTCCAGGCCACGCCGCAGCGGCTGCCGCCGGCAAGACAAGCCAGGCTCCACAGCCGCGAACTGAACAGCTTGGCCAGGAACGCGACAGGCGAGTAGCCGCCGTCGTCGGTCTGCATGGCATTGGCCAGCATCATCAGGATCGGCATGAAGATGAAAATGGCAACCATGGCGACGACAAAGCCGATCGAGCCGACGACGAAGACGTCGCCAGAGACGGCGCCGCGCGCGGCAACACCCAGGGTGAAAAGGAACAGAAAGGCACCGCTGACCAGCAAGGCGCCGTAGCCCATGCCGAATTGGCGGTCGCCAAGTTCGCCGAACAGGCTGGTGAGCCAGCCGAACTGCCAACCGCGCAGCCCGATTGGCGAAGCCCTGGAACAACAGCCAGCCAAATCCGGCGGCGCCGACAATGATCAGCAGCCGGCTGAAAACCGGATCGGATTTGGTGCGGCCCCACAGAAGCAGCGGCACCGCCAGCAGCAGGCCGAGCGGCGCCAGCCACAGTTTCTCGCCCTTGAGGGCCAGAACCAGTGCCGGCGCGAATTCGCTGTCGGACGGGTAACCGTCGAACAGCCAGGAAAAGCCGAAGAACCCGTCCTCGATGCCGTACCAGGGCAGCACGGCAAACCCCAGCCATCCGACCGCCATCCAAAGGACGGCGACCGGTTCAATCGGCCAGCGGGTTTCGCGGAAGCGCATCTGCTATTGCGGCAGCGATGCGACCTCCTCCTCCCACTTCTTAAGCAGGCGCTTGCGTTCTTCGCTCGAGCCGTACTTCTTGAAGTCGTAGTCGATCAGCTTTATGGTCGAGAGGTCGGGCGCCTTGGCGGAGGTTTTCGCCGCCTTGTTCGATGGAACCTGGAACGACCCCGCATCCTGCGCCGTGGACTGGACGTCGGCCTCGAGCGCCCAGTCGTAGAATTTCTTCGCGGCTTCCATGTTGCGAGCGCCCTTGATGATCGATTCCGAGCCGATCTCATAGCCGGTTCCCTCGCAAGGCGTGACTGGAACGATCGGGAAGCCGGCGACGACCTGCGACACGGCGTCGTGGATGAAGACGATGCCGATGGTGGTCTCGCCGAGACCGGCGGCCTTGATCGGCGCCGAACCCGACTTGGTGTACTGGTTGACGTTCTTGTGCAGGGCTTTCATGTATTCGAAACCCTTGTCCTCACCAAACAGCTGAACGATGGTCGCCAGCATATTGTATGCGGTCCCCGAGGAATTGGGGTTGGCGACCTGGATGTGCCCCTTGTATTCGGGCTTGATCAGATCCGCCCAGCATTTCGGTTCGGGCAGATTGTTCTTGGCCAGCAAATCCTTGTTGTAGCCGAAGCCCAGCGCACCCGAATAGATGCCGACCGTGCGG
Organism: Mesorhizobium sp. M0185; assembly: GCF_040322175.1. Lineage (NCBI taxonomy): Bacteria > Pseudomonadati > Pseudomonadota > Alphaproteobacteria > Hyphomicrobiales > Phyllobacteriaceae > Mesorhizobium > Mesorhizobium sp. M0185. Next base: position 31,760 of record NZ_JAMYSY010000035.1, on the reverse strand, counting down.
TAGCCGGACGTTTCCGCCTGCTTGATCGCCCAGGGCTGCAACTGGTTGAGCAGCGGCGATTTGTATTCCATTGTCAGGCCCTCCTCGGCTGCCTGCAAATGCGGATCGCCGGTGCCGCCCCACCAGATGTCTCCCTTTGGGTTGGCGGCCTCGGCGCGCAATTGCGCATAGATTTCGCCAGCGCTCTTGCGGGTCATATTGACGGTGATGCCGGTCTTCTCCTCGAACGCCCGCGCCGTCTGCTGGCACCAGACCTCGTCAACGCCGCAATACATGGTCAGGCTTTCGGCGGACACCGATGACGACGCGGCCCACATACCGGCGGCGAGGATGCCGGCGCCGAGAATTGCCCTTTTTATCATGTTGAAATTCCTCCCTAAGTTATTTGCCGACTTATGAAACCCAGATACGCGAAAAATTCAAGTTGGAAGGGTACGGCCGCCTTTGCGCCTTTCGCCGACTTCCCGCTCGATATGTTCGACAGGCTGATACGGATCAATCTTTGCAGTCACCTGGCCGACCGTCCTGCGCCGCCGAACTTCCTCAGACGATGGCCCGGTCCCAGCCGCCATAATGCGCAGCGCTGCGCGTGCCGCGCGGCAGGCTGAGCCCGACCAGCAGCGCTCCGATCGCCAGATTGGCGAGGCTCGCCGCCGCGCCGCCGGCGAGGATGAACGGAGAGAGGGCGATCCAGGCTCCAAGCGCGATGTTCAGAAAGCGGACGGCTCGCGCCACCTCGGCCATCGCCGTAACGGCGATCATGATGACCAGGCAGCCGATGACATGGTCGCTGAAGTAGAGCGGCGGGCTGGTGCCGAAGACAAGTGGCGTGATCATCAGCAGGGCGCCGGCGACCGTGCTGGCGACAAGGGTCCGGGGGAAATTCACACCGCCAGTGACGAAGTCCCGCGCCACTGCCGATAGCGGCCGGTCGAGATCCGGCGTCGGCGTCTGGTTCTCCGAAAGTGCCGGGCCTCCGCACCAGAATGTGCGCCAGAACGGCTCTCCCGCCTGTTTCGCACGCCTAAGATACTGGCAGCTCGCCAGCACCTCGTCCACCGAATAGGGGATGAGCACGACCGTGACGGCGGCCTGGACGATGCAGAGCGTGCACAGCGCCCCGATGAGCGGCGGCTGGATGATGATGAAGCCGACGCTGACCACACCGAGCGGAACGACCAGCAAGCCGAACAAAAGCACCATCCACGGCATGGTGCGCCAGCGGCGGCGATCGCCGATCGCGCCCGCGAGTATATCCAGCGCATAGGCGAAGGCGCCCAGCCCGGCATCGGCGATCGGAAAACCCTTGGAGACCCAGGAGGTGACCACCGCCTCGCTGCCATTGCCGGCCGGCGTTTCGCCCGGGCCGAAGAACGGATCCCAAAGACTGTCGATGTGCCCTAGCTGATAGGCAGCGAGATAGCGCGAGACGAACAGGCCGACAAAGGCGAGGCCGATTATGGGAATGCGCTGGGTGAAAAGGGAGGGCGAATAGCTCCAGCCGAGCGGGCGGTCGTCATCGGCGGCAAAGGCACGCCGGCTGATACCCGGCGTCGGCGGGATCATCACCGCGAACGCGACGATCAGCATGCCGGCCAGCGTGTCGGTCGCGTAGGCTCCGGCGCTGGTGGTCCAGAACAGCAGCGGCGCGAACATCACCCAAACCCCGATCGAGGCGGTGATCCAATGCAGCCCGTGCCAGCGCCGGCGCATGCCGACAAGCGCCAGCGACAGGATGGCGAGGCCGGATACAATCTCACTGATGCCGAGCCTGCCGTCGCGCGTCTCCGGCGAGGCGATCTCATGTCCGAGCGCCGGCGGAATCGGTGCTGAAGCGGGATCGAACAGGCCGAGCGTGAAGGGCGACGCCACGAGCCACAGCCCGATCGCAACGTTGGTCAGCGGCGCCCAGAGCGTTGCGGCCCGGCGGCGTTCGGTTTCCGCCTCGACCTCGTCGTCCGAGCGCTCGAGCGGGCGCTGCAGCCGTTCGGCGGCCTGGTTGAGCTCGGGCGCGGAAGCGGCGACCGCCGACGGTTCAAGCTTGTTCTTCTTGTACCAGTCGGTAGGATCCGCCTTCAGCCGCCGGATCATTTCCGGCAAGGTAGCGGTCAGGCTGTGCCGCGGGTTCCAGCCAAGCAGGCGCCTGGCGCGGGAGATGTCGATCTCGTAGTGATCGTCGGCGTTCTCGATCATCCATGGCTTGATGTCAGTCTCCTGGTCGAAAACCTTCTCCTGCATCCAGGCGCCGAGCTTCGTCACCTCTTTCGGCAGGGACAGGGTCCGCCAGGTCTCGCCGTGCAGGAGCTGCCCGATCTGCTTCTGCATGTCGTCGTAGGACGGCGTCTCTTCTTCGCCGATCAGCAGTACGGTCTCGTTGGGAAGCGCGCTACGCCGGTCGACGGTGCGCACCACGGCGTCGACGAGATCGTCCAGATGCAGGTAGGGCTGGCCGGTGGTGATGTCGCCGGTGAAAAGATAGGCGGTCGGCATGCGCTCGAAAATGCGGGCGATCTGCTGGGCGATGAAGGCCGCGTGACAATCCTCGTCATAGACACCCGCCAGTCGCAGGATCGCAACCTTGATGTCGCCGTGCTCCTTCAGGATCAGCGTCTCGGTCTCGGCCTTCGATCTCGGATAGGCCCAGGCCGGATCGATCGGCGATCGCTCGTCGATCCTGGCGCCCTTCGCCGGGCTCGGCGCATGCACCAGCAACGTGCTCGAAAACACGAACTGCTCCGTCTCGAACCCCCTCAGCGCGTTCAGCAGCCGGCGCGTTCCCTCGACGGTCACCGCGCCGTATTTCGGATTATCCTCGCCGGTCGTGTCGTAATAAGCCGCGAGATGGATCACCGAGGCAACGCGGCCGCCGCTCCGCTCGCGCACCTCGGCCAGTGCCTTCGCCACGCTCGCGTCCGAGGTAAGGTCGATCTCGATCGTCTCGACGCCGGGCAAGGATCGTCTGGCAACATCAAGGCCGATGATGTCGTAGCGCTCCATCAAGCCGCGAGCGATGGCTTGGCCCAGAAACCCGCTGCTGCCTGTGATCAGGACGGTGGGACGGGTTTTGCCGGTCATGGCTAATCTCCTTGGCGATAGCCGGGTAGAAGAAGCCGAATGCTTCGGTCGCACACTCGGAACCATGTTCGTTGAGAACGGTTCCCGATGAGGTAGCACCACAGAATGGGTGCGCGCGGCGATCCGTCAGACCGACGGCCATTCGTGCCGGCGGATTGCGTTCGTGCACAAGTGCAGGACTCCCATTGGTCTACCGGCCGCGAAGGGAAGCGACCAGAATGTCGATCAGCAGCTTGCCGCAGCGACGATCCGGATCGCGGTCGGGATCATAGATCGTCACCTCCATCCCAATCACGCGTGGATCGTTGCACCATGTGCGAAGGGCTTCGACAGCTTCGTCGGGCAAGACACCGCCGGCCTCCGGCGAATCGACAGCCGACATGATCTCGCTGTCCAGCACGTCGACATCGAAGTGAACGAATACACCCTCGACGTCGTGCCCTGCGACCGCGTCAAGCGCTATCCGTGCCGCATCGGCGATGCCGCGCCGCCGCACTTCAGCCAAATCCATCCGGTGAACATCGGTGTCGAAGATGGCCTTGGACGTGTAAGTCGCGGGGTCCTGCACATCGCGATAGCCAAACGCGACTACGTCGGCCTCACGGACCAAAGGAGTGTGCTCGCCGAAATCGGTCAGGAGCGTCGGGCCATGACCGGTTACGAAGGCCAAATCCATGCCCGCGGCTCCCTTTGACGGCGAGGTATCCGGCAATTTGAAATCGGTGTGCCCATCGAAGAAGATAAGGCCGTAGCGGCCACGACGCCGTAGCGCGAGCGCAGGGCCAAGCAACACACTGCAATCGCCGCCGAGCATGAGCAGGAACCCTCCCGAGTTCAGCTCCTCGTCGACCGCTTCGGCAAGCATCTTGGAATACTGGCGCAGGGCCTGGGCATTGCGCACGCCCGTCGCAGGATCCACCTCAGGCCGATAAAGCGGAGCCCGAACCGAGCGCAACGGACCGGCGCCCAAACGGTCGGCGAGACCAAGCGATTGAAGTGCCTCCGGCGCCTTCCACACGCCGGGCTCCGGCTCACCCTCCTGCGGCATCAGCCCAAGATTAGAGGGCGCGCCGAGCAAAGCGATATGTCTCGTCTGAATGGTGGCTCGCGGCATTGTCGTGCTGGCAGCTGAGGTCATGATCAGAGTTCTCCGCGTTATTGGCGATACGCATCATGCTCAAGAAACAGGCTGCGCTTTCCTGACCGGTCTCCCGCTGCCCTTGCCGCCGAGTACCTCCGGTCGGTGTCACGCGTCAGGCAGCGTCGCGAGCGACGAGTATTGCTCGTTCAGCGCCACCGTGTCGTCAGCGGTGATTTCGAAGTCGATGTTGTCCCGCAGATGCAGGCTCTGGTTCGCCTTGGGCAGCGGCGTTGTCCCGCGCTGCCCGGGCAGAGCTCGATACCGGTCGTTTGGGCCATATCGGATTTCCAGGGGGCGAACTGCCGTCTTTGAACTTATGCGTGGTGTGCGCGCGTTCTGGCGGCCTTCTGCGCCGCCGCCTTCCTTCCGCTGGCGCCTTTCGTCTCGGCGGCCTTCTTGGCGGCGGCCGAGCGCTCCTCAGCCGTCCGGCGCGAGGCCGCACGCTTGGCCTGCTGCGCCAGCGCCTCGTGCGACGCCGTGCTCTTCGGCTCGTGCTCGAGCACCTTGGAGACGGCTTTCGAGACCCGCGGGCGGCGTTTCGGCGTGCGTTCACCCTGGCCGGCCTCATAGGCGTATTCGGCGCTTTTGCGCGTGCTCTCCTTCACCTTGCCCTTTTTGGGCGGGGGCAGGTCTACGCCTGCGCGTCTTGCCTCGGAAAGCCCGATGGCGATGGCCTGCTGGGTCGAGCGCGCGCCGTGCTCGCCGCGGCGGATTTTATCGATCTCCTCGTGCACGAACTCGCCGGCCTGTGTGCTCGGCGATTTGCCCTCGCGCTTGTCCTTTCGGGCCTTCTCGATGGTTTTCTTGTCTGGCATTGTCTTTCTCCCACATACGGGTTGCGACAGCCATTCGGGTTGCAGCTGCGCGCGGTCTTATGAGGATCATAACGCGTTGAGGACGCAAATGATCCCGGCACTGGTGATCCAAGCCCCAGCCGTCAGGACGTTGACGCCGATCTGTCCGAAACCAGATGGCGCAAGAACCATCGGCTCGCCAGACCCGCGACTTCGTCCAGGGCGCCAGGCTCCTCGAACAGATGTGTCGCGCCAGGGACGATGGCGAGCTCCTTCTGGCTGCGGAGCGCCGCCAGCGCCGAGCGGTTGAGTGCGATCACTTGCGTGTCCGCGCCTCCGACGACGAGCAAGGTCGGCGCCCGGACGCGCGGCAGGGCGTGCGCTGCAAGATCGGGCCGGCCACCACGCGAAACTACGGCCGCGGCCTGGTCGGGCCGCTCGGCCGCCGCCACCAGGGCGGCACCGGCGCCCGTGCTCGCGCCGAAATAGCCAAGACGCAACCCCGACGTTTCCGACGAGGCGCCGAGCCAATCCGTGACGCCGACCAGCCGGTCGGCGAGCAGTCCGATATTGAAGCGCAACTCGGCCGTGACCTGGTCGATCCGCTCCTCTTCGGCCGTCAACAGGTCGATGAGGAAGGTGGCGAGGTTCGCCTCGTTCAGCCTTTCGGCCACGTAGCGGTTGCGCGGGCTGTGGCGGCTGCTTCCGCTGCCATGGGCGAAGAGCACAAGGCCGCGAGCAGCCGGGGGCAACGAAAGATTGCCCTCAAGCGCGACAAGTCCCGCGGGAACATGCACGACGTGCTCGCTATCCCGGTCCATATCCACCTCCGCTATGTCGATCTGGTGCCAGGCGCCGGACCCGCGCTCGCGCGCCCAGCCAATTCCTCTTCGGAAGCGGCAGGCTTGTCGGAAGCCGCAGGCTTGGGCACGGACCTGGCGAGGAGCGCGCGGACCTCTTCATCGCTCGTCTGCGAGAAATCCACGTACCAGCGCCCGACACCCAGCAACGGCTCTGGTGTCGTCGCGCAAACGACCTCGTCGGCGTCCGCCCGCATCGTGTCGCAAGTGTCGGGGCTACCGACGGGAACGGCCGCGACAATATGGGCGGCGTGGTTTTTTCGCAGCGCCTTGATCCCGGCCCGCATGGTCGATCCGGTCGCAAGCCCGTCATCCACGAGGATAATGGTTCGTCCATTCAACTGCGGTGGGGGTCGCCCGTCCCTATAGAGGTGCTCGCGGCGCAGAAGCTCTTTTTCCTCCTTTGCAGCGACCGCGTCGATGACATGTGGCGGGATCGCGAGACCGTTGACGATTTCGTCGTTCAGGACACGTACACCTGAGGGCGCGATCGCCCCCATGGCCAGTTCCTCGTGACCGGGGACGCCGAGCTTGCGCACGACGAAGACGTCGAGCGGTGCCTTGAGTGCCTGCGCGACCTCGTAGCCGACCGGCACGCCGCCTCGGGGCAGCGCCAATACGATCACATCGTCGCGGCCGGCAAAGCGAACGAGTTCCCCGGCGAGTTGCCGCCCGGCCTCGCGGCGATCTGAAAAGATGATAGCCATGACCTTCAATCCGCGTGCATCTGTTTTCCCGGTGGATGTTTTTTCACCAGCCTGCGTCCACATTCCGTGGGATGGCTGCGGCACCGGTACCATTTTGGAACTCGCTCGCTGCCTGGACGTTCCAAGAATAGTTTCGATCGCGAGGTGCCGGCACCGGCACGCGCCTCAGCGCGGATCGGGAAGATCGAAGATAGTGATCCGTACATGCCTCGTCCGGCCAGCTGGCAATCTAGCGATGCGTGGCAACAGGTCCGTCTGGCGACTTGTTGCCTCAGCAATCAGGGAAAGGAATATCCCATGCAAGTTCAGGAGATCATGAGCCGTCGGACCGAACTGGTCGGCCCGAACACGACAATCAGGGATGCCGCCCGGAAAATGCGGGCCGACAATCTCGGCGCCCTTCCGGTCGGCGAGAATGACAGGCTGGTCGGCATGGTGACAGACCGCGACATCGTGATGCGCGGCGTCGCCGAGGAGCGCTCAGCCGGCAACACGACCGTTCGCGAGGTCATGTCCGAGCATGTCTATTGGTGCTTCGATGACGCCGATATCACCGATGCGGCGAAGATCATGGCCAAGCATCAGGTGCGTCGTCTTCCGGTGATCAATCACGACAAGCGCCTCGTCGGCGTCATTGCCCTGGCCGACCTCGGGCGGACCGATAAGGAAGCCGCCAAAATCGCTCTCGAAGGCGTTTCCGAGGCAACGGACGATCCCCGGCGCTAGACGCTCGCCTGGGCGGTTGCCGCCGTGCTCGCCGTTCTTCTCCATCTGGGCTGAACGCCGCCTGCTCAGGCAGCCTTCAGTTTGGCAACTATCGCGCTTTCACTTCTATGCGGCGTGTCTTGTCCTTTGCAGCGGGGTTCTTCGGAAGCTCGACAGCCAAAATGCCGTTCCTGAAAGTGGCCTGCACCTTGTCGGCATCGATCTCCGCTTCCAGCGGGATGGTCCGCTGAAACCGGCCATAACTGCGTTCGCTGTAGGTGCGGCCGCCTTCGCCTTCCTTGTGCTCCGAACGCTTCTCGCCCGTAATAAAGAGGGTGTTTTCGCGCAGCTTGAGCTCAACGTCCTTCTGCTCGAGCCCCGGCAATTCGGCGGTGACCTTATAGGCTTGGTCTGTTTCATGTACGTCGACGCTCGGCCAAAGATCGCCGGCCGTAGTCGCTTCGGCCATCGGCGCGAAGAAGTCGTCGAACAGGCGGTCGATCTGCCGGTGAAATGACGTGAGCGGGTCGCGCGCGGATGGGTAGAGGCTGCGCGATGGCGTCCGGGGCGCCAAATCGTGATGTGCCATGGTTCTTCTCCTGTTTTTTGTGTCTGCATCACTCGTCGCCATGTGATCGGCCACGGGCAAACAAAACTCGTCCACCCATGAGGATGTTCCGGGTGCCAGCCAAGAAAGGTGGTCGAAAAACAGCGGCAAAAAAGCCGGCCCGAATTCCCTCATGACGGGACCTCCGACAATAAATGCGCATCAGGACATGCGCATCGGGGAACAACGGGCAGGTACGGCTGTTTGGTCACATCACCTAGTCGGATTTGAACGAAAGGAGGATTTCGATGAATGCCACCGGACTCGACGTATTCGACAAGACACAGCAGACCACAAACATCTGGCTCGACGAGATCATGGACGAGATTGGACCGGATCGGCAGGTCGCCTGGCACGTTCTCGGAGCGGTGCTGCACGCCCTGCGCGACCGTATGCAGCCGGATCTTGCAGCCCACCTCGGCTCGCAGCTGCCGATCCTGGTGCGCGGCGCCTTCTATGACCAATATCAGCCTTCCAAAGCTCCCGAGAAGATGCGGTCGCTCGACGAGTTTCTGGCCAAGATCAAGGCGGAGCTGGAATTTACCCGTCCGGTCGATTCCAAGGATGCATTCAGGGTCGTGTCCAAGGTGCTCGCCCATCACGTCGGAGAAGGACAGATGCACAAGGTCTGGGAATCCCTGCCAGGCGAGATAAGACGCGTCGCCGAAGCTCAGCAAGCGGCGTGAACGGCGCAGGCGCGGGCTTCTCGGTCGCAACCTCCTTGGGGAAATAGCAATGCCACTCACCCTTATCAGCCCGGCGTTCCGGGCAGGCGGAAGAATTCCCGAAAAATATGCGCGTGACGGCCAGAACGTCTCGCCGCCGCTGAAGTGGTCCGGTGTCCCGGATGGTACCAAGAGCCTTGTTCTTGTCGTGCGGGATCCCGATGCACCAAGCGGGATTTTCGGGCACTGGGCGGTGTTCAACATCCCGCCGGATGCCGGGGGACTAGCCGAGGCCGAAGACGGCAAGCCCGGCCCGTCGGCACTCAGGCAAGGCACCAACGATTTCGGCAATGCGTATTACGATGGTCCGCAGCCGCCTGCAGGGCACGGCATCCACCATTACCACTTCCTGCTGGCCGCGCTCGATGTGCCGAGCCTCAGCGTACCAGGACAGGCGGGCGTGCATCAGGTCTGGAAGCAAGCCCAGAAACACGCATTGGAGGAGACGGAGCTGGTCGGAACCTACGAACGGCCGGCCTGACGCGGGCGGCGTCGGTCGCCGCCTTCACAATGTAATCTGGGCAAGCGGTTTTCGGGCAGGGCCGTGGATGACCGAACCGTCGGCCGCGAAGATCGAGCCGTGGCAGGGACAATCCCAGGTGTGGTCCGCATTGTTCCAGGTTACGGTGCAGCCCTTGTGGGTGCAAATGGCCGAAACCGCCTGGAGTGCGCCTTCGGTGTCTCTCCACGCCGCAATCTTTTCGTCTCCCCTGACGATCACGCCACCCGTGCCAGGCGCAATGTCGTGGGTGCTCGAGACGATCGATTGACTGCGGCCGTTCTTGTGGAAGTCCTCGGGATAGGGCCGGGCCGGATCGTAGAGTTTTTGCCAAGGGCTCGGGCGGCCGCAGATCAGGTCGGCGATCATCGCGCCCACGGCCGTCCCGTTGGTGATGCCCCAGGCGTTGAAGCCCGTGGCAATGTGGAAGCCGGCGGCCTTGGCGGGATCGGGCTCGCCGGCATATGGAATCCTGTCGGCCGTATCATAATCCTCATTGCACCAGCGCCACGCGACGTCGCCGACCGGAAGGTTCTTTCTTGCCCAGTTTTCCAGTTCGACGAACCGCTTGGCCACGTCGCCGTCCCAGCCGGTGTTGAACTTGGGGCCGAGCGTGACCAGCAGTGGACCTTCGGCATCACGGCCCGTCCGGACGGAATGCGTCGGGTCGTCGATGCCGATGAACATGCCGTCGACAGGGAGGGGATCATCGATCCGAAAGGCCATGGCGGTGTGGCAGCGCGGTTGCGTCCGGTTCGCCATGCCGACGGGGCTCTTCACCGTCATGTTGGTGGCGACGACGACATGCCCGGCATCAACGGCGCCGCCATCGGTGGCAACGCGCCAGCGGCTTGCCTCGTCGATCGAGGTGGCGCGGCTGTTTTCGAAGATCCGACCGCCACGGGCCGTCACCGCTTCCGCCAGGCCAACCAGATACATCGCCGGATTGAACTGCGCCTGGTCAGAAAACCGTAGCGCGGCGGCCGTTTCGAAAGGCAGCGGCGCGTGGTCGAGGATCTCGGCCTCTAGCCCGACCTGGCGCGCGGCCTCCGCCTCGGCCGCGACCTCCGCGCGCCGGCTTTCACTGCAGGTGAAGGTATAGGCGTCCTTGCTCTCGAGATCGCAGGCGATAGCGTAGTTGTTAACCCAGTCGCGGATTTGTCGGGCGCCGGCGGAATTCGCATCGGCATAGGTCCGCGCCAGGTCCCGGCCTACGCTGTCAATGAGATGACGATAGATCAGCGCATGCTGCGTGGTGATCTTGGCCGTCGAGCGGCCGGTCACCTGGCCACCTGTCCGCAAGCCTTCCAAGACGATCACCGACCGGCCCGTCTCGCAAAGCCGAAGCGCCGTCGTCAGCCCGACGATTCCAGCCCCCACGACAACGGCGTCCGCACGGACCAAACCTTCGAGCTGGGGATAGTTCGTGGAGGTGGCCGTCGCCACCCAACAGCTCCCCGGTTTTCCCAAGAGAGTGGCCATTTCAACCGCGTTCCTTGCTTTTGCTTTTCGATGCACTTTCATCGACAACCGCGCCGGCAGAGGAACGTTCCCGAGGTTCGTCGGTTTCAATCGTTCTCTCGCCACCCCGGGTCAGAAAAGCACCGGGAAGATGCGAGCTGCAGGCCATCACCCAGGTGATCGCCTCGCGGTCGTATTCGTCGCCGGAGCGCCAGTCCTCGAAGAAGGCGTTCAGCCTATCGACACGCCCCGGCCAGATACCGGCGGCCTGCAGGCCGAGCGAAACGCCGTAATTGGTGAAGGCGAACTTGGTATCGCGCAGCCATGGCGCGCGGCTGAAATAACCGGGCGGGTCGACCCACATCGTTTCCAGGGTTCGCAGCGAACGCCTCGTCTGGGCCTCGGCCCACGGCTCGTCGGGAAAGAAATGGGCGAGCCACAGCATCATGCCGAGGCCGAGGTCCTGGTCGATGTCGAGGCTGCGCCAATCGCGCTCCATCAGGTCACGCATCTGCGCGATCTCGGGCGCCAGTTCCTCGTCGTCGAGCATTCGGTAAGAGACGTAGCCGTCATAGGCATCCATGCTGCCGAGGCCGTAGCCGGGGTAAGGACCGCTCAAATCCTCCTGCATCTTCCAGAACACGCCGCGGCCGGGGACCACAAACGCCGGGTGAATGTCCCGCGCCAGCGTAATGCCGCGCTTGCGGTATTCCGGCTTCAGATCGCCGAGACGCGCCAGGGCGAACAGCCACATCGCCAGATAGTGGAAATACTGGCCGTCGCGATCGCCCGCTTCGCCGATCCTCAGTCCGCGCCGGCGGCCGAGCACACGCTCGACATCGGCCACCAGCCGCTCGGCTTCGCCCAGCCAGCGCTCTTCGCCAGTTTCCGCATAAAGCGAGACGTAGAGCACGACCCCGAATGCATCGGTCCACAGATATCGCAAGCCGTTGGGCCAGATGCCTTCGCCGCGCATCCAGTCGAGTTTTTGCAGGACATAATCGACGTCACGCAGCATCGTCACGCAGCATCGCGCCAAGCCCCGAACTGGCAGAGCCGGCCCGTGTTCAGTGTCCCGCGATTGTGAGCATGCAGAATTTCGAGCATGTCTCTCCTCGTCCGGTTGATCTATCGCGAAACGATCTGATCGGCGGCGGGTTCCTTGGCCATCTCGGCAAGGACAGATGGGGCGGCATTCCCGGGGCGGCGTAGGCGAGATAACCAAGACTGGTCGAGTGCGATATACCCGCACTCGCAGGCAGGATTGTTTCAAGAAGCGATCTCATGACGACGCGCAAAGGAAGGCAAAAAGGTGACGCCGTTCAAGTGAAAAGCTATCAAATTCGACTGATCCTCGGTGTCGGCAAGCCGCAAATGTGGTCAATTGCCTCCGTACATGACCTTCGGGAGCCAGACGACGATTGAGGGGAACACGATGCATAGTCCCACTCCGATCGCCTGCAGGCACAAGAAGGGGACTGCGGATCGAAAGATCGTCGCCATCGAGATCTCCGGCGGCGCAACGCTCTTCAGATAGAACAGCGAATAGCCGAAAGGCGGGCTAAGGAACGCCATCTGCATGTTGACCATGAAAATGACACCATACCACAGTGGCACGTCTTCAGGAGCCACACCGGCTAGCCCAAACGTGCCGCCGAATTCGAGTGGCTTTAGGATGGGCAGAAATATCGGTACGGTGAGAAGGAGAATGCCCACCCAGTCCAGAAACATGCCCAGGACGAACAGAATGATCATCATCAGAACAAGAACGCCGTAAGGCGCCAAGCCTGTTCCGAGTATCGATTCGGCTACGAAGTTCTGCCCACCTTTCAGGATAAAGAAACCGACGAACATGGTGGCGCCGAAGAATATCCACATGACCATCGCCGTGGCCTTGAGCGTCGCGACACAGGCCTCCCGGATCGTGTCCCAGGTCAGGCGCCGATGTGCGGCGCAGACGATGAAAGCCCCGAACGTACCGATGCCGGCGGCTTCGACCGGCGTGGCAATGCCCATGAAGATGACCCCGAGCACAAGCAGGATCAGCAGTATCGGCATGAACGTCCGGCGCAAAAGCTTGAGTTTTTGGGCGAAGTCAATGCGCTCGTTCGGCGGCAACGCCGGGCCGAGTTTGGGGTCGATGTAACAGCGCGCCGTCACGTAGGCGACATACATCCCGGACAGCAGCAGCCCGGGAAATACCGACCCGATCAAAAGCTCGCCCAGCGACTGCTGCGCCACGACGGCATAGACGATCGCCATGACGGAAGGGGGTATGAGAATGCCAAGGGTCCCGCCAGCAAGAAGCGAGCCGCAGGCGAGCTTGGCGTCGTAGTTGCGGCGCAGCATGGCCGGGAGCGCGATCATGCCCATCGTCACTTCCGTTGCCCCGACGACACCGACCATCGCGGCCAGCAGCGTGCAGGAGATCACCGTGGCCGATGCGAGCCCGCCTTTGAGTCCGCCCAGCCATTTGTAGACGACATCGAACAGCTCCTCGATGATGCCCGCCTTCTCGAGAATCGCGGCCATGAAGATGAAAAGCGGCACCGCCGAGAGCTGATAATCCGTCATGAACGGGAAGACCCGAGACGGCAGCATGTTCAGCATGGCCGAATTGCCGAACAGAAAGAGGAAAAGCACGGCAAGGCTGCCGGTGCAAAAGGCCATCGGTAATCCGAGCAGCAAAAGTACGCCCAGACCCCCGAACATCAATATGCTGAGCCACAGGATCGGAAGCTCGAGGCCCATCGCTCAGCCGACCCTTCCAAATGCAGTGGCGATGTCTCGCATCAGCCGGGATAGGCCCTGAAGCAACAGGAGCGCTGCCCCGATGGGGATCGCGAGCTTTACCGGCCAGTATTGGATGCCCCATTCGGTGAATGAGCGTTCGCCAACCGCCGTGGCATCGCTCGCAAATCGCCATCCTGTGACCAGCATGGTGCCGGTGAACAAGAAGAAGAAGGCCGAGGTGATGATGTCGCAGACAGCACGACCGCGTTCGGAGAGATGGCTGTAGACGATGTCTACCCTGACATGCGTTTCGTCACGGTAGGCATAGGCGCCTGCCAGCATGTACTGGATGCCGAACATAAGAAACATGCTTTCATGTACCCAGTTGGTCGGTGAGTTGAAAACAAAACGGGCCACCACTTCGTAGTAGTACGCCACCACTGCGAGAACCGACCAATACGCGACGAACTCGCCCGTCACGCGTACCAGCCAGTCGACCGGCTGGAACAACGCGAGCGGTTGCTTGACGGGCGTGGCTGGCACATCGACTACGAGCGGATGGTCGGCCGCGGCGCGCTCGATCTCACGGGTGCGGGCGCGCCGCACAAGACCGGGTATTAGAAGGGCGTCGCCTGCGAGAGCGAGACCAAGCAGAAGTCCGGCAATTCGGCCGATGCTGTTGGCGCGCTCGAGCCCATGGGCGGCGGCGCTCAGATTATCGCGCGCCACCGTGGCGTCTGCCTCAGCTTTCGCCAGGCGATTGGCAGCGCCTTCTTTGCTGGCTGCTACATCTGCCTTGGCACGCGGCAACAGCCTTTCGGCGTGTTCGCTCTGGGATCGCGCGAGCGACACTGCCTCACGTCCGTCGCGTACCTGGGCGCTCGTCCAAAGCACTGCAATGAACAGCGGGATAAAAATGAATCCCCACCTGCTCTTCAGATAAAACCGGTGCATGCCGAGGAAGCCTGCAGTGACCAGGAACAGGTAAGCAAGAAAGAGATTTGGACGGCCGGCATCGCGCTGTGCCCGCTCGCGATGGACAAGGAAGACCGCAACGAGCGGGAAAAGCACGAGGCTTGACCAGTATAGCCAGTGCGGCAGCACAAATGTGAGTGAGGGCATCGGCGACTGCCTCTTGCAGGAGAGTGCGCCCGCCCGGACAGGACGGGCGCGGAGAGCCTCAGAGGTTGATCGACAATCCCTGATACATGTCCGGCGTAACGTAACCGACGGTCGGGTTCTCCATCACCTCAAGCTGCAGTTTGAAGATGCGCGCCGCGTCCTTATCCTTGTTGGCCCACTCGAACCAGATTGGCACCGCGATTTCCTGGAACTTCTGGAGGTCCTCCGGTCCAAGCCGATTGATTTCAATGCCGGCATCCAGGAATTTCTGCCAGGCCTCCATGTCGGCCTTCTGGATGGCCCCGAAATGGACATTGGAATAGACTTGGATTTCGTCTTCCACGAACTTCTTGAGGTTGTCCGGGAGTTGGTTCCAGACATTCATGTTGACGGCAAAGTCCATCAGGTCGACGGGCTGGTATACGGACATCAGACCGGCTGGGCCCATGGAAATGTACTTGGTCACCTGCTGGAACCCGAGCGCCCAGTTTACCGCCGGCCCAGTGTAGTCGGCTGCATCGATCGTGCCTTTCTCCAGCGCGGAGAACACCTCGCCGCCCGGCAGCAGCGTCGTCTTGGCGCCGGCTTTTGCGAATGTCTCGGCGATCATGCCGCCAGGTACGCGCAGCTTCAGGTCTCTGAAATCCTCGATCGAGCGGATCGGTGTCTTTGAGTGGATGATGTTCGGGCCGTGATGAATGCGGTTGACGTAGTAAAGACCTTGTTTCGCATAAAGGTCGCGCGCGGCCTGCAGACCACCTTTCGAATAGAAAAAGATGTCCCATTCGTGCGGATAGCGTAGCCCCATCGTGTAAGAGGAGAGGAACGCCGCAGCGGGAAGCTTACCGGCCCAGTAAAGTGAAAACGAGTTCATCGCTTCCAGAACGCCGTTCTTCACCCCGTCGAGGAGTTCGAAGTCACCAACGATGTCCTTTGCCTTGAACGGCTGAAATTCGAGTTGGCCTCCGGTCTTTTCCTTGATGGTCCCACACCAGCTCTGGAAAGTTTCAAGTCCGACGCCAGCCGGCCACGAGGTTTGAATTTTCCAGATGATTGTGTCAGCGGCTCCTGCCCTTCGAACCCAGGGAGCGGTAACCGTCGTCGCCGTCAGCCCGGCGACAAGTCCGCTCGACTTCAGAAAGCTTCGCCTTGATTTGGAATGCGATTCTCCGTCCATTGTCTTCCTCCCTGTTCGGCAAGCGGACAAACGATAGGCCCACCGCCGGGCTCAAAAACTGAAAACTAATGACACATCCTTTTTGAGGGATCAGCATGCCAGCGCCACGAACGACAGAGAAAGAAACGGCGCAGCATGCAAATGACATAGCGCGACGCAAGCATTTTCAACCACTGCGCGCCCGACCCGTAATATGCTCGTGCGGTTTCAATAAATCCACGGTTTTAGTGGGTTATCGGCTAGTCAACGCGGCGTTCCTTCGGCTTATACGAAGCTCGGTGCGGCTTCCGTCCCTGCTTCTCAAGCCGAAACATTGGCCAGGTGACTGCACTCCATGGTCCTGGTCTGCGTCGAAACGCCAGCGGTGCTGACTGCCGCCTTGGTGGCAAAGGCAATGCAACGGATTTGGAGCGCTGACTGCATTGCGGCTTGGATTTCATTCCAAAGAACTCTCCAACTTCCGGTCGTGCGGCGCTGATCGTGCCAGAACC
The DNA here is from genome assembly GCF_040322175.1 of Mesorhizobium sp. M0185. NCBI lineage: Bacteria > Pseudomonadati > Pseudomonadota > Alphaproteobacteria > Hyphomicrobiales > Phyllobacteriaceae > Mesorhizobium > Mesorhizobium sp. M0185. The sequence continues at coordinate 15,663 of NZ_JAMYSY010000035.1, read as the reverse complement.
ATAGGATCTGCAGAAATTCGCCGTACTATTCCTCAGAAAAAAGTATGGCGGCAATTTCGCGCGAAGTACTTGAAAAAGCGTGGTGATCCCGACAGGAATCGAACCTGTGACCTACAGATTAGGAATTTGTCAGACGGCCTTTCCTTTGTTTCCAAATGCAGGCCGCTGTACGATTGCGCTGCCGCTAACATATTCAAGTTGTTGTTGTTTTCGTATTGAGCGGCTATGATGGCGTAGACAAACCAACAGATTCAGCCAGATGCAGCACGACGCAATTGCCGTACTAATCCCGTACTAATTTCACGACAGACCTTCGACTCGCCCTTACAGACCGCGCCGTCGCAAGCCTCGAGCCGGCGTCCTCAGACCAATATTTTGCCCGAGACACCGATCTGCCGGGCTTCATGGTGCTCGTGGGCAAACGGCAAAAGACATTCGTTGTTCAGGGTGAGCGAAGGAAGGCGGGGCGGCGCCTTTCCGTCCGAATGAAGGTTGCCGAAGTCGGAGAACTCACAACGCGCGCGGCGCGGGCGAAGGCCAAGGACATTCTCGGCAAGATCGCCAACGGCATTGACCCTCGCGCGTCGACGCGCAAGCCGGGCGGCGATGCTGCCGAGGTTGATTTGCCATCAGAGAGCGAACGCGGTCACGTCATCGAGCACAAGGAGAAACGCAGCGATCTGTCGAAATGGGGAATGACCTGCGGCAGACTTTCCGGACAATCGCCCAGGCTGCAGGCGTTGCGGAGTTGGACGTCCATCTTCTGATGAACCACTCGATCCCGGGGGTTAACGCAGGCTACATCACGCGCAACAAGCTGCTGAAGCGATCACCTGCGACAGCAAAAGGAAGCAATCTCACGTCGGATGCTCGAAGCTGGGCGGTCGCGAGGGAATCAAACGAGGCTTCGCGCCTGACCCGTCCTTCCCAGCAGGCGCCTACTTTCTGAGCTGATGAGCGGCAAGGATTAGCGGCATCAAACGTGTTCGGGAGATCGAGTCGGTAGAGCGCTACCGCCTTTCCCCACACTCGTCGATCTGCCAATTCAAGCTGCGTTGCTGCCGGTGAGCAGAGTCCGCTTGCCGGCGCGCCATATGAAGTACTATAGCAAGGAAAATCGTAAGCGGTGTTTCCGCGCGCCAAAACAAGATCGCCAGAGACGGGCTGTATGGGTCCGGTGACAAGTGTGCGCATGTGAAGTGCCGCGACCCGGCGGGTAGAGAATTCACGTTTAGCTCTCTTTTGGTCCCGCGAATTCTGGAATAAGACATTATATTCGCCAAAATTATACTTTAACTTGAGCTAAAAATTCTTTTTTTATTGCTCGTTCTCATTATTCACGAAGAGCGCGACCCATAGCGGCGTAGACAGGAGCGCTGAGATACTCCCATGCTGACCTCGCTCCAGTTTCGATCATGACCTGCGTGCTCATCCCAGCTTGCAATGCCACAGGCGCTGCTTTCAAAGACTCCGGTCTCAGAACAATTCGAACTGAATAGAAAGCTTGACCGGTCCGAGGGTCAATTAGTCGGTCAGCTGAAAGAGTGCGAACGTCACCGCTCATCGGTTGCTGGTAACGTCTGCTCACAGCGCTCAGCCAAACAGTCGCGTGCAGCCCTACTTTCACCTGATCGACGTCGAGGGGGTCAACGTTCGCGACAACAACGAAGTTGTCCTCTTGAGGGACGATGTCCATTAGCGGCTCTCCGGCCGCTACGACCCCCCCATTCGTGTGGACCTTAAGTCCCACTATGGTGCCTCCGATAGGAGCGCGTATCTCGGTACGCGTCGCCACGTCATCAGCAGCGGCCATTCGCTGCTCGTATTCGTATATTTTGGCGCGTGTTTCTCCGAGTGCCTCGACAATATCGGCCGTCGTCGAGGCGTTAAGTTCGGCGATCTTGAATTTCGTCTCCTCCATCTTTTGCTGGGTCGCGCCGATCGATGCTACATACCCGCTTAGGGCACCTCCCACGTCTGCCTTTTCTCTTTCCAAATCTACAAGGCGTGTCCTGATCACCAACTTCCTTTCATATAGGCTGCGGACATCGCCCAATTGCTCCTCGATTAGCGCCAGTTTCCGAGTAGCCGCTACGACTTGTCCTTCAAAGCCCTCTATCTCCTTCGCCATGCTTCCGGTTGCTTGCTGCAGCAGGGAGAGCTGCTCTCTGAAGAGGTTTTGACGTGTCCGAAAGACACTCTCCTGCCCGGAAACAGCATCCGCTGCCAATTTGCCGGACACTTTCAATTCAGGCGGAATTTCGATCGTGTCCTTTCCATCTCTTTCCGCGACCAAGCGCGCTTCGGTAGCCTTCGCCTCGTACCACTGCGCCTTGATTTCATTTGCAGCGGCCGTCGAAGCGGTGTTTTGCAATCGTATCAACACCTGGCCTGGCGACACGCGATCTCCTTCTTGAGCCAATATCTCTGATATGATGCCGCCTTCGAGGTGCTGAACCGTCTTTACGCTAGACGCGACATTTACTATCCCGGTAGCCACGACCGCACCCTGGATGGGTGCCGCGACAAGCCACATGCCGGTCGCGGTCGAGAAGGCAGCGACTATCGCGAAGCCAGAGATTACTAAACGCCTACCAAACGGCGGCGGATCTTCGGCTTGCTGGGTGCCGGGGTGTTTGGTGCCAAGGGCGAGCGGACCTATCACTTAACGCTCCGCAATTCAGTTTTCCCGAAGCGAACGGGACGAACGGAACCCTCGATGGGCTCAGGCGATCGACCTCCTAGAATCAGTGACCTGTCTACTAGCCCCGCAAGACGCTTGGAATGTCCGGACATGGTGACAATTACTGAACATCCCGACGCCTTCATAAGTCTAACCGTCGCTTCGAGCGTCTTTCTGGAGGAACTGTCCAAATTGGCGAAGGGCTCGTCCAGGACAATAAGCCTCGGCGCGCGAAACAGTGCCCTGGCAAGAGCTACTCGCTTTCGCTCGCTGCCGGATAGCCCGACCGAGTCGTCAAGCAGAGTCTCATAGCCCTGACCCAAACGAATAATAACCTCGTGTATCCCAGCAATTTTTGCTGCGGAAACTACGTCGTCGATAGAACTTTGTTGAAACCGCGCAATATTTTCCGCGACGGTTCCCTCGAAAAGTTCAACGTGCTGAGGCAAGTAGCCAATTACCTCAGCTCTCACATAGTCAGGAAGCCGGGTGATGTTCATGTCCCCCAAGCGGATTTGACCGGTGCGTGGCTTGAGCAGACCTAGCAGAAGACGGGAAAGCGTTGTCTTGCCCGTTGCTGCGCGCCCGATGACCAACAGCAATTCTCCCGGCGCGAGGGCAAGCGACAGTTTCCTGAATACATCACCCCTCGATCCAGCATGCCTGAACGTGACTTCATCGAGGACCAACGAGCCTTGCGACGTTCCAGGAAGCAATGGCGGCTCTATGTCCGATGGTTTGACAAGTTCCGCCTTAATTTTGAAGTATGCTTCGCGCGCTTCCCTTAGACTTCTGAACTCCCGAGCCGCCTTTTCCACCATTCTATAAGCGAATCTAGCAATAAGCCGTGCTGCAAACAGCCCACCGAGCGATGCCCCGTCGTTCAGGAACAGCCAGACGCCCGATGCCAGCAGGACTATGGACAACCCGCGGTTAAGCGCCCGGATCACCGAATCAAGGCTCGATCCTCTGGCGTTAAGCCGATCCCGTTGCAAGAAGCCGTCCACTCTGTTCCTGCCCCACCGACCAACGATCGCGTCTGCCATTGCGAAGGCGCCGACCACGTCTTTGTGCCTCTCCGCGGAGACCAACACATCTTTCGCTTGCTTGGCAGCATCACGTTCGGCTTGGCGGGGTTCTCGTGTGAGCTTTTCCTTGAGCAGACTTATGCAGATCAGCAAGACCATGCCTGCCAACGCGATCAGGCCGAGAATCGGATGGATAAGGTATACGCACGACAGAAAAACGGGGGCCCAGAACACGTCGAGCCAGGCGGATAGCCCTCGCTCGACGAAGCTGGAGACCTTTTCGATACTGGTCAAGATAGGCGGATTGGCGGCGCCTGCAGTCAATCCGGCCTTCACGGATTGGCTGGTCAACTGGTGCTCGATCCAGATGCCCCATCGGGAAAGCATACGCCGGCGGATAGTTTCCAGCGCAGCGCCAGCTACCAGCGCGAGCAAGGCAGCCAAGGTCAGAACGACCAAGGTTTCTACGCTGCGGCTGGAAATGACTCGGTCGAATATTTGTATGAGATAAAGCGGACCAGCAAATCGGAGTGCATTGATAAACACACCGAAAACTACTATGGCGGCAAACCCAGGAACCGATCTTCGCCACATTTCGCTGAGGGGCGCACTGTACCGCGGGCCGCGTGTTCTCACCAAGGCCACCGTCTTTCACGCCCGCCCAAGCGGGGCATGCTGGTCGGCACCCTCGTTGAAAATCCCTGAGAAATTCATGATCATCTCGTCCAAATCGTCATGAGGGCTGAACGCAGGCCCTGCATGAACATTTTGCTGATCAACTGCCTGCAACATCGACCAAGCTCCGCTCACGAGATTATCCATTCGGGTGGCGGACAGAGGAGGGCACCCGAGGGCTTGGACCAGGCTGCCCAGAGATGACTTGAGGGCCCTACGGGTTTTTGCCAGCACTGCCGCTTCGATCAATTCAGCCGGCGCCTGAATCGACATAAATAAGGGGTTCGAGCCAGGCGATAGCATCTCGGGCAGAGTGACGGAGACGCTCCCAAAGGGACTGGGCCATGTCGCCCTGCTGTCGCCGCCGGGCCTCGGACCAGGTGTTTCTCCCAACTCTGCCTGAACCAGTTCGTGCGCGAGTTTCCCCAGAAAATCAAGTCGCAGCTGGGAAGAATGGGCTCGACCCTGGCCGAGGGCTACCATTGGATTTGGGGAGTCAGCAATACGCCGAAGATATGGGTTATTACCCTGCCCGTTAGCTAATTTTTCAGAAGCGCGGGCCTTTAGAACGGGGCTGAGCGCCCCATCCTGGAGCTCCCATGGGGAATAGACATGCAGGCCTGTGGCTTCCTCAGCCTCCCTCACTCCCAGCGGCGATCGGCCGATCCTGCCGCTAATTGCAAGTACCTTGTGGCCAGCAGCGCGGAGGGTATCAACTCCATACTTTGCGCCCATCGCGTCATAAGAAGCGAAAATGGCGCCAAGAGCCATGCTACGAAATGATTCAGCCAGAATTAGCTCGGAAGTTTCCTTCTGCTGCAGCCCGTCGGCGATCTCAATAACGGCGACATCACATCCATTTTCAGCGGCATGGTTCAGTAGGCGGAACGCGCCCTTTTCGATCAATTCTACAGGGGCTAAATACGTCGTTGCAAATCCTGCATCTGTGAAATCAAGAACAATGTCGGCTCCGGCATCACGTACAATCCAGGTGTCGCCACCCGAGCCGGTTCCAGTAATTTTCAGTGCCGCGACCTTCAGTCCCGCCTTTTTGAACCCTCGGACCAATGACGTTGCCGTCAATGTCTTGCCGGCGTTCATTGACGTCCCAAGCGACAGAACAATCGGCAGGGAAGGGGGCAAATCGTCGGAGCTGACCTTGTAATCCCACACGTTTAGCCGGCGACCGAACTTGTCGCCAATCAGGCCGAGAGGGGTGATCTTGGTTGGCGCCAGCATGCGAGCATGCCTGGAAAGCTCACATGCCGCGATGCCTCCCCCCGCTACCAAGTCGCACGGCCCCAGATCGGGGCCTATTACGGCCTCGAACTGGTCAGGAGCATACCTGTTTCCATAACAGAGGATTATCTCATCTCCGCGAAACATGATCGCTTTTCGCCCGCAGATGAGCTCCAGTCTGCTGTGATTGCCGAGTTCATCAACGCGCGCCAAAACAAGATCGCCAGCGACGGGCTGTATGGGCCCGGTGACGAGTGTCCGCATGTGAGATGCCGCGACCCGGCGGGTAGCGAACGCGCGTTTAGCTCTCTTCAGGCGCCCGCGCTTAATTCTTGAAACGGACATGACCCCCCCCCAGCTTATACTTGGATGGCATTTAAAAGTCTTTTTTCTGTTCGATGTTATAAGCTTAAATCATTTTTATGCTTATCTCCGCTTGCAATCGATTATTAAATAAGCAATATGATTAGATAACTAGTGTTAGATAACCAATATGATTAGATAACTAGCATTAGATGCATAAAATACATACCCAAGCTGACGTCTTGCAACGGCTATTAACACTATAATGTCTGGATCTCTGCCATTCGAATGCATGACGACATCTCCCCGCGAGGCCACATACCATCCAGCTGCATTGTCCGGATCAGGCCGGCGGGAGAATAAGAACGCGACTTCCGGATGCTGCGGCCATAGCGTTTAGGCCGACTGAACGCGGGGGATCAGATATAAAGCGTGCTTAAATGTGGTGGAATGCGCCACATCTTCGCCCCTTCACATCGGGTCTTGCCGAAGCCGCTCATGCCCATCGATGCGGTGCCCGTTTCGAGATGCATTTGAAGTGGCTGCAGCGGAAGCGTGGTCAGGAAGTCTGTATTGTGGGAGACGGCCGAAAAGCAGGCGGGGCGTGAACATCCGGGGGTCAAAAGTGGGGTTATGGTCAACCTATCTGAAGAGTTGGGAAAAATCGAGATTACCAGTTTTAAAGTGCTATCGGGACTGAATGTGCATAGCACGAACACGGTGGTCAAATTAACCCTGAATGTCGGGCGGCCAGCGGGTTCTCGCATCTCCGATTTTACTGCGCCGGCTCGCTCAGCGCTGTCCGAAATGTTCCCCGGTTGTGCACAAGACGCTTTGGTCCCTCAGTACATCGCCGATGCAATCCTGTCCGCTGATCTTGAGCTTCGCCGCGCGATGAATTTTTATTCGTTTTCGCCGATGGCGTCGCTAGTAGGCGATCCGTCCGAAAGCCATCTTGCGATCGTTTGGGAGTCGGATGACCCGCAGATGTCGCGCGCGGCTGCTTCGGCTGTCGTTGAAGCGGTTGGTGAGGCGGCGCAAGGCGAGGACGGGGCACCGAAATACGCTCAGGCGCGGGAGCTAAACCTGGAAAGGGCAAAGAAACGGCGTCTTTCAAATTCGACCGCTGTGCTGGTAGCTGCAGCTAAGAGAAATCGCATCCCGTTCGAGTTCGTTGCCCGTAACCACCTTCGCCTTGGCCAAGGCAAGCACCAGAAGCAGCTGTTCTCAACAATATCGGGTTCTACATCGTTTGCGTCGGCGAAAGTGGCCTTGGACAAAAGGCTGGGCAATAGACTTTTGGCGCAAGCGGGGATCCCAGTACCCCGTCAAATTACCGTTCGCACCAAATCTGAGGCCGTCGCTGCCGCCAAACAGCTGGGCAAGACCGTGGTGGTCAAACCGGCTCAGGGAAATCAGGGGCGGGGAGTTTCGGTTAAACTGCGGGGACGCCGTGCAGTTGAGGCTGCATTCGACATAGCGCACGACATACCTCACTCAGAGCGGTATGGCGTCTTGGTTGAGCAGTTCATCGCCGGCCCGGAATTTCGAGCGACAGTCGTTGACTCTCATCTCGTGGCAGCGGTCATGTGTTGCCCCTCCCAAGTCATTGGCGACGGTGAAAAAACGATACTCGACCTGATCGATGATTTGAATCGAGAACCGGACAGGGACGGGAGACGTCTTTCTCCTGTAGAAATTGACGATGAGCTGCTGCGGCATCTAGCCTTGCATCGTCTTACGCCGGAGTCCGTCCCAATTTCCGGGCAGCCTTTGGTTCTCCGGCCTACCGGTCACCTCGCCCGTGGAGGCATCCCGGTCGATGTTACAAGCTCCGTTCATCCGGATAACAAGCAACTGTGCGAGCGCATCGCCAAGGTCATCGGCCTCAGTATTGCCGGGATAGACCTCATCATGCCCGACATTGCAAGATCTTACAAAGAGGTCGGGTGCACTGTCATCGAGGTAAATGCACGGCCGGGGATCGAGTTTCATCTTTGGCCGCGAGCGGGGATCTCGAGAGATGTGAGTGAGATAATCCTGGCCAATATGTACAATGAGCCGGGCTCATCGGAAATCGCCACCGTACTCGTCATTGGCGATCGACACACTGGTGCGGTGGCGACAGCAATCGATCATCGGTTCCAGGCGGAAGGGCGAAGAGTTGGTCTCTTGTCGAAAAGAGGCGCTTACATCAACACTGTACCCCAGGAATTTGGCCGGCGGACAACCCCGCAAATGCTGGCCAGAGACCCGTTCCTGGAAGCCCTGGTTTATGCAGCCTCTCCAGACAGACTTTGGGCGAGCGGTCTTTGTCTGGGTGCCTGCCGTGCGGTCTCGATGACTCGAACGGATGCAGATAATGGTACAGTTCTCGAAGATCTCGCTCAGCGGGTGTTGCAGTGCGGCAACCAGGGTTATTTCATTGTCAACAGCGAAGATGAATGGCCCCGCCGTGCGCTGTCGACCTTGCCGACTACGCGGCTAATATTGGTCAGTTCCGAGCCTGATATTGATACCGACCTACGTCGGCACCTACAGAGTGGTGGTTTGGTTCTAACTTTGAGATGGAGCACTGACGGATCGGGCACCAAAATGGCGCTTGTGTCGAGATCTGGTGAGCTAGCCGCGGAACCCGTCGCATCTATGTCTCAGTCGCGGCCACCGCAAATAAGGGCTGCCATGCACGCAATGGTAATGTCGTATTTGGCAAAAAAGGATGGCTGGTTCGATGAAGTGCCCCCGGTTCCTTCGGTTCGGCCTGAGACGAACGACGTTCGATAGCAGTAATGAGTTTATCGATTCTGCTGAAACAAAGGAGAGTAAAGTTATGGATACTGTTTCGCCAACTGCCACACCGATTGTTTCGCTAAATGATGCGGCGACACTGGTTGCTTTGACCTTGAAACGCACCACAAACAAAGCGGGACAGCCGCGAACCCGTTCAAGAATGTCGTACAAGACATTCAGGCGCCTAACTGGACGGCGTGTCGGCGGGGCAGCGTTCGTGAAAGGCTTCACGGAGGAATTGTTGAAGCTAGGCTGGCTGATGGTCCGTATGCCATCGGCTTACGGCTTCGTGCGCGCCGCCTCCCTCGACAAATGGCCTTTGTCAAAATCGAAGATGGCGGCGGAAGAACTGAAGCTGATCAGGGAGGGATCTCTGGCGAAGGCGCTGGACAACGCTCGGGAAGAGCTTGGTGAATCAAGTGACGTCCACAATTCGTCGGACAACGGTGAGCTAACGGCGATGGCCGGAAGCGCAGCAAACGGGAAAACAAGAAGAAAAGAGCGGCTGGCGAGGGGTCAGTAGACCCAAGTCGCAGCGCATTAATCTGTCCCCGACGCGAATTCGGGGCACGTAGATCATAAGGATTTGTGAGGCCTGGATGAACGATCGATCTGTCTGGAGCGCAGAAGAGATCATCCGGGTAACGGGGGGAAGATGGCACATCGAGCCAAGCCTCGGATCAGTGTACACGAGGGTGACCTTTCCTGTCCGTTATGTTCAGGAACGTGCCGTTCTATTGCACGTGGTGGGTCGTGGGTGGCCCACCAAAAGTATTGATGGGTCTGGGCAGCACCGTTCGAATATAGATGAGCTAATCCTTAGATTTGGTTCTGTACCAGGTCTCCTGATCGTGACGTCTGAGGTACCTACGACCAAGACCGATTTGCCGGTCTTGGTCGTAGAATCCACGTACGAATCCTTGTTTGCAATGGCCGAGCACCGACGAGCTAGCTTCTCCGGTAGAATTGTTGCAATCACAGGTACTGCTGGAAAAAGCTCGACGAAAGATTTTCTTGGAGCACTTCTAAATATAAAAGGACCTACTTACGCGTCTGTCGGAAACTGGAATACTGTTGAAGGAATTGCGTTCAATTTGGCCAACCTGTCGTCCGAGGACGAATTTGCAGTGATTGAGGTCAGTGGAGGAGCGATTTTAGGCATGCGCGGTCGCTCTGCTGTAGAAATGGTTAGGCATCATGACGCCATCATAACTTCTATTGGGGTAAACCTTACGTCGCGAACACCGACTGCTGAAAGTGTTGCGGCGGTGAAATCAAAATTATTTTCAGCCCTACCAGATGACGGTCGTGCATATCGTCCATTCGAAATCCAATGCCACGAAATTCTCGATGCAGCGGCCGATGGCAGGCAATTGACAATAATCGGCCAGCTGAACGCAGGAGCAATCGCAATAAATTTGCTTCGTTCTGGTGTTGCTTCGAGCCTCATTAGTATATCTTGCGGCTCTAAATCCGATGAAGCCGATGTGTCAGTCGTCGGATCGGGTCAACTAAGTAACTTATCACTGGCTGCGCAGTGCGCTTCGGATTTTGGTTTACCTTTCAGTGAGTTGGTCGAGGGCATATCCCACTTGAAAATGGCGCGTCGGAAGATGGAGTCGCACACGACGACGATTGAACAAATGCGCGTTTCTTTTCTCGACGACTCCCACAATGCTACGCTGGTATCATTCCGGAGTGCATTAGATCATGTGCAAATGAACAAGCATTGTGTGTCGAGGATCGTGATAATAGTTGGTAAGATTGTTCATATAGAGGGTATGGAGATCACTGTCTACGATACACTAGCCGAAGAAATCTGGCGCCTTTCGCCATTTTCAGTAGTCTTGTTCGACAATGGATTAGAGCAGCTTGCGGATGCCTTGAGATGTTATGGCGTGAATGCAGTCGAGTCGAGCGACCCCGTGCACGTAGTTTCGCTTATACGTTCGTCGCTTGTCGATAACACCCTAATTTTTCTAAAAGGGTCGCATAGGGGAACCCGAATACGCGAACTGTCTCAGGTTATTCGAGACAGATTGTGGCCCCTGCAGTAGGCGGTGCAGGTATGGCCATTGGCTCTGTCTACGTCTGGGAGCGTTGCGATTCGGACCTTACTGGCGGGCGGGTCCATTTGAGCAAGGTTGAACTACCCTTTCTAGACGCAAACGCCGCAGGGCCAGGAGGCCTGCTCGGGCGGTACGTGGATGTGATTGGCAATGGTTCCCCGGCCGGATTGCCAGTGGCAGAGATGCGCTGGTCAACTGGCCGGAAGAGCGAAACTCTGCCGGACGAACACGGCAACTATGTTTTCAACCCTTTTGGGGGCGGAATTCTTGGTGGACAGGAAGGTTATGATGCTGCCGGACGCTTCGGTCAGGTCAACGTCTACTATCACATCTCGTTGATGGCTCAGCGCATGAACGAGGTGCTTCGTTCACTTGGGGAGAACCCCTTGCCGAAGGTCAGGGCGGTCATCAATGCGTACCAGCCGAAGAGAGACGGCCGGGCTGCGCAGAAGGATGCCGCCGGCTGGGGGCCCGTCAAGGGAGCCAAGTACCGATATCCCGCAAGAATGGAAAATCTCGACCGTTTTTCGATTCCGGTTTGTGGGGAATTGCTGTTTGGGCCGGGGCTTTCCGTCACCACGGAAGGGTGGCTGCCACGAATTTCAGGCGGCGCTTATCTCTGTGGCCCATCCCACAATGCCAGTTTCATATATCAGGCATTCGCACTTCACGTGCTGCGCCACACCGCTGACATCCAAGCTGATCGGCTGCATGCGCCGTGCACCAGTTTCAGCAGGCCGGGCGCGCTTGAGTACGCCCTGAGCACGTACCTGGCGGCCTCGATGCTCTCGACGCCCCACATATGGTGCTGGCATCTCCGCCACGATGCAGAGTTCGTACCCTCTGATACTCTTGCCAATGATTCCCACTTGGACGATGCCGCCATGCCGGCAGCGGAGGCGCTGGTCGCGCGGGTCATGGCGGGGGCAATGTGGGATTTGCACAAGGCCTTTCCCGGAGACGAGCGTACCTGCACTTCATTAGTTATCGCTGCCCTTTTGGCGATGGGTCGACTTTCTGACAGTCCGTACGCCCCCTCCCGGGCTCGAACTCGCGCCATCAGGTCGTCTCCCGAGAATTTTGCCTCTTGTTTGCTTCATGTGGACCGAACGAGATTCCGCAGCCGCTACGAAACGCTGATCCGCAATGTATTTCAGAGGCGTGGGGTAGGCTTTAGTTTTGATGCACTGCAACCTTCGGTTCCGCCACTTCCTTATCGGTTGAGTGAGTCCGAAGACGTCCAGCGCCACGTAGCAAGAATTCGCGAAACATTTGCAGAGGTCATAATTCCGGACGACACCGATCTGATAGACCCCGACCAACTTGAACTGTTCCTCTCCTCGTCCGCCAGCGCCCCTTACAATCTGGTAGCGGTCGGAGACGTCATGACGGGAATGCGGATGCGGCATCGTATCCGGAAATTCGGCCCCGACTATCCTTTCGCCTGGGTCCAGCCGATCTTCCGGCGCTGCGCCTTGATAACAGGAAATCTTGAAGGGCCGTTCTCCTCTAACTCCGAGAAAGCAGAGACCACTCGGAACTACTCATACAAGGTCGATCCCAAGTCAGCCTTTGTCTTGCGCCGTGCTGGGTTCGCCGCGATGACCATCGCGAACAATCACATTCAGGATTGCGGTCGAGGTGGCGTCCTTGAGACGCTCGACACTTTGGAGCGACACTCCATCAAACCGTACGGCGGTGGCCGGAACCAGGATACCGCGCACGATCCAGCGATTTTTGATGGCGTGGATATCCGGATCGGACTTCTCGGATACTACTGGAACCGTCGAACCGCGGCCCGGGGCGACATGCCTGGCTCCGCACAAGACCTACCCGAGTTCGTCGAGCGGGACCTCGCACGACTGCGTCCGCTGGTCGATCGGATCGCCGTGATGGTGCATTGGGGTATACCGTACCAGCGCCAACCTACCGAGGAAGACCGCATGAAAGCACGGCGGTTTATCGACCTGGGAGCTGATGCAGTCATAGGCCATCATCCGCACATCCTCCAGCCGGTCGAAATCTATAAAGGCCGGCCGATATTATACAGCGTTGGAAATCTCGCTTTTGGATCTGGAAACAGCAAGGGTGAATGTATCCTGCCATGCTTTCGCTTTGGCATAAAAAAAATAGATTTGGATATTTATCCTACCTACGTTCAAAATCGGGATCCTCGCGTTGATTACCAACCAAAAGTGATGGGCGGAGCGGCTGGCCGCGCGACAATCGACCGGTTGCTCGCGCTGTCGCCTGGACTCGCCGATATAGCCGCAACCGTCCAAGACAGATGCCTTAGATTATCTATTCCCGCGTGCTGAGGTCAATGGACGCGCGTCCATGTTTAGCTCAGGGGCCTCGATTCTCACGGCGCTTTCGGGGATTTTGCCTGGGGCCAGATATGCTGAAACGAAGTCTTTACCAATTGGTCGTTTTTGTTTTGTTTAGCTGCCACTAATACGCTATCCACTCGTGGCTGATTGTCCATAGGAGCGACAGGTGCGATTCTTAATCCGTCTGTTAGTCGCAGCCATCCTGGGCTGTGGCTTGATGCATTCAGGCTTGGCCCTTGCCTGGAAAGTCGGCAAGGGTTCGACCTCAGCAACCGTCAATGGGACGAAGTTGACGGTATACACCTATCACCCCAAGTACTGCAGCAACCCATCGATCCTCTTCGTTTTTCATGGGGTGGGTCGGACTGCTTCATCTTATAGAGACTATGCGCAACCTCTTGCGGATCGAAACTGTATGATCGTCTTTTCGCCGCTATTCGATGAGGAGCGCTTCCCTAGCTGGAAGTACCAGCGGGGTGGGGTCATTCACTACAGCGTGATTCAGCCGAAGGATCAATGGACGGTTGGATATGTAAAGGGCCTCGTGAGCTGGGCGAGAGTGCGGGAGGGCTTACCGGCAGCCCCCTATTATCTGTTTGGACACTCGGCGGGAGGGCAATTCATATCCCGCGTGGCGGCATACTCTCTTGCTGATGGGAATAGACTGGTGGTCGCCAATCCGTCCACTTATGTGCTGCCGTCGCTGGCAGAGGCCGCTGCCTACGGGTTCGGCTGTGCGCCTTCGTCCAACGGGCCGCAATGCTTATACAGTTCCACAGAAGTAACGCAGCAATTAAAGGCTTATCTAGCGCTGCCAATGACGATCTACCTCGGAGAGGACGATACAGGTGATGAGAATTTGAGCGAAAGCGCCGCTGCTATGCGTCAGGGAGCGACACGCTTGGAAAGGGGTGAGTTCACATTTGAGCTGGCGCAAGCTGTCGCGACGGCTAATGGGTGGCCATTAAACTGGCGCCTGCTGATTTTGCCTGGTGTCGGACATTCGGCAAGTGACATGTTGCGGTCCGATCAGGCTGAGCAAGCCTTTGGTCTTAAATGAGAAAACAGCAGCTGGGATCAGGTTCCTCTGATAGTTAATTTTTTCAATCCGTCGCTCGGCAAATCGGGCTCTGGTCGAGAATAATCCAAATTATCTTCGATCTTGAGTGTTCTCCAGAAGAGGGCATTTTCCATGCGGAAGCTGAAAGATCTGGTGCTCAACCAGCGGGGGACCTTTGCCGTAACGACCGCCTTGCTGGCTGTGCCACTAAGCTTGGCCTTGGGCCTCAGCATAGACTTTACCAATGCCGCTTCCTGGAAATCCAAGCTGCAGGAGATGGCCGATTCGGCGGCTCTTGCTGCTGTCGAGAGCGATGGAGGAAACGAAGAAGCCGTCCACGCCGCGAAGAATTGGGCGCTGGCCAATGGCTCCTTCGTGACCGGCGCTGTCGTTGGGGTGAGCATCACCACTCCTACTGCTGGGACGCGAGAGGCGGCGGTTGAAATCTCAGCTGGAATGCCAACCGCTTTCATGAGTCTTGCTGGAATTCGGAGTATTAACCTTCACGTGGCGGCAACGGCCCGAAAAGCCGCGCCAGATTATTGCTTCTATGTCCTCGATCCTGCCTCAAATGGAGCGCTGACGGTAATGGGTTCCGGGGGCCTTTCGGTGCCAAATTGCGGTATCCAAGTGAATTCCTCCAGTCCAAGGGCGCTGAGGCACGATGGAACCGGAAAGTTCATCGCCAGGGAAATCTCTGTAGTGGGCAATTACCAAGGCGGCGGTTACACCATCGTCCCGAAAACCAACCAACCTCTGCTCGCCGACCCGCTTGTCAATATACCAGAGCCCGTTCCTCCGAACGGTTGTGATTACAGCAATCAGATGCTTTCCGATGTTACCATTCCGGCCGGCCGGGTGTTCTGTGGAAACATCGACCTCAATGGAAATGTCGTACTTTCTCCCGGAGTTCACTATCTTCAAAACGCAACAGTGAGCATTGGCAGCTATATGAATCTCTCGGGCGACGAAGTCACGATATTCGTCGACTCCGGGTCAAGCATTATTCAGGCAGCTGGCCCAGGGGGCATAAGGATTTCGGCTCCCACGAGCGGCATTTACGCTGGCATCGCTATCTTCGGGTCACGCACAGTTACGCCCTCTGTGCCAACGGTCTCGTTATCCGGAAACAAAAACTACTTAATTGAAGGGGCTATCTACCTGCCCCACCATCGTTTTCGGATGAGAGGGACAAAAGACCTGAAGTCGACTGCCAATTCAGGTTGGATTGTTGCCTGGCAATTTTTCTATGGTGGCAACTCGAGTGTGGCCCTGGACTGGTATGGTGCGACTCCGCCGAAAGGCCTTGGAGACTTAGGAATAGTGCTCCTTCGCTGAAGCAATACTGATGTCAGTGCTCGGCACAGGGCTATATCTTTGTTGTTGCTGCATTGGGCTCGGACCAACCAACCATTCCCGGCGGCTGCCGTTATATGCATGGCCGAAATGACCGAGCGGGCATGACTGTGCGCAGCTCTTCGGTTGG
>NZ_JAMYSY010000034.1:0-69448 GCF_040322175.1 Mesorhizobium sp. M0185 | reverse complement strand
GCCCTTGCCTCGCGATGGCAAGGGCCGCCGGTCTGGGTCCATGGCGACGTCGCCTCGGGCAATCTGCTCGTCGAAGATGGCAAGCTCTACGCGGTCGTCGATTTCGGTAGTTCGGCTATCGGCGATCCTGCCTGTGATCTGGTGATCGCGTGGACGGAATTTTACGGCGAGAGCCGTCAGGCGTTCCGCGACACCATTGCCCTTGACGAGCACAGCTGGGCGCGCGCACGGGGCTGGGCGTTGTGGAAGGCGCTGATCGTCGCTTCGGGACATGACGGCAACCAGCGCGAGGCGGAAAAATCGTGGCGGGTCATCGATGAGGTGCTGGCGGATCACACAAACAGTCGGAGCGGGAAGGCTAATTCAGTCTGAACGCGTCCCGCTCTGATAACGAAGGCATTACTGCCCGCCCATCTCCTTCCTGAACGTATCGAAATCGACCTGCATGCCGTTGAAGATGGTGCTCCAATGGCGGGTCAGCGCTGAAACGGCGACCGCCTCCTGGATCTCCTCGTCGGTGGCGCCGGCGCGCTTGGCGTCCTGCGTGTCCGACCAGATACAGTAGTTGCACGGGATTTGCGCCGCCACCGCCAGCGAGATCAGCGACTTGACCTTCGGCGGCAGCGCCGTCTTGTCGCTGAGCTGGATGGCCTTGACCTCGGCCCATGCACCGGGCAGACCGACTTTCGGGAACTGCATTACGAAACTCGGTACGCCGCCCATGGTCGACTGGATGTCCTTGACGGCTGCGTCATACTCATCGGCATAAGAAGGAGCTGCAGCCAGCGTCAGCACACAGGTGGCGGCGAGCAGGCAGGCACGGCGGATGGAAGAATGCGTTGATGAAAGAGTACGATAGGCAGACATGACGTTCTCCTCTGGCATTTTTTGGCCTTACGGTGTAAGGTAACGTCGAAAATGAACCTTACAGTGTAAGTTGTCAAGCGACACCATGGACACATCGATCAAAAAAAAGCGACTGCGCGGCCGGCTGTCTCGCGAGATGATCGAGGATGCGGCTTTGAAGGTGATCGAGAGCGAGGGCCTCGCCGGGTTTTCGATGCGCAAGCTGGCGGCAGAACTCGGCTGCGAAGCCATGAGCATCTATCACCACTTTCCTTCGGTGGCGCATCTCTTCGAAGCCTTGGTGGATCGGCTGATCGGCTCCCTCGAAATGCCCGACGCGGACCTCCCTTGGCGACAAAGGTTACGCATTGCCGTGCAAGATTTCCGCCGCGTCGCGCGTGAGCACCCGGCCTTTGCCACGTTCCTTGTAACCTACCGGATGAATTCGCCGACCTGTCTCACTTGGCTGAACGGCATCCTTGGCCTGTTCGAGGCCGGCGGCTTCGGACCGGAAGTGGGTGCGCGGCTGTTCCGCACCACCGGCTATTATCTGATGGGTGCCATCCTCGACGAGACTGCCGGCTATGCAAAGGGGCCTTCGGCCGTGACCACCGTCAGCGACGAGCAACTGGCGCAGGATTTTCCAAAAATAGCTGCGGCCGGGCGTTATTTCGGCACCGCCGAACTCGACCGGACGTTTGATCTCGGCCTTGACATGCTCCTGGACGAAATGGAGAACGCCCGCGACCGCGCCAGCGCGCCGAACACCGGGTCTTGACCTCATGCGCTCCCTGTTCGCCCTGATACTGCTCATCGGTACCGGCATCGGCGTCGTCTATCCCTGGGCGATGACCAATTTCTCCGGCCGTGAGATCGGCACCTGGCGGGTTTACGACCAGGGCCGGTTCAAGCCGGTGACCGTGCCCCTGAGCGCACGCGACGGGCCGCTACGCGTGCTGGTCGACCTTACGGCAAGAGCCGAGCGCATCGTCTCGCAGCAGCGCACTGTGTTGACCCTCACTGCCGCCACCGGCGGCAGGACGGTGCTCGCCTCGAAGCTGCAGTTCAATCACTCCGACAATCCGCGCCAGGTCAGCCCGCAACTGCCGGACAGGATCTTTCGCGACGAGGCCGGCCTGATCCCGACCGTTACCCCTGGTTCCTACATCTTCACCGTCGGTCCGGGCGACGCCGAAGGCATTCCGATGCGGGCCGTCGATCTCGTCCTGCGCTCGGGTGCCGGCGAGGTCGACCGCCGGGCGCGCCCGGTCGGTTTTTCCCTGATGGCGGCCGGCCTGGTCGGGCTGGTGCTGGCATTCCGTTTCGGCGGCCGCCGGCCGGAAAATCCGAACTCGCAGCCGCCACCGCCGCGCTGGGGCAGGGGCTCCAATTGAACTATCGCCATGCCTACCACGCCGGGAACTTCGCCGACGTCGTCAAGCATGTCGTGCTCAGCCGGCTGATCGAATATCTGAAGCAGAAGGACAAGGCGTTTCGGGTCATCGACACCCATGCCGGCATCGGCCGCTACGATCTGTCCTCGACCGAAGCGCAAAAGACCGGCGAATGGCAAGGCGGCATCGGCCGGCTGGTCGACGCCGCACTCGATGCGCCGGCGGCGGCACTGCTGGCGCCGTATCTTGAAGCCGTACGTTCGCTCAATCCGGAGGGCGGCGTGAAAAAATATCCGGGTTCGCCGCTGATCGCCCGGCACCTGATGCGCAAGCAGGACCGGCTGTCGGCAGTCGAACTGCACCCTAAGGATGCCGCCAGGCTGAAGGCGCTGTTCGACGGCGACTTCCAGACCCGGGTGATCGAGCTCGACGGCTGGCTGGCCCTCGGCGCGCATCTGCCGCCAAAGGAAAAGCGCGGCCTCGTGCTCATCGATCCGCCTTTCGAGGAAGAGGGCGAGTTCGGTCGCTTGGTCGACGGGCTGCAAAGAGCCCATCGGCGCTGGCCAGGAGGGATTTACGCGCTGTGGTATCCGCTCAAGGACCACAGGGCGGTCGCCGCCTTCCGCAAGGCGCTCAAGCAGACGGGCATTTCGAAGCTGCTCGACATCGGTTTTGAGATCAGGCCGGACGCCGTCGAGCCGAACCTCGACGGCTGCGGCATGGTGGTGGTCAATCCGCCCTTCACGCTGGAAGGCGAGTTACGGACGCTGCTGCCGGCGCTGCACCGGCTGCTTGCACTTGAGCAGCCGTCGCATTGGACGCTGGACTGGCTGGCGGGAGAGTAGTTTGAGCGCGGCCCTGCCGTTCCGTCAGCGCAACCATCGTCACCACAACCACGGTCGCTACAACCGCTTGACCGCGCGTCAGCGAATCCGCACAGTGCGCGCAGTCGACCTTGAGAGGCTGCCATGACTCGCTTCGCCCAATCCGCCCTTGCCGCACTGCTCGCCTTTTGCACGCCGCTGGCCGCACCTCTTGGCGTCACCCAGGCAGTCCAGGCGGCCGACCTTGCAATCTATACCGACGAGGATAGCGGCGTCTGCGGCGAGGCCTGGGTGCTGAACAAGATCACCGACCGCTTCTCCTATCAGGTGCATCACGTGCCGCATCTGCCCGACGTGCAGATCGTCGACTTCCAGCGTATCCACCAGCATCGTTATCTGCCGGCCGACGACATCTGGCCGATCGGCCGGCGTTATTGCGGCGCCACCGTCAGCCTCTCCGACGGCGGCGCTCGCACCATCTGGTACCTGATCGAGGAAGGCCAGGGTTTTGCCTCGATCGGCGACAATGTCGAATTCTGCGTCTCGGGCTTCGACCGCTGGATGGTCTACAACGGCCGCTGCCGCGTCCTGCGCTGATCGCGCACTCGCTGATTCCGACTTTTTAGCACCGGCCACCTGATCGACCGTCACCGTTTCCATGCGGCGCAGCATTCGCGGGAAGCGCGATCTGCTGTCCCGAGTTTGCGGGGAAACAGCACCACATGGATTCGCTTGTCTATTCTGTTGCTCTCGGCGCGGTCGTTGCAGGCTTCGTCCAGGGGCTTTCCGGGTTCGCTTTCAGCCTGGTTGCCATGTCGATTTGGGTTTGGACCGTGGAGCCCCAGCTTGCTGCCGCCATGGCGGTCTTTGGGGCGCTCACCGGCCAGATCATCGCTGCCGTCACCGTCCGCCGGGGTTTCGACCTCAGGCTTCTGCTGCCCTTCCTGATCGGCGGGATCATCGGGATTCCGGTCGGTGTCGCCATCCTGCCCTTGCTGGATGTGCAATTGTTCAAGCTGGTCTTCGGAGCGCTGCTGGTCGTTTGGTGTCCCTTGATGCTCTTTGCGCGTCGCCTCCCTCCCATCACGGTCGGGGGTCCTGTTGCAGACGGCGCAATAGGTCTGGTCGGCGGCATCATGGGTGGACTTGGCGGCTTCACCGGCCCGGTTCCAACGCTGTGGTGCGTGCTGCGCCAATGGGAAAAGGACAGGCAGCGTATTGTCATCCAGAATTTCAACCTTGTGACCCTCTCCATGACGATGGCCGCCTATCTTGCGGCCGGAAAGATCAAGCTCGAAATGCTGCCGATGTTTGCCGTCATCGCGCCGGCGATGTTGATACCGACACTCCTTGGCGCGAGACTCTACATCGGCGTTAGCGAGGCGACTTTTCGAAAGATCGTCCTCACACTCTTGGCCGCATCAGGTGCGGCATTGTTGGCATCGTCCTTGCCGCACCTCATAAGCCGGGTTTGAACGACACACAGAAATCCCGACTTCCGCCGTGCCATGCGCTATCGACCGATGCGGCCTGCTCCCGATAGGTAGGCGCAGATCAGTTCGACGAGTTGCTTTTGCAGCTCCGGCGCGGCGAGCATGTTCCGGCGTGCCGCGTTGTGGATCACACCTTCGATCGCTGACGATAGCACGCGCGCCACGGTCTCCATGTCGGCGCCTTTCCTTGGCTTGCGATAAGTGGCGACAGCAGTCGCATAGTGATTGAGGTATTGTGCCTGGAACGAAGCATGGGCGGCCCTGGAGCTGCGATCGCCCGGCGCCTCGTCGAGCAGCACCTGATGTAGTGTCGGGTGAATGCTGTGCGCGGCGATCATGCCGCGCACCAGCTCCTGCACGAATTTCCTGAGCGGCTTTTGGTCTTCCGCCGAATCGCGAATGACCGACAGCACATGATCGAAGTGACGGCGCCGGACGGCAGCGAGCAGGGAAAGCTTGTCGGGAAAGTACTGGTAGAGCGTGCCGATGCTTACACCTGCTGTCTCGGCAACCTTGTTGGTGGTGAAGCCGGCCCAGCCCAGCCCGCTCAGAACATGAGCCGCCGCCTCGATGATCGCCTCGACGGTTGCCCTCGAACGCGCCTGGCGCGGCTGTTTGCGCATGCGCGGATGCGGTTTTGCAATGCGAGTAGACACGTTCGCCCATTCTCCTGAAAATATAAACAACATACTCGCATTTCCGGAAAAAAGGACACCGACCATGAATGCGCTCGCTCTGCTTCGCAGCCTGTTTGCCTATCAGGCCTGGGCCAATGACGAACTGCTGGAAAAGCTGGCGAGTCTCGACCCGCATGTTCACGGCAAGGAACGGCAGGCCGTGATACGGCTCGTCGATCACAGCCATGTGGTGTCGCGGATATTCTCGGCGCACCTTGTTGACGCAAGCCATGGCTACTCCGCCGACACCACCGAGGACACGCCGGCGTTCGACGAACTTCGCGCCGCGGTCGCAGCGACCGATCGCTGGTATCTCGATTATCTCGAAACCGTTTCGTCGCGGCAGCTGTCCGAGCCCGTCGCATTCGTGTTCACCGACGGGGATAAGGCATTGATGTCGCGACAGGAAATGCTGACCCACGTCGTACTGCACGGCGGCTATCATCGCGGTGAAGCGGGGCGCATCCTGGCGCAGATTTCGGTCATGCCGCCATGGGATACCTTCGCCGTCCATCTCCACAGGGCCGAGCCTTCGCGCCGGCTGCAGATGAGCCATGAGCCGCTCGGCGCCTGAACGGCCGAGCGCTTTCGATCGCGGTCGGCTCGACCGGATCTATCGAGCGATATCCTGTCCTTCAGAAATGCGAGCTGTCCGCTTACTTTCATCGCGTCGTGCAAGATAGTGCAGCGGCGTGCTCGTCGCGTTGCTTCCTACTTACCTGTAGTTTATCGTTTCGGACAAGACGAGGCGGGCGACCGCCTTCGCTCTTGACAATGTTCGCGCCGAGCGTCGGACGTTGAAGCGCAAAGCTGGTCGAAAAGGTCCTGAGCTTGACGAGAAGACCGGTCGAGATAGAGCGACCAGAATTTCTGCCGCAGAACTTCGCTGCGGGACACAAAGATTCGCAGCCGGTTTTTGCGCGGGTAAAATGGTCGCGCGCTCGCCGTAACCGAAACTTAAGCTACAAAAATCATTCTAATGCTTCGCTGGCTAGCAAGCCGCGAGTCAGATATGCAATGCGCGCCGGGTCAATAACGGCCGTCGGCACAACGGAAGGGGCATGATATGGCTAAGCAGTCATCCAAAGCGCCGGCATCCAAGGCACCGGCAAAGTCACCGGCAAAGAAAGCACCGGCAAAAGCAGCCGCGGCAAAGGCCGCAACTGCTGTGAAGAAAGCAGCACCCGCTGCCAAAGCGAAGGCCGCTGCGCCTAAGGCAAAAGCAGCGCCGGCCAAAAAGCCGGCCGCTAAGGCCGCGGCAAAACCAGCCGTGAAGAAAGCAGCACCTGCCAAGGCAAAAGCAGCACCGGCCAAGGCCAAGGCTGCACCGGCAAAGAAGGCGGCACCGGCCAAGAAGCCGGCTGCAAAGGCCGTGGCGAAGCCCGCTGCGAAGAAGGCAGCACCGGCAAAGGCCGCCGCTGCGAAATCTTCTGCGGCAGTGAAGAAAGCAGCGCCCGCGGCCAAGCCGAAGGCAGCGCCCGCAAAGGCGAAGGCCAAGAAGTAGTCGCGGTCCTGCTGTCGCAGGGGACAGTACTCAAGACAGCCAGGGCGGGATGCCGGACAGGCGCCTCGCTTCTTGGTTGACAGTCGGGCAGGACCAGAAAGGGGCGGGAGGAAGACGTCTTTTCGCAGCTCCCAGGACTTCGCCATGCGGCGAAGTCCGGTGGGATTTTCGTGGCTGCCAAAACCAACCTTCGGTGCAAGGCCGAGTTGGTAGTTGCTCGGATCTGGATTGTCCGACCTGCTCGCGTCTGCCGCCGCACCTCCGGCTCATCGCATCCGAACGCGAGACTATGGCTGCACGCTGGCGGCGCGGTTTTCCGCCTCTGGCCGTTGATGAACCCTGCATGATCGGTCAACAGGGCCACGCACGAGCCCCTGTCGGAATCGATTTTCGGTAAGGGTCATGCGCGAACTCACAATGCTACCGCGTCCTTTTGCGCGTCCAACGGGGCATATGGAGCTGTAGCCGGCAAACAGGAATCGACAATGCCCAGACTGCTCTACGCGTCTACTTCCCCCTACAGTTCCAAGGTGCGCATGGCAGCACTTTATGCCGGCATTGCGGTCGACCTCGTGCCGATAAAGACCGAGGAAAGGCCGGCCGAACTGATCGGCGCCAATCCGCTCGGCAAGATCCCGGTGCTGGTGCTCGATGACGGCCGCTCGGTCCACGACAGCCGCGCCATCACCCAGCATCTCAACCGGATGTCGAAGAACGCATTGTTTCCGCGCAATCCCGACAAGCGCCTTGAGGCGGAGGTGCTGGAGGCATTGGCCGACGGCATCTGCGACTGCGCGCTGTCGATGGTCTACGAGCGGCGCACACGGCCGGAAGAGATGGTCTACCAGCCTTGGCTTGAGCGCCAGTGGACGAAGATTTCGGACGCGCTCGATCTGCTCAACGCGAACCCGCCGAAGCTGCCGAAGAAAATCACCCTCGGCCAGATCGCATTGCGCGCCTGCCTCGGCTATCTCTCGCTGCGCTTCGCTGGAAAATGGGAAAAGGGCCGCGGCCGGCTGACGCGCTGGGCGGCACGCTTCGACGAGAAATTCCCGGAGCTGAAGTCCGCCATCCCGGCTTGAGGACAAGCGGTCTCAACCGATGCCAATAAAAAAAGCCGGGCGCGAGGCCCGGCTTTTTCGTGTCGTGGCTTGGACGACTTAGAACTTCATACCGACGCCGAAGGTGACGCGATTGTCGGTCGACTTGACCTTGCCGATACCGTCGAAGTCCTTCCTGCCGAAGTCCGTGTAACGATACTCGACACGGCCGAACACATTGTCGGTGATCTTGATGTCGGTACCCACGCCGGCTGTCCAGCCAAACTGCGTGTTGGTGTCGCTTACGCCGGCAGCTTCAATCTTCTGGTTCTTCAGCGCGCCACCGGCGGTGCCGTAGAGCAGGATATCCGGGGTGACAGCGTAGCCGAGGCGGGCACGCAGCGAGCCCTCGAAGCCACCCTTGGCCTCGATGCCGGCATCGTCGCCCTTGACGCCGTTGTAGCCGATATCGGCTTCGGCACCGTAGACGAAGTTCTCCTGCTGCCAGTTATAGCCGCCGAAGACGCCGCCGACAAAACCCTTGGTGTCGACGTCGACGCCAATGTCTTTGGCTTTGGCATGGCCAGCGAAGCCGTAGCCGACGCTCACACCGGCATAGGGACCGGCCCAGGATGCGACCGGAAGTTCTGCGATCGGGGCAGGTGCCGGCGGCTCTTCCTGAACCACGTCCGCGGCATAGGCGGTTCCGCCGAGGGCGAACAGCCCAAACGCCACCGCGAGCGGTCGCGCAAATTTAAGATTGGCTTGCATTGTTCTTTACTCCTTAAGCCACAGGACACAGGCTTGTTTTTTCATGAGCGCCCTCAACCCGTCCGGGGGGTGAAACGGATCCGGCGTTCAACGGTTCCAAATGTCGTGTCGAAATGCGGCTGAAGCGAACCTGAACTTGGGTCATTACCTGGCACGAATGAGGCAGAACCTTGACGTTGCATCTTCGCAACAGCGAATGTCAGCAGGTTCGCCGTGCTGCACTGCACACGGCTTGGTGTAAGGGCTCCAGCGCCCTATATTGCGGGCGGGCTGGCCCGAATTCCGGTCGAGCCAGAACGCCCACCGGCCACTTTGCCACAATCCTGCCCCAGGTGGAAATGGGATTTAACGCTTGGCGGGCCATAATTTGCCGGCGCGATCCCGGCAGGTCGGAATCGGCATCGGATTAAGGATTGACAGATGGGCAAGGTCGCCGCGACGGCACTGGTGACGGGCGGGGCGAAGCGGATCGGCAGGGCGATCGTCGAGGACCTTGCCGCGCATGGTTTTGCCGTCGCCATTCATTGCAATCGCTCGCTGGCCGAGGCGGAGGAACTGGCGGCCCAGATCACCAGTGGTCATTTTGGTCGACATGGCCGGGCCGCAGTGGTTGCTGCCGACCTGACCGACATGGACGCGGTCAGCAACCTTGTCGGCCGCGCTGCGGCGGCACTCGGGCCGGTGTCGCTGCTGGTCAACAACGCCTCGCTGTTCGAGCACGACAGCGTTGAGGATTTCGACTGGCCGGCCTGGGATCGCCATTTCGCCATGCATGTCAAGGCGCCGGCGCTGTTGGCACAGACTTTCGCTCGGGCCTTGCCGCAGAACAGTGAGGGGCTGATCGTCAACATGATCGATCAGCGCGTCTGGCGACCGACGCCGCGTTATTTCTCCTATGCGCTGTCGAAGTCGACCTTGTGGGCGGCGACCGAGATGATGGCGCAGGCGCTGGGTCCCCGCATCCGTGTCAACGCCATTGGTCCTGGCCCGACCTTGAAGAACACGCGCCAGCACGACAGCGATTTCGATGCCCAGATTGCCGGGCTGATCCTGAAACGCGGCCCGGAATTGCCGGAATTCGGTGCCACTATCCGTTATCTCTGGGCGGCACGCTCGGTCACCGGCCAGATGATCGCGCTTGACGGCGGCCAGCATCTTGCATGGCAGACGCCCGATGTGACAGGCATGACGGAATGAGCCCCATGGACCAGAAACAAAAAACGCGCGGTGGCGCCGACGACCTGCCGCCCGAAATCGACCTCGAGGACGAGGCGGCCGAGCAAGTCGTCGAGCCTGCAGCCAGCGGTCCGGACGTTACCTTCACCGCCATCGACTGGACCCCGCATGCCGGCGACGCCGACGGCATGGTCGGCGCCGAGGTGATCCAGACGCTGGTAAAGCGGCTGCCCAATGCGCCCGGCGTCTACCGCATGATGAATGCCGCCGGCGACGTGCTCTATGTCGGCAAGGCACGCAGCCTGAAGAAGCGGGTCACCAGCTACGCGCAAGGCCGGTTCCACACCAGCCGTATCGGCCGCATGGTGCGCGAGACATCGACCATGGAGTTCGTCGTCACCCGCACCGAGATCGAAGCGCTGCTGCTTGAAGCCAACCTCATCAAGCGCTTGCGGCCACGCTTCAACGTGCTGATGCGCGACGACAAGTCGTTCCCCTATATCCTGTTGACCGGCGACCATGTCTCGCCCGGTATTTACAAGCACCGCGGCGCGCGCTCGCGCAAGGGCGACTATTTCGGCCCCTTCGCCTCGGCCGGCGCAGTTGGCCGTACCATCAACTCGCTGCAGCGCGCCTTCCTGCTCAGGAGCTGCACCGACTCCTTCTACGAGAACCGCACCCGGCCTTGCCTTTTGTTCCAGATCAAGCGCTGCGCCGGCCCGTGCACCGGCGAAATCTCGCACGGCGACTATGCAAGGCTTGTCGCCGAGGCGAAGGATTTTCTCTCCGGCCGCAGCCAGAAGGTGAAGACGGAGATCTCCGCCGCCATGCAGCAGGCTTCGGAGAACCTCGATTTCGAACGCGCCGCCATCTATCGTGATCGGCTGGCGGCGCTGTCGCATGTGCAGAGCCATCAAGGCATCAATCCGCAGACCGTCGACGAGGCCGATGTCTTCGCCATCCATCAGGAGGGCGGCCAGGTCTGCATCCAGGTGTTCTTCTTCCGCACCGGCCAGAACTGGGGCAACCGCGCCTATTTTCCCAAGGCCGATCCGGCGCTCGAAGCCGGCGAGGTGCTGGGATCGTTCCTGGCGCAGTTCTACGACGACAAGCCGACGCCGCGCACCATCCTGTTGTCGCATGGCGTCGAGGACCAGGAATTGCTGGCGGAGGCCCTCTCCACCCGCGCCGGCCGCAAGGTGTCGATCTCCGTGCCGCAGCGCCGCGAGAAGAAGGACCTGACCGACAACGCGCTGCAGAACGCGCGCGAGGCGCTCGGCCGGCGGCTCGCCGAAACCTCGACCCAGGCGCGGCTGCTCACTGGCTTTGCCGAGACCTTCGGCCTGGAAAAACCGCCGGTGCGCATCGAGGTCTATGACAACTCGCACATCATGGGCACCAACGCCGTCGGCGCCATGGTCGTCGCTGGGCCGGAAGGTTTTGTGAAGAACCAGTATCGAAAGTTCAACATCCGCTCGACCGAGATCACGCCGGGCGACGATTTCGGCATGATGCGCGAGGTGATGCAGCGGCGCTTTTCGCGGCTGTTGAAGGAACATGGTGACGCCCCGCAAACCGAGGGCGCGGACGAGGCGAGCCCTACCGAACCGGGCGACGATATCGAGGACGCGGGCGGCTTCCCCGCCTGGCCCGACGTCATCCTCATCGACGGCGGCCAGGGCCAGATGACGGCGGTGCGCAAGATTCTCGCCGATCTCGGCATCGAGGACCGCGTCGTGGCCATCGGCATCGCCAAGGGTCAGGACCGCGATGCCGGCCGCGAACGCTTCTTCGTCAAGGGCAAGGCCCCATTCTCGCTGCCCGTTCGCGATCCGGTGCTCTATTTCGTCCAGCGGCTGCGCGACGAAGTCCATCGCTTCGCCATCGGTTCGCACCGCGCCCGCCGCAAGAAGGAGATGGTCAAGAGCCCGCTCGACGAGATCAGCGGCATCGGCCCCGGCCGCAAGCGCGCGCTGCTGATGCATTTCGGTACGGCCAAGGCGGTCAGCCGTGCCGCCGTCGAGGACCTGGTCAAGGTCGACGGCATTTCGGAGCAGGTGGCGAAATTGGTCTACAATCATTTTCACGAGAGCTAAGACCTATTGCCGATATTTCGGCTGGCTAATCGATTCTGGCCTGTTGACCCCCCACATTCGCTTCTGATTTGACTAAGCAGGCAGAAAGAGTTCCCAAAACATGTCCCAGCGCGCATTCAACCTGCCCAACATGCTCACTTACGCCCGCATCCTGGCGGTGCCGCTGGTGGTGCTGTGCTTCTTCCTGGAAGGGCATCTGAAATCGAGCGACTTCGCCCGCTGGTCGGCGCTCATCATTTTCCTGCTCGCCTCGATCACCGATTACTTCGACGGCTATCTGGCGCGCGCCTGGCAGCAGACCTCCAACATCGGCAAGATGCTCGACCCGATCGCCGACAAGCTGCTGGTCGCCACTTGCCTGCTGCTGCTTGCCGCCGACACCGACCGCCATGCCGGCATCGCCGGCTGGTCGCTATGGGCGGCGATCATCATCCTGTGCCGCGAGATCCTGGTCTCGGGCCTGCGCGAATATCTGGCGGCCTTGAAGGTCTCGGTGCCGGTGACGCAGCTCGCCAAATGGAAGACCACCATCCAGATGATCGCCATCGCCTTCCTGCTTGCAGGTCCCGCCGGCGACAAGATCTTCCCGCTGACCACCCAGACCGGGCTGGTGCTGCTGTGGATCGCAGCCCTGGTGACGCTCTACACCGGCTACGACTATTTCCGCGCCGGCCTCAAGCACATCATGGATGAATAAAATGTCGACGAAGCTCATCTATTTCGCCTGGGTGCGCGAGCGGATCGGCAGACCGGAGGAAGAGGTCGAACTGCCGGCCGGCATCGAAACGGTCGCCGACCTGTTGCGCTGGCTGAAATCGCGCGGCGAGGAGTACGAGAACGCGCTGCAATATCCTGACGTGATCCGCGTCGCCATCAACCAGGAACATGTCGAGCACCGCGAGAAGATCGCCGGCGCGCGCGAGATCGCGCTGTTCCCGCCGATGACCGGTGGCTGAACCATGTCCGCGGTGGTGCCGGTCGTGCGCATGCAGGCGGAGGATTTCGACGTCGCCGCCGAGATCGCCAGGCTGACCAGGGGTCGCAACGATATCGGCGCTGTGGTGACCTTCTCCGGCCTTTGCCGCGACGAGCAAGGCAGGCTCTCGGCGCTCGAGCTCGAACATTATCCCGGCATGGCGGAAGCCGAGATATCCCGCATCGCCGGCGAGGCAATCGATCGCTGGCCGCTGCAGGGGCTCACCGCGATCCATCGCCACGGCAAGATCGCGCCCGGCGAAAACATCGTGCTGGTAGTGGCGGCTTCCGCCCACCGGCAAGCGGCGTTCGAGGCCGCGAATTTCCTGATGGACTATTTGAAATCACGCGCGCCGTTCTGGAAAAAGGAACACCATAGCGACGGTTCCGAGGGCGGCTGGGTCGATGCCAAGGAGGCCGACGACAAGGCGGCGGGCCGCTGGAGGCAGCCGCCGTCCAAATAAATCCCTGCGACAGCCATCCCATACCCGGCCGGCCATTCATTGACCGCAATCCTGCGAGACCCTTGGCCGGAAGGGGAGCAGGATCATGCTGGACAGGATCGCCGAGTTCTTCATCTTCGGACTGGTGCCGCTGGCCGTCGGCATCCTGGCCGTTCCGGATCATTCCGCGGCTGCCGAAAAGACCCTCAAGGGCGAGGTGATGTATCGCGAGCGCATCGCGCTGCCGCCCAATGCCGTGCTTTCCGTGCAGCTTGCCGACGTGTCGCTGGCCGACGCGCCGGCCGCAATCATCGGTGAGCGCAAGGTGGTGCCGGCCGGCCAGGTGCCGATCAAGTTCGAGATCAGCTTCGATCCGCGGGTGATCCGGCCTGATATGACCTACGCGCTGCAGGCGCGCATCACTGTCGACGACCGGCTGCTATTCGTCACCGATACGCGCCATCAGGTCGACCCGCTCAGCGACGCGCCACAGACCATCATGCTGAAAATGGCGGCGCCGAGCGATGCGCCGGCGGCAGCCTCGGTGTTCGGCCAAAGCTGGCTGGTCGAATATATCGACGGTGTCGGCGTGATTGCCGAGCCGCGGGCGACATTCCGGATCAGCGAAGCCGGCAAGGCCGGCGGCAGCGGCCCTTGCAACGTCTATTTTGCCACTGCCAAGGTAGACGGCTCGACGATCGCCATCAGCGACATCGGCTCGACCTTCAAGGCCTGCGCGCCTCAGGTCATGGTCGAGGAAAAGGCGCTGTTCGAGGCGCTGGCCAAGGCGGCATCCTACCACGTCGACGCCGGCAAGCTTGTCATCATTGACAGCGGCGGCCGCGACATTCTGCGCTTCAACGCCGCGAGCTAGCGCATCACCCAAGCCGATTACTCTCTGCGGCAGCTGCATGCCGATCACGTTGTGTTTCAGCGGGAATAGGCCGGGCAGAGGGCGCGTTAGTTCCACATGAAATGGCGGGTAAGGCAAACGGGACGTTTGTCCCTTCGTTGAAGCCGCCAGAATGGCTGCGGCTCGTTCTGGCCTTAACTCAAAGGAGTCCAGACATGAAAACGCACACGCTTATCCTTGCCGCCACCGGTGCATCGCTCCTTGCCTTTACCGGCCTTGCCAAGGCGGACGACCATCTCGTCAATGCTCTTGACCACGGTCTCAAAGCGGACAGCCAACCGTTCCAGACCAACAAGGCCGGCCATAGCGGCGATCTCGCACCGGGGCAGGGCAGCCCGTTTTCAGGTGAAGAGACCAAGACCCCGTCCACCGACACGGAAGCGGCGAACGAACATGCGAACGTGAAGGAACGCCAGGCGAAATAGACCGGCAGAACCCGCCGCTAGGGGGCGGCGGGCGACATGTATCGGGCGACGATGCCGCATTTCATGCGATATT
This sequence comes from Mesorhizobium sp. M0185, assembly GCF_040322175.1. Classification (NCBI taxonomy): domain Bacteria; kingdom Pseudomonadati; phylum Pseudomonadota; class Alphaproteobacteria; order Hyphomicrobiales; family Phyllobacteriaceae; genus Mesorhizobium; species Mesorhizobium sp. M0185. Next base: position 54,798 of record NZ_JAMYSY010000034.1, on the reverse strand, counting down.
TCTCAATTCGTCGCGAGTTTGAATACCGCGCCATAGTGATAGGGCGGCACATCAACCAGCTCGGCGAGCTTGAACCCGCTCGCTTCCACCGACGCGGTGGTCTGTTCGGGTGACAGCCTCAGCTCGGTCTTTGGCCCGCGCGGCTCGCCCAGGACCGTGGTCTGCTCGCGCGGATACTGGTGCCAGTTGACGATGGCAAAACGACCGGCAGGGCCAAGCGTCGCGCGCACGGCGCGGGCAAGCCGCGGCCGATCCGGAACGCCGTGGAAAGCGTTGGCGATAAAGACGAAGTCGACGGTTTGAGGCACCAGCCTGGCAAGTTCATAGGCGTCGCCCGCCAAAAACTCGCAATTGCTCGCGCCTCCTTCGGCCAGCCGCAGCCTGGCGACTTCGAGCAGATCGGCATCAATGTCGATAGCGATCACATGACGGGCGACCCTGGCGATTGGCAGCGTGAACCAGCCGTCGCCGCAGCAGAGATCGACCACGTCCGTGCCGGGCTTCATGCCGACTGCCGCCAGGACACTGGCAGGCTCGGGCCACAGCGCTTCCCACCAGCCGCTGGTTGGCATTTCGGTGCCTTGGAAGAAACCGGGAATGGTGCTGGTCATGGCCTTGTCGGCTCCATTGTCGGGACCGCGTTTGATCCGCCCCTCCGAGCTTAACGCACCCGTGACCCGTCGAGGAGCCTGAAGCTGAAAATGTCCGCTACTGCATGTCGCGCAAAAGTGTGCAGCGGTTTTGCGATAATGACATGCATCAAGACAAGAAACTTGAAGCGCGTCGCAGGAAGCCGGTCGAACGCGACGCGCTTTAGCAAAAAAGGCCGGCGTTGCGCCGGCCTCTTCGATGGGGTTCGGGATGCCGGCTCAGCCGACGATCTCGGTGTCCGAGAACCAGTATTTGATCTCCTGCGCAGCGGTTTCCGGCGCATCGGAACCGTGCACGGAGTTCTCGCCGATCGACAGTGAGTGCAGCTTGCGGATGGTGCCTTCGGCGGCGCTTGCCGGATTGGTGGCGCCCATCACTTCGCGGTTCTTGGCAATGGCGTGCTCGCCTTCCAGTACCTGCACGACTGTCGGGCCCGACGACATGGATTCGACCAGCTCGCCGAAGAACGGACGCTCCTTGTGGACGGCATAGAAACCTTCCGCCTCGCGGCGGCTCATCCACACCCGGCGCGAAGCGACGACGCGCAGACCGGCATCTTCCAGCATCTTGGTGATAGCGCCGGTGAGATTGCGGCGGGTCGCGTCCGGCTTGATCATGGAAAAGGTGCGTTCGAGCGCCATGGGATCGTCCTTGTGATGGAGAGTGGAATTGAGGGTGGCGGGCTCTATACAAGCCGCCCGCCGCCTTGCCAAGGGGAGGCCGGCCCGGCGCGCATTCTGCGCTGGGGCGGCGGACTTTCAAGTCGAACCATGCCGCCGCTCCATCTTTTTGCCGAGCATCGGATTTTCCGACAACCGGTACCCACTTTGGGTCCGATCGACTGGCCGCCCTATAGCGCGTCGTCGCAAGCCTGAGACTACGCCGTCATAACTGCATCTCGATCGTCAGGTTGGCCGTGTCGCCAGCCCCGAGGCCTTCGCGAACCCGCACCGCGGTCTTGATCGGCAAGAGCAGGCTGCCGGATTTCTTGTCGGGAAACAGCGATGTCCGCCATCTGGTCTGGCCGACGACGGCTTCCACGCCAAGCGAGCCCCAGGGCCTTGCCATCCCCACCATCGCCGTCTTGATCCGGGCTCCAACCTCCGGCGGCAGCGTCACGAAATGCCAGCCGCCCTTGCCCGGATAGACCCAGATCTCGGCCTGCATGTCGTAGCGAAACATTCTATGCCCTTCCTCAGGTCAAGCCCGTCACGACTGGCTTTGCCATGGTGTCTTGCTGGCAATGCTGACGATCGGCGAAACCATCCATGACATTCACAGCCCTGCAGGGAGGAGTCATTCTTCCCCGCGCCATTCCACTACCGCCTTGTCACGATAGACGGCCGCCGCGTTTCCCAGCCTTCCCGTTCCAGTTCCGGCACGCTGTGGTTCTCGCTGGGGTAGCCGATGCAGAAGTAACCGATCAGCGTCCACTCCGGCGCCACGTCCAGGATGGTCGCCATCTCGGCCGGATCGAGGATCGAGACCCAGCCCATACCTATTCCTTCGGCGCGCGCCGCCAGCCACATCGTGTGGACCGCCATGACAGCGGAATAGTCTATGGTGGCTGGCATGGTCATGCGGCCGAGCCCATGCCCTTGCTCGGTTGCGCGGTCGGCGAAAACCGCAAGTTGGCAGGGCGCCTCATTCAAGCCGGCAAGCTTCAGGCGCGAATACAGGGCGGCGCGTTCACCGCAAAAGCTTTGGAGTGCCTCCGCGTTGCAGCGCTCGAAGCAGGCCCTGACGGCGGCGCGGCATGCCTCGCTCTCGGCGACGACGAAGCGCCAGGGCTGGCTCAGCCCGACGGACGGTGCGGCGCTGGCAAGCTCCAGTAGCCGCTCCAGCGCTCCATCGGGGAGCGGCGTCGACTTGAACCGCCTGACGTCGCGCCGCCACAGGAAAAGGTTGGCGAGCGCAGCGCGAAAATCGGCCGGGAACTCTGGGTTTGCGGTCATGGCGCGCTGCCTTTGTTGTGATTGCCCGGTTCGCCGGATGTTCGTCTTGTTTGCTTCGATCCAGGCGCTGATGAGGCGCTTCGAGCGACACTTCGTCTACCCGCATTGTCGCATTTCGCCGGCTGGCAACTTTCAGCTAAGGCCGGACGACGTCCCTGCCGGCAACGCCGTTGGACCTCGATCGGCAAAACAAAACCCGCCTCGGCAGGCCGGGCGGGCGTCGGTGCGAATCATCACCATATCGGGATTAATAGCATAGCTGCCGGCACAAAGCAAGAACAAAATGTGCCGCCGCCGATGAAAACTGCCGATTTCAACTCTCGAGGCGGGAGATCGCTGCCGCCACGACGTTACGGCCGAGGCCGCCATGCAGATCGAGGCATCGTTCGAACCATTGCGCCACGATGTCGCCGTCGTCGAGCAGCCGGTAGGGCGTGGCGATTCGCGCCCATTGCAGCGCGCCGAAAACGATGTAGTCGGCAAATAGCGGCGACCGGCCGCCGATGAAGGGCTGATAGCCAAGCATCGAGCGCAGCGGCTCCAGCGAGGCGCGGAAGCCGGCGAGCCCGGCGTCGCGGGTGGCGTAAACCGCCTCCAGGCGCTTGCCGAAGCGCTGCTCGCGGTTCTGCCGGAAGTAGGCGGCGTTCGCCTCGTCCTGCATGGCATGTAGGTCCAGTATCGCCGCGGAAGTGACGTAGGGATGGATGGTCAGCTGCGACCAGCGTTCGATGAAGCGCGCCGTCGCCTTGCCGCCGTCGCCGGAAAACAATGTCGGCCGCTCGGGATAGGCCTCCTCGAGATAGAGCGCGATGGCGAAGGAATCGGCGACCACCGTCTCGCCGTCGCGGATCAGCGGAACGAGCTTCGAGACGCCGCCTTCCACCTTCGGCACTTCGAGGAAACGGGTCGGCACGCTGGTGATGTCGAGCCCTTTGTGGGCCAGCGCCATCGCCGCCTTCCAGCAATGTGGGCTGAATGGCGGGCGGCGTCGCGTCCGACAAGGTCATAGAGCAGAATGGTCATTGGCGGCAGCGTCCTTGCAGTCTAACTATGGCCGAAACAGACCCGCGCAGGGGGTCTCGCAGGTCGAGAGAAGAATGAAACAGCATTTCAGGATGTTTGCGGCCTACAATCAATGGGCCAACGGCCGCATCTACGATGCCGCCGCCGATCTCGACGAGGAAGAGTTCGACCGCAATATCGGCGTCTTCTTCGGTTCAATGATGGGAACGCTCAACCACCTCCTGGCAGCCGACCGTATCTGGATGAAACGCTTCACCGGTGAGGGCGACGCGCCGGCAAGGCTCGACACGGTCCTGCACCGCGCCTTGCCAGGCTTGCGGCTGGCGCGCGAGGCCGAGGACAAACGGATCATCGACTGGGTCGACGGCCTGAGCGACAAGGCGCTGTCGGGCCGCTTCTCCTACATGACCGTCTCGGATATGCGCACCGTCTCGCAGCGGCTGGCGCCGGCGCTCGACCACTTCTTCAACCACCAGACCCACCACCGCGGCCAGGCGCATGCGATCCTGACCATTCTGGGCAAACCAAGCCTCGGACTGGACCTGACGATGTTCCAGCGCAGCGAGGAGGGCAGGGCCTTCGCCTGAACCTGGGGCGGCTGGTGAAGCGGACGGTGGATAGAGGACGATCTGCCGAGATTGCAAAACGCGCCAAAACATTTTATGGAGCGCACGGTCGTGAGGGCGGCCGCTTCAGCAGCATTCAGCAGCAACAGCGAGAATTGGCACGCATGCCCAATGAACCCTTGCGCCTCGTGGCGTTCTTCGCCGTGGTCCTGGCGCTCCTCAACTCCGGTTATTATTTCCACCAGGGCGACATCGTGGCGACCATCTATTTCATGATCGGCGCCATTCTTGTGACCGCGGTCACCCGGATGAGCATCAGAAGGCAGCTGATTTAGGACCGATCTCCTTATCTGGCCGCCATCTCGACGGCTGGTTCGCTTCGACTGCGATCGAATTGAAAGCAAAGTCTTAGGACTTCGTTTGCGCTGTTGCTTCAAGGTAGCCGGCTGAAGCAGGAGCAAAAGCATGCAGATCGATTTGTCCCCGACGAGCTGGGGCAGGGTCGTGGCGGTTACCGTCGCGGGCACGGCGGTCTGCATTGCAGCCGCGTTCTTCGTCGATTCCTTCAATTTCCCGTATTTGTCGCCGGAAGCGCTGTGGCGGGCGCAGCTCACAGACCTGCTGCTGCCGCTTGTCCTGGCCAGCTCGTTCTTCTTCTTCCTCATGTGGAAAATGCGCCAGCTGGCGATCGCGCAGAAGGTACTGGCCGTCGTCGCGGCGACCGACAGCCTGACGGCGGTATTCAACCGGGGTGCATTTTCCATGCTCGTCGAGGCCTATCTCGAACAGGCCCGCAGCCATTCCGTCGTAAATGCCGGAGCCTTGCTGATCGTCGATGCCGACCATTTCAAATCCGTCAATGACCGCCTCGGCCACGACTGCGGAGACCAGGCGCTCAAGCTGATCGCCAGGACAATCCAGGGCCAGCTACGCGGCGCCGACATCGTCGGCCGGATCGGCGGCGAGGAATTTGCGGTTTTCCTTCCCGGCGCGGATCCTTCGCAGTCCTGGCTGGTGGCGGAGACAATTCGCCGGCGCGTCCGTGAGGCGGAGTTCACGCCTGGCGGCCGGCCCTGTCCTCTCACGGTCAGCATCGGCGGCGTCGCCTTCAGCGGGCCGACCACCTACGCCGAGATGTTCGTGGTGGCGGACAAGCACCTTTACAAGGCCAAATCGAACGGCCGCGATCAGGTCAGTTTCGAAACTGCGGCAGCGGGCGACCCGCCCGGCGGCGGCCCGATGACGGTCCATTGATGGTCGTTTCTGTCAGGCGGCGTAGCCGCCGAGGCCCCGGGCGACCGGCTTGACCGAGACTGCCGGCTGGGCGGCCGGCCAGAGGATGCCTGCCGTCACGGCGAAGGTGATCAGGGCGTCGCGTGCCGCTTCGGCCGAGATATCGCCGGCACGTGCCGCCTCGCAGGCCTTTACCGCGGCGCCATAGCTCAGCCGGCGGCGCGAAGGCGGGAACTCGGTCAGGAATTCGTGCATCTCGGAGAACGAAGCGATCGTACGCTTGTAGCCGGCGCCAACAGTTAGGGCGACCGGGGTGGAAAACGTCCTGTCGTGCATTCTGGCCTCTCGAATGGGCGGAGGTCACGGCGGACGCCGTTCTCCGGTCTGGGGGTCGGGCAGAAACGCGGATCACGGCGCGAGGTTCCATGTTGCCGGGATTGTTTTTTTCGCCGGCTCTGGGAGCGGTCGCCGGGCGAGCAGCGCCGACGTCGAGGCGGGTGCCTATTTCCACATGCCGCGCATGCGGGCGCCGAGGTCGACACGCACCTGCGGCTGGCGGCGCGGATCGTCTCTGGCCTGGACGCTGGCCCATGCCACCTGCTCGAAGGCGCCGAGGATAGAGCGCGGGATGAAGCGCGTGCGCGAGGCATAGACATGGCGGTCGCCGCGCGCCGCCTGGCCGTGGACGAAAAAGCGATGCGGCATGACCAGGTGCAGGCTGTCCTTGGCCCGCGTCATCGCCACGTAGAGCAGCCGCCGCTCCTCGTCGACGTCCTCCTTGCTGCCGACGCCGAGATCGATCGGGATGCAGCCGTCGACGGTGTTGAGCACGAAGACGTTCTTCCACTCCTGGCCCTTGGCCGAATGGATCGTCGACAGGATCAGATAATCCTCGTCGCGGTGTGGCGGGCCGGCTTCGTCGCTGGTCGCGTCCGGCGGATCGAGTGTCAGCTCGGTGAGGAAGCGCTCTCGCGACGCATAGCCGGAAGCGATCTGCTCGAGCTGCAGGAGATCGGCCCGGCGCGTCGTTGCATCCTCGTGGATACGTTCCAGATGCGGCTCGTACCAGAGCCTGACCTGTTCGATGTCGGCCGGCCATTTTTGCGCGCCGGCACGCAGGCCGCTATAGAGCGCGACAAAGCCCGGCCAGTCGTCGGCGGCACGCTGCGGCGGCCGATAGCGGGCAAGCCCCATCGTCTCGTCAAGCGAATTTGCCATGGTCTCGACGATCGCATTGGCGGCCGAAGGGCCGATGCCCGGCAGAAGTTGCAGCACGCGAAAGCCGGCGACGCGGTCGCGCGGGTTTTCGGCAAAGCGCAGTACGGCCAGCAAGTCCTTGACGTGAGCTGCATCGAGAAATTTCAGCCCGCCGAACTTGACGAAGGGGATGTTGCGGCGCGTCAGCTCGATCTCCAGCGGGCCGCTATGGTGCGAGGCGCGAAACAGCACCGCCTGTGCTTTGAGAACGGTTCCGGCTTCGCGTTCGGTCAGTATCGCCTGGCAGACGTAGCTCGCCTGCTCGGTCTCGTCGCGCACGCTCACCAGCTTCGGCTTTTCCGCCGATTTGCGCTCGGTCCAGAGATTTTTGGTGAAACGTTCTGAAGCTTCGCCGATCACCGCATTGGCCGCCGCCAGGATGGTCTCGGTCGAGCGGTAGTTGCGCTCCAGCATGACGACCTCGGCCGGCTGCGCGAACTGCTTCGGAAAATCCAGGATATTGCGCACTTCCGCGGCGCGGAACGAAAAGATCGACTGCGCGTCGTCGCCGACCACCGTCAGCCCCGATCCGTCGGGCTTGAGGGCCGTCAGGATCGAGGCCTGCAGCCGGTTGGTGTCCTGGTATTCATCGACCAGCACATGGTCGAAACGCGCACCCAGATGCGCGGCGATTTCCGGCTCGCCGGCCATCTGCGCCCAGTAGAGCAGCAGGTCGTCGTAATCGAGCACATTCTGCGCCTGCTTGGCCTCGACATATCGTGCGAATAATTGCTTCAGCTGTTCGGCCCAGCCGGCGCACCACGGGAACACCGAACCCAGCACCTCGCCGAGCGCCGCCTGTGCGTTGACGGCGCGCGAATAGATCGCAAGGCAGGTGCCCTTGGTCGGGAAGCGGGCTTCAGTCTTCGAAAACCCAAGCTCGTGGCGGGCGAGGTTCATCAGGTCGGCGGAATCCTCGCGATCGTGGATGGTGAAGGCCGGATCGAGACCGATCTCCAGCGCATAATCGCGCAGCAGCCTGGCGCCGATGCCGTGGAACGTGCCGGCCCAGCTCAGCGCATCGGTGATCACCGAGGCATCGCGCCCCAGCACCTCGCCGGCGATGCGCTCGACCCGCTTGGCCATTTCCGCTGCGGCACGGCGCGAAAATGTCATCAAAAGGATGCGGCGCGGGTCGGCACCCCTGACGATCAGATGCGCGACCCGGTGCGCCAGCGTGTTGGTCTTGCCGGAGCCGGCGCCGGCAATGACCAGCAACGGTCCGGCGATCTTGCCGTCGCCATGTTCGACGGCAAGCCGCTGCTCGGCGTTGAGCTTCGCCAGATAGGCCGGCTGGAAGGACGAATCACGGGCGGCGAGGTTCATCGCCCATCAAGCATCGTTTCTGCTTTGTTCGCAACGGTTTGCGGAGCCGGAATAGGGCTCGTGAACGAAGAAGCCTTGCGGGCAGGCCTGTCGACTAACGCTCCGGCTCGACGCCCATCCTTGCCGATTGCCGCCGCAGCGCCTCGCGATCGTCCTGTGGTGGCGGCAGCAGCAGCGGATCGAAATCGTCGGGCACCTCGTCGATCACTTTCTTGGCGACGCGATAGGCGACATAGACGATTGCCCCGGCGATGAGCAGACGGATCATGCCTTCCTCCATTGATTGTGCAGCAACCGGAGACGCGGCATTTTGTTCCCAGGCCCCTTGGCGAATGCAGGAACGACACGGGCCGCGCAACCAAATCGCCGACGCCTCGTTGTCGGGCGAGAGGAGACTGCGATGAAAAAGCGCTCAATCCTGCTGCTTATGGCAGCTCTGACCGTTGCGGGTTGCGACAACAACATCCAGCCGACCAAGGCCCCTGGCGACACGGTCGATCAGAACCCGCAGGTCGACAAGAATCCGGTGCCGAAGTCGACGACCGGCGGGGATCAGCCCGGCACGCCGCCGAAACAATGACCGCCTCAAATGGCGTCGGCGCCGGTCAAGGAAGGTGGCCGGCGCCGCTTGGGAGGAAGCTGATGGCGCCGGCCAGGCGGAGATCAGGCCCGCCGCACATCCAAGGATAGCCGAGTCTTTCCGCAGCGTCATGGTCGATAGCGTACAGACGGCACGCCCCTGTGGACAAACCTGCCGGCCACAGCAGCGTTTGTTCATCACATAGTTCGTTCTTCCCATGGAACAAACCAGGCTGCTGCGTGTTTGGAGGTCGATCGGACGCTCCCAAGGCCGCCGTTCACGAAAGGGCCCGCTCTCCTTGTCCCCCCTCAGGATAGCGGGTTCTTTTTGCGTTTTGCGGGAAGTCGCGGCGCGCGGGGTCGACATCACCAGCTTTGTCGGTTTTCGCGGCTTATGCGGCGAACCGGGCTCAAGCCCTTGCGAAGCATGGTTGTCCCGTGCAAAAGCCCGGCCATGCTGATCATCAACGACCTTTCGCTCCGCATGGCCGGACGCCTGCTTCTCGACCATGCCTCGCTGACCTTGCCGGCCGGCAGCAAGGCCGGCCTTGTCGGCCGCAACGGCACCGGCAAGACGACCTTGTTCAAGGCGATCACCGGCGATCTCGCCTCCGAGACCGGCTCGATCAGCCTGCCCAAGAATACGCGCATCGGCCAGGTCGCGCAGGAAGCGCCGGGCACCGAGGAGCCGCTGATCGAGATCGTGCTCAAGGCCGACCTTGAGCGGAGTGCACTGCTCGAAGAGGAAAAGACGGCGACCGATCCGCACCGCATCGCCGACATCCACATGCGGCTGGCCGATATCGATGCGCACTCGGCCGAGTCACGCGCGGCCACCATTCTCGCCGGCCTCGGCTTCGACGATGCCGCGCAGCGGCGCCCGGCCTCGTCCTTCTCCGGCGGCTGGCGCATGCGCGTCGCGCTGGCCGCCGTGTTGTTTGCCGAGCCCGATCTGCTGCTGCTCGACGAGCCAACCAATTATCTCGATCTCGAAGGCACGCTCTGGCTGGAAAACTACGTGTCGAAATACCCGCACACCGTGCTCTTGATTTCGCACGATCGCGACCTGCTCAACCGCGCCGTCAACTCGATCGTCCATCTCGACCAGAAGAAGCTGACCTTCTGGCGCGGCGGCTACGACCAATTCGAGCGCCAATATACCGAGCAGCGCGAGTTGCAGGAGAAGGGCCGCGTCAAGCAGGAAGCCGCGCGCAAGCACATGGAATCCTTCGTCGAGCGCTTCCGCGCCAAGGCGTCGAAGGCGAGGCAGGCGCAGTCGCGCATCAAGGCGTTGGAGAAGATGAAGCCGATCGCCGCGATCGTGAATGACGCGGTTCGGCCGTTCTCCTTCCCCGAGCCGGTGAAGACGGTGGCCTCGCCGATCATTGCGCTGAACAACGTCAACGTCGGCTACACCGAGGGCGAGCCGATCCTGAAGAAGATGACGCTGCGCATCGATGCCGACGACCGCATCGCGCTGCTCGGCGCCAACGGCAACGGCAAGTCGACTTTCGCCAAGCTTTTGGCCGGCCGGCTGAAGCCGGAGACCGGCAGCATGACGGTGGCGCCCGGGCTGAAGGTAGCAATCTTCGCCCAGCACCAGCTCGACGACCTCAGGCCTGATGAAAACGCCTATGAACACGTCCGCCGGCTGATGCCGGACGCGCCGGAATCCAAGGTGCGCGGCCGTGTCGCCCAGTTCGGCCTGACCACCGAAAAGATGAACACCGCCGCCAAGGACCTGTCCGGCGGCGAGAAGGCGCGGCTTTTGATGGGCCTGTCGGCCTTCGAGGGGCCGAACCTGTTCATCCTCGACGAACCGACCAACCATCTTGATATCGACAGCCGTGAATCGCTGATCCATGCGCTGAACGATTTTCCCGGCGCGGTCATCCTGATCTCGCACGACCGCCATCTGCTCGAAGCGACCGCCGACCGGCTGTGGCTGGTCAAGGACGGCGCGGTTAATCCGTATGACGGCGATCTCGAGGATTACAAGACGCTGGTCACCGGCGTCTCCGGCGACCGCCGCGGCAAGCGCGAGGCGGACAAAGCCTCGAAGGCCGACCGCCGCCGCGACGCAGCCGCGCGCCGCGCTGCGTTCGAGCCGCTGGCCAAGGAAATCCGCGCCACCGAAGCGCTGATGGACCGTCTCCGCAAGCGCATCGACCTGATCGAGGACGAACTCGCCAATCCGGCCGTCTACGAAAAGGACCCCTCGACCGCGACAAGGCTGGCCAAGGAGCGCTCGCAACTCGCGCAACAGCTGGCCGGCCACGAGGAAAAATGGCTGTCGATGTCGGCGGAGTACGAGGAAGGCACGGCGGAGTAGGAAGAGCGCAATCTCCCCCCTCGCGGGGGAGATGCCCGAAATGCCGCGCCTACGACGCGTTGCTCAAGCCTGTCGCGGTCATGTGGCCGGGTACGTTCCTGGATACCCACGTGGTTCGCCGTAGGGGGTGAATGAGATGCTTGAAGGTCGGGAGTGGCGCAAAAACGATGGAGCGTCAGACGAAGCGATCGAGAAACTCAGGGACGTGGGGCCTTTGGTCCTGCCTGAAAGCTATGTTGCCCTTCTCTCTTTCAGCAACGGTGGTGAGGGCCCCCTGCCAGTCCAGCCGCTATGGCTTGCCTTGCACGCCGCGGAAGAGGTGATCGAAATAGAGCAACAGGGGACATTCAAGGAGTTCTTTCCGGGTTTTTTCGTTATCGGCAGCAACGGGGGCGGCGACGCGATTGCGTTCGATCTACGCACCGCGGGGCTTTATCCGCTCGTTGCGTTTGACATGACAAATAGTGATCTTATCGAAAGCGTTTGGCCCATTGCGCCGGACTTTGATGCATTCTTGGACTTGATCGGCCTTTCCGACGAATAGCCCAGAGGGGGATGTAGGCCCGCCCATCTGGCCCTACACGCCGCTATCACAACCGGCTAGTTTGCTCCCATGAATCAGCACGCCAAGCTCAAAATCGGCCATTCGGCCTGTCCGCATGATTGCCCTTCGACCTGCGCGCTCGAGGTCGAGCTGCTCGACGCCAGGCGTATCGGTCGCGTCCATGGCGCCAAGGCCAACAGCTATACGGCCGGCGTCATCTGCGCCAAGGTCGCCCGTTACGCCGATCGCGTCCATCATCCCGACCGCCTACTGAAGCCGCTGGTGCGGGCCGGCGCCAAGGGCGACGGCGCCTGGAAGGAAGCGAGCTGGGAGGCGGCGCTCGATCTGGTCGCTGAAAAATTCATCGCAGCGGAGGCAAAATATGGCTCGGAGACGGTCTGGCCCTATTACTATGCCGGCACGATGGGGCTGGTGCAGCGCGACGGCATCGAGCGGCTCAGGCACGCCAAGAAATACTCCGGCTTCTTCGGTTCGATCTGCACCAATCTGGCCTGGACCGGCTGGATGATGGGCGCCGGCGCGCTGCGCGGTCCCGACCCGCGGGAGATGGCAAAGTCCGACTGCGTTGTGATCTGGGGCACCAATGCCGTGGTCACGCAGGTCAACGTCATGACCCACGCCATCAAGGCGCGCAAGGAACGCGGCGCCAAGATCGTCGTCATCGACGTCTACGAAAATGCAACGATGAAGCAGGCCGATCTCGGCCTGGTGCTGAAGCCCGGCACCGACGGCGCGCTGGCGTGCGCTGTCATGCACGTGCTGTTCCGCGACGGCATGGCCGACCGCGCCTATCTGGAAAAATACACCGACGACCCGCACGGTCTGGAAGCGCATCTCAAGACGCGGACACCGCAATGGGCCGCTGACATCACCGGGCTTTCCGTCGACGAAATCGAGGCCTTCGCCCGTCTCGTCGGCACGACGAAGAAGACCTATTTCCGCCTCGGCTACGGTTTTTCGCGGCAGCGCAACGGTTCGGTCAACATGCACGCCGCGGCCTCGATCGCGGCGGTTACCGGCTGCTGGCAATATGAGGGCGGCGGCGCCTTCCATTCCAATTCGGGCATCTTCAAGCTCAACCAGGAACTGCTCGAAGGCACACGGATGCGCGACCCCGCGATCCGTCATCTCGATCATTCGCGGATCGGCCCGGTGCTGACAGGGGCTGAGGATGCGCTCTATGGCGGCCCGCCGGTGACGGCGCTGCTGATCCAGAACACCAATCCGGTCAATGTCGCGCCGGAGCAGCGGCTGGTGAAGCAAGGTTTTCTGCGCGACGATTTGTTTTCCTGCGTGCACGAGCAGTTCATGACCGACACCGCCAAGCTCGCCGATGTGGTCCTGCCGGCGACGATGTTTCTCGAGCATGACGACGTCTACAAGGGTGGCGGCAACCAGCACATCACACTCGGGCCGAAGCTGATCGACCCGCCGGAAGGCCCGCGCACCAACCATTTCGTCATCGAGGAGCTCGGCAAGAGGCTCGGTGTCGCCGACCGTCCGGGCTTCGGCATGACCGAGCAGCAGCATATCGATATCATCCTGGGCAAGCGCGGGCTGGGCAGCTTTTCGAGCCTGGAAGAGCAGAAATGGGTCGATTTGCAGCCGGATTTCGAGGCCGCGCATTTCCTCGACGGCTTCGGCCATGCCGACAAGAAGTTCCATTTTCGCGCCGACTGGACGGGCCAGGCCGCACCCAACCGGCCACCGAAAAGCATGGGCCTGTTCGGGCCGGTGGCGAGCCTGCCGGAATTCCCCGACCATGTCGACCTGATCGAAGTGGCGGACGAGGCGCACCCGTTCCGGCTGACCACCTCGCCGGCGCGCAATTTCCTCAATTCGACCTTTGCCGAAACGCCGGTATCGCAGGCAAAAGAGCGCCGGCCGGAGCTGCTCTTGCATCCCGATGATGCGGCGGCACTCGGCGTCGCCGACGGCGGCCGTGTCGAGGTCGGCAACCAGCGTGGCGAGGTGGTGCTGCACGCAAAGCTGTTCGACGGCATCAAGCGCGGCGTCGTCGTCGCCGAAGGCATCTGGCCCAACAGCGCCCATGAGCGCGGCGAGGGCATCAACGTGCTGACCGGCGCCGATGCGCCGGCGCCCTATGGCGGCGCGGCCTTCCACGACAACAAGGTCTGGCTGCGCCCGGCGGATTGAGCGTCGGAACGATATCTCCATCCGGCCGTTTTCGCGTGGCGGGTGGAGGCATTGTCATGGCAGAAGTGTTGCCGGCGCCGGATCCTATCGGAAGGACACTGTCGTCCGGCGAACTCGTAACCACAATGTCCCACTTTCATCGCGCCGAGATTGCGCGCATGGCTGGGTGGCGTGACCGCCTGGACCGGACGAGCAACTGGGCGATAACCGTTGTCGCAGCCATGCTGTCCGTTTCGCTTTCGACAGCCAGCGCTCACCATGGCGTGCTGCTGTTTGCCATGCTGCTTGTTCTGCTGCTGCTGTGGATAGAGGCCCGCCGATATCGCTTCTTCGACTTCTATCGGGCTCGCGTGCGCCAGTTCGAACGGCACTATTTCGCGCAGATATTCTCGCCGCAGCCGGACTTCGCGTCCGATTGGCTGTTGATCGTCGGCGAGAGCCTGCGCGCGCCGAAATTCCTGATTTCGCAACGCGTGGCTTTGGCGCGCCGCCTGCGTCGCAATTACATTTACATGCTGCTGATTCTGCTGCTGGCCTGGATCCTCAAACTGTCGACCCCCAGTCTTCTGACCGAAGGCGTCCGCATCGGCTTCGTCGGGTCGATGCGTGAGGCCGTCACCAGTGCTGCCCTGGGTCCCGTTCCTGGTGGCGCCATCGTCGTGCTGGTCGCCGTCCTCTATGCAGGCCTGCTGGTGACAGCCTTTCTGACAGAGAGCGACGACGGCGAACTCTCCTTCGGTGACGTCCACGTCTAGCAACGCAACGCCGTGTCGCGCGTTGTTGGACACGTGCATTGGGCGATGGGGGTTTCATGGCTTGGCAGGCTCCGACACGTTCCAGCCTGACACTGCTGGTTTGCGCTTTCGTCCCCGCGGGCGCGGCCTGGGCAGCGGAGACGCTCGTTGCCGGTACCCGGGCCTCCGGCATGGGTGGTTCGGGCGAAGGCGCTTTCGTCGCCGAGATCGTGCTTCTGCTGCTTGTCGGGCGCGGCCTGGGCGAAGTGCTGCAGCGTTATGGCCAGCCGGCAATCATGGGCCAACTGATCGGCGGCATCCTGCTCGGTCCTTCGCTGTTCGGCTGGCTGTGGCCGTCGGCCCAGCACCTGATCTTTCCCAGTGATCCTGCGCAAAAGGGCATGATCGACGCCGTCTCGCAGCTCGGCATCCTGATGCTGCTTTTGCTGACCGGCATGGAGACGGACCTGCGGCTGGTGCGCCGGGTTGGCGCGGCCTGTTTTTCCATTTCGGCTACCGGCGTCGTGGTGCCCTTCATCTTCGGTTTCGCGCTGGCGCAGTTCCTGCCGGACGCATTGCTGGCTGAGCCCACGCAGCGCACCGTCGCCGGGCTGTTCCTGGGCACGGCGCTGTCGATCTCGTCGGTCAAGGTCGTCGCCATGGTGGTGCGCGAGATGAACTTCATGCGCCGCAACCTCGGACAGGTGATTATTTCCTCGGCGATCATCGAGGACACGATCGGCTGGCTGGTCATCGCCGTAACCTTCGGCATCGCCACCAACGGCAGGCTGCAGCTCGTACCGCTGGTGACCACCATCGCCGCGGTGGCACTGTTCATGGTGTTCTCCTTCACCATTGGCCGCCGTCTTGTCTTCACCTTGATCCGCTGGACCAACGATCAATTCCGCAGCGAGTTTGCGGTGATCACCATGATCCTCATCATCATGGGAGCGATGGCGCTGATCACTAATCTGATAGGCGTCCATACCGTGCTGGGGGCGTTCGTCGCCGGCATCCTTGTCGGGGAATCGCCCATCCTCTCCAGCCATATCGAAGGCCAGCTGCGCGGCGTCATCACCGCGCTGTTCATGCCGATCTTCTTCGGCATGGCGGGGCTTTCCGCCGATCTCACGGTGCTCGCCGATCCAACCCTTGCCATGCTGACGGGCGCTCTCGTGGTCATCGCCAGCATCGGCAAGTTTGGCGGCGCCTTCATCGGCGCCAAGCTCGCCGCCATGTCGTTCAAGGAGGCAATCGCCGTCGGCAGTGCCATGAACGCACGCGGCTCCACCGAGGTGATCGTCGCCAGCATCGGCCTGTCGATGAACATCCTGTCGCACAATCTCTTCACCATGATCGTCACCATGGCCGTGATCACCACCTTGGCCATGCCGCCGATGCTGCGCTGGGCGCTCGGCCGGCTGCCGGTTGGGCACGACGAGCAGCAGCGTGTCGAGCGCGAGGCGTTGGACGAATACGGCTTCATTTCCAGGCTGGAGCGGCTGCTGGTGCTGGTCGACGACAGCAGGATCGGCAAGTTCACTGCATATCTCGCCGGACTGGTCGGCGGAGGCAGCGGCATGCCCACCACCTTGCTTCGCCTGCCCACCACCTTGCTTCAGCCGAAAGACGGCCGAGTTGACAGGCCGACCGACAGCAAGGGACAGGAGCGCGCCCTGCAGGAAATCAAGAAGGGCGCAAGAAAAAGCGCTCAGGCGGTGAAACGGATCGAAGATACGCTTGTCGACAAAGTCCACCTGACGGCCCGCACCGAATTGGAGGCCACGGGTGAGACGATCGCCGAAGAGGCCCGCAAGGGATACGGCCTGTTGCTGGTCGGCCTGGACAATGTGCTGACCGCCGATGGCGCCTTCGCGCCGGCCCTCAACGACATTGCCGCAGGATTTGACGGCCCGCTTTGCCTGGTCCTGAACGGCGGCAATGCTGGCGAAAAGATGCCGACGCTGAAGGCCGGCACCAGCATTCTCGTCCCCGTCAACGGTACCCAGGTGGCGCGTCGCGCCGCCGACCTGGCGCTGGCGCTGGCCCGTCCAAACCGGGCGCGGATCAAGGTTCTCTACGTCTCGCAAAAGGCAGCCAAGGACCGCAGGTCGATATCGGTGTCGCATAGCCGCGAAGAGGCCGTCCTGAAAGACATCGCTGATCTGGCGGGCCGCTACGGCCTGCATATCGACACAGCGTTCCATACCCGCGTTACACCCGACAAGGCGATCACCCGGGAGGCGGCCAAAGGAGCGGTGATCGTCGTGATGGGCGTCACCCAACGTCCGGGTGAGGACCTGTTCTTCGGTGAAACCGCCGGCGCTGTTTTAGCCGCCTGCAACTGCCCCGTCGTGCTTCTGGCCAGCGCGCGGCCCAAGCACGACGCCGCTGGCGCCGAGCTGGCAGCGTGAATTTCACGGCGCATTGATCCGTCGGCAGGAATGTCGATCGAGCCTCTGAAAGCGCTGATCCGCCAAACGTAAAGAACTCGAACCGAACGGTTCGGTTCCGTTGACTGAGAGTACAGGAAAGGGTGAACGCCGGCTCAAAGAATGTTCGCG
This sequence comes from Mesorhizobium sp. M0185, assembly GCF_040322175.1. Taxonomy (NCBI): domain Bacteria; kingdom Pseudomonadati; phylum Pseudomonadota; class Alphaproteobacteria; order Hyphomicrobiales; family Phyllobacteriaceae; genus Mesorhizobium; species Mesorhizobium sp. M0185. Next base: position 37,856 of record NZ_JAMYSY010000034.1, on the reverse strand, counting down.
CGGCAAATCACCACTGACCGCATAACTAGCTAGTTGAAAAGAAGAAAGAACATTGTGGCGCATGGAGCTGCATGTCGATTTTCAAGCGGCCAATTTGGCGCACCGGCACAAAATTTTCGTGATTGGAAACGACAGACTTGCCGACCCATCTCGGGGTGGTCCGAGCGACGCGAATTCCTCCCGAGGCACGCCACTTGACGGACAGACCAAAGAACTACCGGAGTACCGAAATGACCAAGCTCGCTCTTACCGCCGCCGCCATCCTCGTTGCCACCGGCACTGCTTTTGCCGGCAGCGACCATTATGGCTCGGACAACGTCAACCAGCCGGCCGCTGCTGCTGCCAACGTCGACAACACCTTCACCGGTTCGATCCGCAAGCCAGTTACTTCCGAGCATACCGGTGCCAAGATAACCTCCGAGTCGGTGGCGCCTGAATCCGGCCAAGGCATCTGGGGCCGCTGATTATCACGGCCCGCAACACAAAGAGCAGCGGGCTTGGCCCGCTACTCTTGCTGTCGCGTATCAACGGGCGTGTGCGCCGAATAGCATCCTGCGCCAATCGAATACTTTGATTTGCAGGTTTCATCTGTAGCCACAATCTCGGTTGCTGAAATCGTCCAGCAACGTGCACATCGGAAAAAGCCGGGTGCGTATTCGTCGGCGCGGACAGCGCTCTCATCTCGAATGCGTCGAAAGCAACGACAACTCACGAATGACCAGTACATTGGAGTACCTGAAATGACCAAGACTGCTCTTACCGTCGCCACCATCGTCCTCGTCGCCACGGGCAGCGCCTTTGCAGGCAGCGATCACTATGGCTCGGACGGCGTCAACCAGCCGGCCGCGCCTGTTGGCAACGCGCCTGTCGGCACCGTCGACAGCGGGTTTACCGGTTCCATCCGCAAGCCGCTGACGGCCGAGCACAACGCCGTCGACACCGAGGCGACGACCTGGTTTGGCACGGATCAGCCCGTAGTGCCCCAATCTGGCCGGGGCAATTGGGGCCGTTAGTTCCTTAACCGGGAGCACAAAGAGCGGCGGGCCTGGCCCGCCGCTCTTGTTTGGGCAAAGCCCGGTCGGTCGAAAGGGTCGGCGATCCCCGGGCCTAGCGAAGATCCTTCGGCCAAATGCAGTGCGTCAGCCGGGCGCTGCCGAAGGTGAGACCGGCCCAATCGCCATCGACGTCGAACCGAGCCAGGGCCGCGGTCGGGAATTTTTCCGCCAGTTTTTTCAGCGCCGCTTCATCAGATCCAGCCCCGGCAAGACCGCGCGCGAACTCCTCCAACCCGGGATTGTGGCCAAGCACCAGCAGCGTTCCGGTCCCCGCCTTCACTTGCCGCACCTTGGCGAGGATGTCCGCCGCTGCTGCCTCGTAAAGCGCCTGGGCAAATTTGGCCTGCACCTTCGCCGGCAATTCCGCCGAGACCAGCCGCCACGTGTCGCGGGTGCGCAGCGCCGGCGACACCAGCGCCAACTCCGGCAGCCAGCCGCGCCGGGCCAGTTCGCGGCCGACCAGCGGCGCTGCCTTCAGCCCGCGCGCGGACAGCGGCCGTTCGAAGTCGATGAGGTTGGGATCGTCCCAACTCGACTTGGCGTGACGCAGGAGCAGCAGTTGCTTCATGGATTCAAAATAAGGCCGAAGCGTCGCGTGCGCCATGCACGACGCGGACGATCTCGACGCGCTGTTCGGCCAGGCGATAAAGCACGAGATAGTTGCCGATCGTCAACGCCCGCACCTCGGCAGCGATGTCGGGCCTCTTGGGACCGGATTCCGGGAATGTGCCCAATTGCACGATGCGCTCGGCAATAGCATCCAAAAAGCGGTCCGCGGCAAGCGGGTTGTCCCTTGCAATGCCAAACCAAATATCGATCAGGTCGTCTCCTGCCGCCGGGCTGTGGACAATGCGGATGTCAGCCATTCCGCCGGTTTTTGCTGGTGTTGCCCAACCGGCTGCGGGCTTTCTGTTTTATGTCCTCGATGTCGAACGGCGCAAACGGACCGCTCTCCAGCCCTTCCGTCCAGGCTTTCCGCAACCGCTCCGCTTCGGCCTCGCGCAAGGGCTGGCGAAGCCGCCATTCGCGCAGTGCCTCGCGGATCACTTCACTTGCCGAACCGTACTGCCCGCTGGCCACCGCGCCTTTGACCATGTCCAGCAGTTCCGGGGAAAGCGCTACGCTGACTTTTTCGACTGTCGCCATCAAGCCGTCTCCTCACGAAAACGGTAGCAAAATTTGCTACCAAATTCAAGAACTGACTCTTACGGCGTTATCCGCGCCAGGTGCTCGAGATCGGTCTCTTCGCGCATCGGGTCGGGCGCGATCACCACCGACGTGGCGTTGTCGGCATCGTCGGCGAAGCGCGAAAACACCGTGCGGCCGCCTTCCATCCGCGCCTTGCCTTCGGCGACCAGCCCCAGCGCCAGCGGATAGAGCTGGTGCTCGGCCTTGAGCACGCGCGCGGCCAGCGTGTCCTCATTGTCGCCGACCATCACCGGCACGGCGGCCTGGGCGATGATCGGCCCGTCATCCATGTCGAGCGTGACGAAATGCACCGTGCAGCCATGGATGCGCATGCCCGCGCGCAACGCCCGCGCATGCGTATCCAGCCCCTTGAAGGCAGGCAGCAGGGCAGGGTGGATATTGATCATGCGGCCCTGCCACTTGTCCACGAAGCGCGCGCCGAGGATGCGCATATAGCCGGCCAGCGCGACGATCTCGGCGCCGAACGATAAGAGGGCCGCATCGATCGCCTCGTCATGCGCTTGCTTGCTGGCATAGTCGGAGCGCGAAATCACTCTGGTGGCGATGCCGCGCGCCGCGGCGATGCCAAGGCCGGCGGCATTGGCGCGGTCGGAGATGACGCCGACGATCTCGGCCGGATAGGCCGGGTTGCTCGCCGCCGCAACCAGCGCCGTCATGTTGGAGCCGCGCCCCGAGATCAGTACGACCGTCCGTTTCCTGGTCATAGGCCAATCGAGCCCCGATAGATGACGCCGGCATCGCGGCGCGGCACGATCTGGCCGATCGGCGTCACCGTCTCGCCGGCCTCCTGCAGAACGGCAGCGACCTGCGCCGCCTGGCCGGAGGCGACGACCAGGATCATGCCGATGCCGCAATTGAAGGTCCGCATCATCTCTTCCGGCGCGACGCCGCCGGTCTTGGCCAGCCATGAGAACACCGGCGGTACCTCGATGGCGCCGAGATCGAGCTCGGCCGAAAAATCCTTGGGCAGAACGCGCGGGATATTTTCGGGAAAGCCGCCGCCGGTGATATGGGCCAGCGCCTTGATGCCATGCGTGTTGCGGATCGCCTTGAGGATCGACTTGACGTAGATGCGCGTCGGCTCGAGCAGCGCCTCGGCCAGCGTCGCCTCGTCATTGAACGGCGCCGGATCGCCCCAGCCAAGGCCGCTTACCGCGACGATGCGGCGGACCAGCGAAAAGCCGTTCGAATGCAGGCCCGAGGAGGCAAGGCCGAGCAGCACGTCGCCTTCGACGATGTCGTCGGTCGGCAGCAGCTGGCCGCGTTCGGCGGCACCGACGGCAAAGCCGGCAAGGTCATAATCCTTGTCGTGATACATGCCGGGCATTTCCGCCGTCTCGCCGCCGATCAGCGCGCAACCGGCCTGCCGGCAGCCCTCGGCGATGCCGCCGACGATCGAAGCACCCTGGTCGGGATCGAGCTTGCCGGTGGCGAAATAGTCGAGGAAGAACAGCGGCTCGGCGCCCTGCACGACGATGTCGTTGACGCACATGGCGACCAGGTCGATGCCAATCGTGTCATGCTTGCCGGCGTCGATGGCGATCTTCAGCTTGGTGCCGACGCCGTCATTGGCGGCGACCAGCACCGGATCGGTGAAGCCGGCTGCCTTGAGGTCGAACAGGCCGCCGAAGCCGCCGATCTCGCCATCGGCGCCCGGCCGGCGGGTGGCGCGCACCAGCGGCTTGATCTTCTCGACCATGAGGTTGCCGGCATCGATGTCGACGCCCGCTTCGGCATAGGTGAGCCCGTTCTTGCGCTTGCTCATTTCCGGCGCCTGCTCATCTGTTGCGCTTGCCTGTCGCTGTTTTCACTCGCGTGCGGGCTCTTCGCATGAACGGTTTTGCCCCGCAAGGCAAGCGCGCGATTAATGGTGTTTTCAGTTGGATGCCGCGGGAACCGGGCGTGATACACTCCAACAGTAAAAAGAAATCCCTGCCAGAATTGCGGCGAGGCCACCGACGGTGGCAAGAGACCTGATCTCACCGTCGAAGGGCTGAGTTCCATACGAGAAGCCGGCGGCGAGCAAAGCCGCCGCGGCAGCCCACAGACCTGGATTTACAACGACTGATCTTGAGAAAACGAACGCGACGACAGCGGCGGTCAGCCAGAGGGGCCAAGAGACGACCACGCCCACGGCCAGCTCAAGAGCGAAGGCCCACAGGAGATCTTGCGTCGCCACCTTGCGGTGCGGGGCTCCGAAAAATGCGAAGACCAAAAGACTTTCTGTCAGTCCGGCCAGATAACAAAGCGTTACTCGCCAAGCGATTGTGATTCTCTGCGCCATCGTCATTCAGCAGTGGGGAAATAGGCTGTCGCTTCACGGGCTCTTCGCATGAACGGCCGCACCTCGCAAGGATGACGGCGGGATCAGACGGTCTTGGCTCGACAAAGGAGTGGACAGTCGCCCAAGCTGCCCCCCTTATGGACGCCTCTCTCGTTCCGCCAGAACCATGTCGACGCGGTCGAGTTGTGCCTTGGCGTAGCCGCTCAGCGCTATTCCGCCATTGTTCGTTCGAATCCAGTGCACAGCCTGCTTTACCCGCTCGTAGTGCCCAAGTTCGATTTCGCAGGCAATCAGCGCGAGGAATTCGAACTGCGAAGGGCTGTGTGAATTCGTAAGGTTTGTCGAGCAACTCGCTATGTCCGGCGACGTAACTGGCGAGGTCCGGGTTCTGAGCGCTGATCCGTCGCGCCAGCTCGACATATTTCCCCAGCAACCTGTCTATGCTCGTCTGGTCAAGGTGCTCGAAGTAACGAGCATAAGCTTTCAGCTCATTGTTAAATATCGTTTCAGGATGAAACTGCGACAGTCCGGGCCAGATCCATTTTTTGCCGTACAGCCTTTCAAGCAACGGCCTGACGGTAAGAAAGTCCAGGTAAACGAGCATGTTCAAATGAACATCGCCATAGCTTGCAGTAAAGGCCTCTTCGAGAATCAGGCTGATATCGTCGCCCCGGTCGACTTCGAAGACGCCTTTCCGGATGCGGCGAAAGCCATGTCCCGTCATGAATGTATCGAGATACTTACGCGCTTCGCCAACGGCCAAAGACAAGGTTCCACTCCCTCTCTGTTGCGCATCGTGCCTTGCTAGCGGCCTATTAGTCCATCCACAGCGCGCCTTGTTTCCTAACGGCCAAAGGATAGCGCGCTTCGGGCTCGCTTCCATTTGGTTAGTTCAACGCTGGCTATTCTTCACGCACCTCTGCGTTGATTGCAAATTGCGCGGCGAAAGCCCGGATATAAGCCGGCCGAGCTTCCCCGCGCGCTACATAGGCAGCCAAGTTTTGATATTCGTCCAAAATGCCTGACATTCTTAGTCGCAGCAGCACCGATACCATCAATAAATCGCCTGCGCTGAACGTATCATCGAGCCAGTCGGCGACGCCCAAGTGGGCCGAGAGTTTGTCCAGCCGAGCGCGAACACGGTCCTTTACCAACGGCAAGCGCTCCTCGCTCCAAGGCTTGTCACGTTCGAATATTCTTGCCGTCGTTAATTCGAGGATCGGCGGCTCGACGGTGTTAAGTGCGGCAAACATCCACGTGATCGCACGCGCGCGGGCATTGCGATCCTTCGGCAGCAATCCCGCATGCTGCTCAGCAAGGTGAAAGACGATCGAGCCGGTTTCGAACAGCGAGAGAGAACCTTCCTCATAGGTGGGGATCTGGCCGAAGGGATGGATGGCCAGATGGCCAGGCGCCTTCATCTCTGCGAAGGAAACAAGACGAACCTCATACGGCTGCCCCACTTCTTCGAGCGCCCAGCGAACGCGCGTTTCGCGCGCCAGTCCCTTGCCGCCATCGGGCGATCGTTCAAATGCTGTGATAGTGATTGTCATCGCGTCCGTTTCCTTGCTGGGCAAATTTCCTCGGCTTCCTATCGTGAGACGAATGAGCCTCCCCGAAATCGACATCGGTCTTGACCTATTTCATTGCTGGCGCCCTCGTGGGGAGATTGGCAGCTTCTGTGTCGCTTCTCACTTGCCGTAACCCTCCATCTCCATCATGTATCGACAAACAAGAGCGACGGGATATGCGTTTGACCATCCCCAACATGATCACGATCATGCGCTTCGTGCTGGTGCCGGCCGTGGTGCTGGCCATGCTGCAGGAACGCTGGGACTGGGCCTTTGCCGGCTTCCTCATTGCCGGCATTTCCGACGGCGTCGACGGCTTCATCGCCCGTCATTTCAACCAGTTTTCCAGGCTCGGCGCCTATCTCGATCCGATGGCCGACAAGCTGCTGCTGGTCTCGGTTTTCGTGGTCCTGGGCTTCAGCGGCGAACTGCCGCTGTGGCTGGTCGTTACCATGGTGTCGCGCGACGCACTGATCGTCTGCGCCGTGCTTTTATCCACCGTCATGGCGCATCCGGTCGAGATGAAGCCGCTCCTGGTGTCGAAGGCCAACACCGCGATCCAGATCGTGCTGGCGGCAGTGGTGTTGGGCGAACTCGCCTTCGACATCCGTCTCGATCCGCTGAGGCCGGCCCTCATATTGCTGTCCGGGGTCTTGACCGTGGCTTCGGCCGCGGCCTATCTCGTGGCTTGGCTGAGGCATATGAGCGGCTATGGCGAAGGCTCCACACCCGGCACCTGAACACGGGGCACCTGACCACCGGGCACCTGACGAACGGTCCATCGACGCCGAGGCTGAAGCCGCGGCAGCGGAGGCTGCGGCATCGGCGTCGTTTCGCCGGCAGATCCGTTTCTGGCTGGTCAGCGCCATCATCCTCGCCGTCTTCCTTTATGTCTTCAGCGGCATCCTTCTGCCCTTCGTCGCCGGCATGGTGCTCGCTTATTTCCTCGACCCTGTCGCCGACCGGCTGGAGCGGCTCGGCCTGTCCAGGCTGATGGCGACGGTGGTCATCCTCATCGCCTTTATCGTCGTCCTGGTGCTGGCCGTCGTCATCCTGGTTCCGGTACTTGCCTCGCAGATGGCTGATTTCGCCAGCAAGCTGCCGGACTATCTGACCCGGCTGCAGAGCCTTATCACCAGCTTCGACCCGAAATGGCTGGAAGAGAAATTCGGCGTCGACGCCAACGGCCTGCGCGAAGGCCTGAACTCGCTGCTGACCTCCGGCTTCGGCCTCCTGACCACCGTCTTCACCTCGATCTGGAGCTCCGGTGTGGCGCTGGTCTCGGTGGTCAGCCTGTTCGTCGTGACGCCGGTCGTCGCCTTCTACATGCTGCTCGACTGGGACCGCATGGTGGCAATCGTCGACAGCTGGGTGCCGCGCGACTATGTCAAGACCGTCAGGACGATCGCCAGGGACATCAACACGGCGACCGCCGGCTTCGTGCGCGGCCAGGGCACGCTGTGCCTGGTGCTCGGCGCCATGTATGCCACCGGCCTGACACTGACGGGCCTAAATTTCGGCATCCTCATCGGTCTGTTCGCCGGGCTGATCTCCTTCATCCCCTATGTCGGCTCGCTGACCGGCCTGGTGCTGGCCGTCGGCGTCGCCTTCGTCCAGTTCTGGCCGGACTGGACCATGATCGCAGCGGTGGCCGGTGTGTTCTTCGTCGGCCAGTTCATCGAGGGCAACATCCTGCAGCCAAGGCTGGTCGGCAAAAGCGTTGGCCTGCATCCGGTATGGCTGATGTTTGCGCTGTTTGCCTTCGGCGCGCTGTTCGGCTTCGTCGGCCTGCTGATTGCCGTGCCGGCTTCCGCCGCCGTTGCCGTTCTGGTGCGTTTCGCCATCGCCCGCTATCTCGAATCGCCGCTCTACAAGGGCCATGCCGACGAGCCGGTGCCGCCGCTGCAGGTGCGGCGCCGCGGGGGCGCGCGCGGTTGAGCCAGATGCCGGACAAGATCGATCCGCCGCGTCAATTGCCGCTCGATCTAGGCCACGGCACCGGCTATTCGCGCGACGAGCTCGTCGTCTCCAGCACCAACAGCCAGGCGGCGGCGCTTGTCGACCGCTGGCCGGACTGGCCGTCGCCGGTCGTTGTGCTGGCCGGGCCGGCCGGCTCGGGGAAAACCCATCTGGCCTCGATCTGGCGGACCCGCGCCGACGCGGTGAAAGTGGAGGCCGGCCGCATCGGCGACTGCATCGAAAACCTCGGTCCGCATCCGGCCCTGATCGACGATATCGACGCCGAACCGATCGATGAGCACGGCCTTTTCCACCTAATCAACGCGGTGCGCGGCGCCGGCTCGAGCTTGCTGTTGACGGCGCGGCGCTTCCCGTCCGCCTGGGGCGTCAGGCTGCCCGACCTGGCGTCGCGGCTGAAGGCGGCGGCGACCGTCGAGATCCACGAACCCGACGATCTTCTGCTGGCCGGCGTCATCACAAAGCTGTTCACCGACCGCCAGGTCGAGGTCGAGCCGCATGTCGTGCAATATCTGGTGCGCCGCATCGAACGCTCGCTGGCCACCGCCATGCGCGTGGTCGAGCGGCTCGACCGCACCGCGCTCGAGCGCAAGACGCCGATCACCCGCGCCCTGGCAGCCGAGACCGTCAGCGCCATGGACGAAGGGCAGGGCGAGTTCGAGATATAGCGGGATGATCTCGTTTGGCGGGTGTGCTAATCAAGTCGATCTTTTTGACAGTAGGTATTGGAATGAGCCCGATCGTCAGACGAATCGCACTGATATGGTTTGTCTCATCGCTGTTCTGGTCGGCGATCGTGGTCAAAGAGATGTTCGATTACGCGGACTTGATGCTCAGGGCTTACGGCGAGGAGCCTGCTCATATCACCTGGCTCAGGCAAGCCTTTTCGGAGTTTTGGCCAGCTATTCCCTGGGGCTCGGCCGTGATCCTGGTCGTGGAAGTCGGAGGCGCATTACTGCTGATTTCAGGAATTCGACTGATCCGGCACATCAGGCAAAAAGCCTCGGCGTGAACATCAGGGAGCTCACTTCCGTCTGTGTCCCATTTCGAGAAAAAAGACTGGCACCTGTCTTGCAACAAAGAGCTTGCCGGCTAATCCCGGTCCTGATTGCGTATCAAATCAGGTTGTAGGCTCGCCGGGAGATGGGGCGGTTGGGGTTCTCTTCCCGGCGAGCTTGCCATATGCGGCGATCCGACCAGTCGCCTTGAAGTGAGATTTTCTCGCCAGCTGATAGCGCTATTCTCAACGCTGTCGGTCTTGCCTGGAAATGATGTCGGCGACGTATTTTGATCGAGAGCCGTCCCATCCGCAGGCCGTGCATCGGCCGCTTTCGAAATGATGTTCGCAGTTTGGATATCCATAGAGCAGAGATGCGCATTCGGCACATAGACTGGCCATTGCGCTGCTGCCGGAAAAATACGTGCTGCCGCACTCATCGCAGGTCGCGATTGGTCGGTCCGTCATTGCTCTAGCCTCGGTACCGTTTCAGACCGATCGTCTCCCCCAAGCACCGCTCGTTCCACGCCAAACCGCCGGCGATAGTCGCCGGGCACCAGGCCGGTTATCCTGGCGAATACCTTGCGGAACGAGCCGGGATCGTCATAGCCGACCTCCCAGGCGATCTGGTCGATCGCTCGCATCGTGGTTTCCAGCATCTCGCGCGCCTTGCCGACCCGCAGGTGCTGACAATATTCGGTCGGCTTGAGGCCGGTGGCGCTGCGGAAGCGCCGCAGAAAAGTCCGCTCCTCCAGCCCGGTGTGATCGGCCATGGCGCCAAGCGTCACATCGCGCGCGCCGTTCGCCTGCAGCCAGTGCTGCACCTTGAGAATCGCTTCATCGCCATGGGTCAGTCGCGGCGCAAACGGACTGTAAAAACGTTGCTCGCGGCCCGGCGGGTCGACCAGCATGAAACGCGCCGTGTCCATCATCACGGTTGACCCGAGCACCCTGTCCACGAGCTTGAGGCCGAGGTCGGTCCAGGCCATGTAGCCGCCGGCGGTGATGATATCGGCATCGTCGATGACCAGCCTGTCGGCGTCGAGCAGGATGTCTGGAAAGCGCAGCGCCAGCGCGTCGCGATAAGCCCAGTGCGTCGTCGCCGCACGGCCGGACAACAGGCCGGTTTCGGCAAGCACGAAAGCGCCGGCACAGACCGAACCGAGCGTCGCGCCTGCCGTGTGGCGATCCCTGAGCCAGCCGGCATAGGGCGCGGCTGCTTCCCGAGCGATCGGATCTCCCAAGGTCGGCGGGAGGATAACCATGGCTGGTTCATTGTCGGCGCCGGGGTCGCTGTCGAAGGTGCGGACTACGGTGTGGCCCGCGTCCTCCAATTGCCAATGACTGACGCGAAGCCTCGCCGCCTCGGGCGACCGCTCGACAGCCAGCCGGTTTGCCAGCATGAAAAGATCGGTCAGGCCGAGCACGGCCGCTTCCTGCACGCCGGGATACAAGACAAGGCCGATTTCGATCAGATCACGCGCAGCCGTCATTTGTCAGTTTTGCCACGTTGAATGTCCGTTTTGCCAATGCTCACCCTGGCCGCGCTGTTATAATTTGTCCAGCTGAAGGGGCTAAAAGCTTCCCTGTTACCCCCCGACTTTTCCATCAAGGAGTAGGACGATGAGCACATTCACCACCCATGACGGCACCGAGATTTTCTACAAGGACTGGGGCAAGGGCCAGCCGATCGTGTTCCATCACGGCTGGCCGCTGAGCTCAGACGACTGGGACAACCAGATGCTGTTCTTCCTCGAAAAGGGCTACCGCGTCATCGCCCATGACCGCCGCGGCCACGGCCGCTCGTCGCAGACCGCGACTGGCAATGAGATGGACACCTACGCCGCCGACGTTGCGGCGCTGGCGGCGCATCTCGATCTCAGGGATGCGATCCACATCGGCCATTCGACCGGTGGCGGCGAGGTGGCCCGTTACGTCGCGCTTTATGGCGGTGGCGGCCGCGTTGCCAAGGCGGTGCTGATCGGCGCCGTGCCGCCGATCATGGTCAAGACCGACAGCAATCCGGGTGGCCTGCCGATCGAGGTCTTCGACGGCTTTCGCGCCGCTTTGGTCGCGAACCGCGCCCAGTTCTACAGGGATGTGCCGGCCGGCCCGTTCTATGGCTTCAACCGCGAGGGCGCCAAGGTCTCGCCAGGCGCCGTCGACAACTGGTGGCGCCAGGGCATGATGGGCGGCGCCAAGGCCCATTACGACTGCATCAAGGCGTTCTCGGAGACCGATTTCACCGACGACCTCAAGAAGATCGAGGTTCCCGTCCTGATCATGCATGGCGACGACGACCAGATCGTGCCGATCGCCGATTCCGCGCTGCTTGCGGCCAAGCTGGTGAAGCATGGCACGCTCAAGGTCTACAAGGGCCTGCCGCACGGCATGTGCACCACGCATCCGGAGATCATCAATCCGGATCTGCTGGCCTTCATCCAGGGCTGACGGCTTGCATGTCGGACGGGCAGCGCGGGCTCGTGCTGTCCGTCCGTCGCTTAAACATGACCGGCGACGGGAGACATGCTCGAGCGTGATCCGCTTGCCCTGCCGACGAGATTTGCTTGATGAATGGTCGGAGTGGAGAGATTCGAACTCCCGACCCTCTGGTCCCAAACCAGATGCGCTACCAGGCTGCGCTACACTCCGAACGGTCTGTTGCCTAGTGATTTCAGCCCGCCAAAGCAAGCGTAAAAAGCCATCGGCCTTGCTGCCGGCGGCATTGCGCAGTAATGACGGGCTAGTGCATGGCCAGAGAACAGTAATCTGGTCTCGGGGTCGTGTGCTTGCAACAAGCAATGAGGTGGTCATGTCAGCCCGCATTTTCAGCCCAGCCAAAACCGCGATGCAGTCCGGCAAGGCCAAGACCGGCTATTGGGTGCTGGAATTCGATCCGGAGCAGCGCAAGAAGATCGATCCGCTGATGGGCTACACCACGTCCGGCGACATGCGCAGCCAGATCAGGCTGACCTTCGACACAAGAGAAGAGGCGGTCGCCTATGCCGAGAAGGAAGGGCTGGCTTTTCGGGTCGAGGAGCCGAAGGAAATCAAGCGCCGCCAGATTTCCTATGCGGAGAATTTCCGCTATGACCGCAGGACGCCCTGGACGCATTGATCCTATGCCGGCCCTGCCGGCACAATCCGCCGGTCATGCGGCCGGCCAGCGGTCCCGTAGCTCAGCTGGATAGAGCACCGGCCTTCTAAGCCGATGGTCACAGGTTCGAATCCTGTCGGGATCGCCAATATCTTCAGGTCCATTCCGGACAGGTTCACTCGCCAGTCGCACAGGATTTTCCAACACATGACAGCGATGGGCGCGGCGGCATTGCTGATCCTGGTCCTGACCTATGCCGGCGTCGCAATCGGCAGGATACCCGGACTGCGCCTCGACCGGGCAGGGATCGCGCTGCTCGGCGGTGCGGCGATGATCGCCATCGGCGCGCTCGACATGGAGGACGCCTACCGCGCCATCAGCTTCGACACCATCACGCTTCTGCTCGGCATGATGATCGTCGTGGCGCATCTGAAAGTGTCGGGCGCCTTTCGCGCGCTCGGCGGCTTCGCCATCGAGCATGCGCATGCGCCGTTCATGCTGCTGGTGATGGTGACGCTGTTGACCGGCGTCCTGTCGGCGTTCCTGGTCAACGACGCCATCTGCCTGGTCATGGCGCCGATCGTCGTCCATGTCACCCGCGTCATCAACCGCAACCCGGTTCCCTATCTGATCGCCACCGCCACGGCCTCGAATTGCGGCAGCGTCGCCACCATCACCGGCAATCCGCAGAACATGGTCATCGGCGCGCTGTCGGGGATTTCCTATCCGGCCTTCTCGGCGGCGCTGGCGCCGGTCGCGGCGTTCGGCCTCGTCGCCGTCATCGGCATCATCCGCATCGTCTACCGCGCTGAATTTTCGCGCAAGGCCGAGCTCAGCCCCGAAGTCTATCGCGGCCGCATGCTGCCGGGGCAGGTGGTGAAGGCGGTGGTCGTCTGTGTCGGTTTGGCGGTCGCCTTCTTTGCCGGCGTTCCCGTTGCCAAGGCTGCGCTGATCGGCGGCGCCATTCTTCTTTTGACCCGCGCCATCAAACCTGAGCGCATCTATCGCGAGATCGATGGGCCGCTGCTGTTCATGTTCGCCGGGCTGTTCATCGTCGTCGCCGGAGCGGAGAAGACGCTGCTGACGCCCGACATCGTCGCCTCGGCAAAGGACCTCGGGCTGAATGATGTCTGGCGGCTGTCCGGCTTCACCGCAGTGCTATCCAACATCATGAGCAATGTCCCGGCCGTGCTGGCGCTGAAGCCGTTCGTGCCCGGACTGGAAAACCCCGAGCGGGCCTGGCTGGTCGTCGCCATGAGCTCGACGCTGGCCGGCAATTTCACGCTGCTCGGCTCGGTCGCCAATCTGATCGTTGCCGAGCACGCGCGGGTCTCCGGCAAACCGCTGGGCTTCATCGCCTTCTTCAAGGTCGGCCTGCCGTTGACGCTGGTCACGCTTCTTGTTGGGACGGCATGGCTGGCGGCCTAAAAGCGCGTCGCATTCGACCAGCCTCATGCGGCGCGCTTTAGGCTCTTGTTTATGCATGCCGTTATCGCAAAACCGCTGCACACTTTTGCGCGGCATGCATCAGCCAGTCAGGGCGACGTCACCGTCAGATGGCCTTTCATGTTGGGATGGAAGCGGCAGAAATAATCGACCGATTCCGCCTTCTTCACCGTCAGGCTCGCTGCCTTCTTCGGCGGGATCATCACTTCCCAGGCGCCGTTGACGGTTGCCGTGTGGGCGAACACGTCCTTGTTCACCCACCTGATCGTGTCGCCGACCTTCGCCTCGATCTTTGCCGGCGAAAACACAAGCTTCTCGATCGTCACCTCAATGGTGTCGGCCTTGGCCGGCGCGGCACCCATGGCCAGTGCCAGCGCAACCCACAGATGCCGCCTCGACATCATCGGCCCAATCCTCACTTCAGCATGCCGGCGACGTGTTCGGCGTGCTGTTCGTGGCCCTGGAATATTTTCAGGCCGGTTTCCAGCAGGCTTTTCAGCTCGGCATTGCTGGCCGACGGAATCAACAGTGTTTCGAGCGCGCCATTGACCTGCTTGTGATAGGCCACCTCGCTGGTGACATAGGCCTTGTCGAACGCCGCACCCTTGAGCTTGGCAAGCTTGGCACGTTCCTCGGCCGCTGCCTTGGTCAGCGCTTTGCTGGTCGGATTATCCTCAGGCGTGACCTTGAGCTTCTTGACCAGGTCGAGAGCCTGTTTGTTGACCGCCTCATGATCTCGCACCATGTCCTTGGCGAAATCCACGACCTCTTTGTTTTTCGATTTCTTCAGCGCCTGCTTGGCCGCCTCGACGTCAAGCACGCCCGCTGTGTAGGCGATATGTGCGATCTGCGGATCGGTCGGCTTGTCGGCAGCTTGCGACAAGGGCGCTGCGCTAAGCAGGAAAAATGCGGCCAGTGCCGCGGTCGGTCGAATAAACATGATGCTCTCCTTCGCCCCGACGCGGAACTGCATCGGGCTTCGTTTTCAGTGATGCTCATTGGATGCAGGTCGCCGCCAAACGTTCCCGCGAAAATCGGCGCGGCCTATCCGGAAAGACCAAGCCGCTGCATCACGGCATTGGTCAGCCGTTCGCAGCGCCGGCCCGCGAAGGGAAAGGCGTCGAGCAGCACCGGGCCGATCTGGTCGTCCAGCGCCTTGCGCACCAGCGCGCGGGCGCGGTGCAGCCGGGTCTTGATGGTTTCTGGTCGCACGCCAAGCAGTTCGGCGGTTTCCTCGATGCTCAATCCCTCGATGACGCGCGCCACGAATACCATCCGGTAGACATCGGGAAGACTGTCGGTTGCCCGTTCGACAAGCTCAAGGATCTGCCGTTGCGCCATCGTCCGCTCCGGATCGTCGCTCGGGTTGAGGGGAAACCGGATGATTTCGGCTTGCGGGTTTTCAGGCATCGCTACCATTCGCCGCCTTTTGCGCAAGCGGCCGAGCGCTTCGTTGATGACGATACGCGATAGCCACGTGGCGAGCGAGGCATCGCCGCGAAAGGCCTCGAGATGGGCAAAGGCGCTGACATAGGCCTCCTGGACGATGTCCTCGGCCTCGCTGTCGTTACGCACGACGCCTCGGGCGATGCGGTAGAGCCTTTGGTTGTGCGTCTTGATGATGGTGCGGAATGCATCGCCATCACGTGCCAGCGCGCGGCCGACAAGCTGCATGTCACCGGAAGCGGCGGGCGTTGCCGTCAACGCAGCAGGCATGGCCGATCTCCTGATAGGCTTCTCATCGGACATTGGATGAATCGGCCGACAAAAGGTTCCCGACCAATCCGCTGGCCGGCCTCGATCCGTTTCAAGCGCCGGCAGAGGCTATTCTAACGCCTCCACCACACCGGCGTCTCTATTTTGTAGACGCCGTGTCATCGGCTGATCGGTCGCCATGACATCGCTCAGGATCGCAATTTTTCCAGGCTGTTACGCCGATTTCCTGACTCAGTCTGGAAAGGTGCTGGCTCAGGCCTCAGCGGCCGCCGCCAGCCCGCGCGCCAGGTCGGCCTTCAAATCCCCGACATCCTCAAGCCCGATCTGCAGGCGCACCAGCGGCCCGTCATACGGGCCCTTGGCGATGGTGCGGTCGCCAAGGAATACCGGCACGGCAAGGCTCTCATAGCCGCCCCAGGAATAGCCGAGGCCGAAAAACTTCAACGCGTCGAGGAAGGCGTGCTGCTGCTTTTGTCCACCGCCCGCAAGAACGATCGAGAAGATGCCGCTCGATCCGCAAAAGTCGCGCTTCCAAAGATCATGGTCGGGATGGCTGGGCAGCGCCGGATACAGCACCTGCGCCACGCCCGGCTGGCCCTCCAGCCAGCCGGCGAGGGCAAGCGCGCTCTTTTGATGGTGCTCCAGCCGCACGCCCATGGTGCGCAGGCCGCGCAGCACCTGGTAGACGTCGTCCGGCCCCGCGCAGCAGCCCATCGTGTTGAACGTCTCGCAAAGCTGCTTCCAGCAGTCCGCATTGGCCGACACGGTGCCGAGCAGCACGTCGGAATGGCCGGCCGGGTATTTCGTCGCCGCGTGGATCGAGATGTCGACGCCGTGGTCGAGCGGGCGAAAGTAGAGCGGCGTCGCCCAGGTGTTGTCCATCATGACGATGGCGCCGACGGCGTGTGCTGCCTTGGCGATGGCCGGTATGTCCTGCACCTCGAAGGTGTTGGAGGCCGGCGATTCGGTGAGTACCACCTTGGTGTTGGGCCTGAGCAGCGCCGCAATGCCGGCGCCGATGCGGGGCTCGTAATATTCGACCTCGATGCCCAGCCGCTTCAGCATCGTGTCGGCGAAATTGCGGGTCGGATGATACACGGAATCGACGATCAGCAGATGATCGCCGGCCGACAGGAAGGCGAGCAGCGGCAGCACCACGGCCGCCAGGCCGGACGGCACCGCGACCGTGCCGGCGGAGCCTTCCAGCGCATCGATGGCGCTGGTCAGCGCATCGGTGGTCGGGGTGCCGCGCGTGCCGTAGGTGTATTTCTGGCTGCGCGCCGCCATTGTCGCGGCATTGGGATAGAGCACGGTCGAGGCATGCACGACCGGCGGATTGACGAAGCCGAAATAGTCATGCGGGTTGTTGCCGGAATGGGCGAGCCGCGTGTTGATGCCCATCTCGCTGCCGTCTTTTGCCATTGCTTTTTATCCCATGAGTAAGTCGTTAGCCATAGTGCGGCGGCATTGGCCGCGCAACCGCACCGCACTCGCCAGGCCAAGGTCTTGAATATGCCAATTCAGCAATGCGCCGTAGATCCTCTGGACGGCTGCCAGGTGCGCTTGGCAAGTCACGGTCCGACTTTGCCGGCTTTATTGGCGCGCTGACCAATTTGCGAGCGCGTTTGTCTGCAATTTCAGGCATTTCAGGCGGTTGGTTTTCAAAGTCTTTCGGATTTGGTCATTTCCCTTGACCTCACAGGAATAATCGCCTTCGATGTTGTTCGTGAATGGGAGGCAGCGCGTCGGTTACGATGCGGGATTCCGGTAATGGGCCGGGATACATAGCTGCGTTCACACGGGAAAAAGTCAGGTTCGCCTGGAAAAAACAGAAAAGGGTCTGTGGGTCATGAAACACATTGCAATCGGCGTTTTGGGCGCCGCCGCGTTTGGATTCGCGGCTTCGGCGGCTTCGGCGGCCACGCTCGACGATGTCAAGGCGAAGGGCTTCATCCAATGCGGCGTCTCGACCGGTCTGGCCGGCTTCTCGGCGCCGGACGACAAGGGTGAGTGGCAAGGCATCGACGCGGACTTCTGTCGCGCTGTGGCGGCCGCCGTGTTCGGCGATGGCACCAAGGTGAAGTTTACGCCGCTCAGCGCCAAGGAGCGGTTTACCGCTCTGCAGTCGGGCGAGATCGACATCCTGTCGCGCAACACCACCTGGACCATCAATCGCGACACCGCACTCGGCCTGAACTTCATCGGCACGACTTATTATGACGGCCAGGGCTTCATGATCAACGCCAAGAAGCTACCGGGCGTGAATTCGGCGCTGCAACTTTCGGGCGCGGCGGTCTGCGTGCAGAGCGGCACCACGACCGAGCTCAACCTTGCCGACTATTTCAAGTCGAACAAGATGGAGTACAATCCTGTCGTCTTCGAAAAGCTGGAAGAGGTTAACGCCGCCTATGACGCCGGCCGCTGCGACGTATACACCACCGACCAATCGGGCCTCTATGGCATCCGCCTGACGCTCGGTGCGCCGGCCGACCACGTCGTGTTGCCCGAGATCATCTCCAAGGAACCGCTTGGGCCGGCTGTACGCCAGGGCGACGACCAATGGTACCACATCGTCAAGTGGACCTATTTCGCGTTGCTCGACGCCGAGGAACTCGGCATCACCAAGGCCAATGTCGACGAGATGAAGAACTCGGACAGTCCCGAGATCAAGCGCGTGCTCGGCCAGGAAGCCGACACCAAGATCGGCACCGATCTCGGCGTCTCTAACGACTGGGTCGTCAACATCGTCAAGGCCGTCGGCAATTACGGCGAGATGTTCGAGCGCAATGTCGGCTCGGGCAGCCCGCTGAAGATCGCGCGCGGCATCAACGCGCTGTGGACCAAGGGTGGTCTGCAATACGCTCCGCCGATCCGCTGATCGAAAATGGATCCGGAAGGCAGATCGTCTGCCTTCCGGTCTCTCTTTCCAGGGGACTGTCGAATGGCATCGCAGGAAGTTCTTCGCGAGGAGCCAAGCCGCGGTTCCTTCATCAATGATCCTCGTGTCCGCGGTATATTCTTTCAAGCGTTGGTCCTCGTCCTGCTGGTAGCGGGGGTCTGGTGGGTTACCCACAACGTCATCGTCAATCTGACGCGCTTGCACATCGCTTCCGGCTTCGGCTTTCTCAAGGGCCGCGCCGGCTTCGACATCAGCGAAAGCGCCATCGCTTATTCGTCGGATTCGACTTATTTCCGAGCCATCCTGGTCGGCTTCATCAACACCGTGATCGTGGCCGTCGTCGGCATTATCACCGCCACCATCATCGGTTTCATCGTCGGCATCGGCCGACTGTCGCGCAACTGGCTGATCAGGAAGATCTGCACGGTCTATGTCGAGGTCTTCCGCAACATCCCGCCGCTGCTGGTCATCTTCTTCTGGTATTCCGGCGTACTCGCCGTGCTGCCGCCACCGCGCGAGAGCATCAATTTGCCGTTCGGCTCCTTTCTCAACCAGCGCGGCTTTTATTTTCCGCGCGCTGTCTGGGGCGAGGGCTCCTGGCTGATCCTGGTCGCCCTGCTCCTCGGCATTGCCATGGCCTGGTTCGTCGCCCGCAAGGCGCGGCAGCGGCAGATGGCGACGGGTCAGCCGTTCCCGGTGCTCTGGACATCCATAGCGTTGATCGTCGGCCTGCCGCTGCTGGCCTACGCGCTGAGCGGCTTTCCTCTGAGCTTCGAATTCCCGAAACAATCGACTTTCAACCTGGTCGGTGGCTTTCAGGTCAGACCGGAGTTCCTGTCACTCTATCTGGCGTTGTCCTGCTATACGGCCGCCTTCATCGCCGAGATCGTGCGCGCCGGCATCAGGGGCGTCAGCACGGGCCAGACCGAGGCGGCCGCGGCACTCGGGCTGCGCTCGGGATCGATCCTCAGGCTTGTCGTCGTGCCGCAGGCGATGCGCATCGTTATTCCGCCGCTGACCAGCCAGTATCTGAACCTGACCAAGAACTCTTCGCTCGCCATCGCCATCGGCTATCCGGACCTGACGGCGACTGCCGGCACTGTCTTGAACCAGACCGGGCAGGCGGTCGAAGGCGTGGTGATCATGATGGCTGTCTATCTCGCGCTCAGCCTGATCACGTCGGCGATCATGAACGTCGTCAATGCCAGGATGGCGCTGGTGGAGAGGTAGGGCCATGCAGGAACACGACATGTCCTGGGTGCGGACGGAGATGACGCTGGCGCAGCCGGCGCCGTCGAGCGAGCGTGGCCTCACCGCCTGGATCCGCAAGAACCTGATTGCCACCACGGGCGACACCATCTTGACCATCGTCGGCATCGCGCTGGTTGCCATGATCCTGCCGCAGATCGTCAATTGGGCTTTCATCAACGCCCAGTGGACGGGACCGGACCGCACGGTCTGCGCCACCGTGGCGCAGGGCGGCATCCAGTCGGACGGCTGGACCGGCGCCTGCTGGGCTTTCGTCAACGCCAAGTTCGGCCAGTTCATGTTCGGCACCTATCCTGTCGAGGAGCGTTGGCGGCCGATCGTGGTGGCCATCCTGTTCGTGGCACTGCTGGTGCCTTTGCTCATACCGCGCGTACCGCGCAAAGGGCTGAACGCCATTCTTCTCTTCCTGGCGCTGCCGGTCGTCGCCTTCGTTCTGCTGGTCGGCGGCATGTTCGGCCTGCCGCATGTCGAGACGTCGCGTTGGGGTGGGCTGCTGGTGACGCTCAGCCTGTCCTTCGTCGGCATTGCCGTGTCGCTGCCGATCGGCATCGTGCTGGCGCTCGGCCGGCGCTCGAACATGCCGATCGTCAAGCTGCTGTGCGTGATCTTCATCGAGACGGTACGCGGCATCCCGCTGATTACGGTGCTGTTCTTTGCCAGCGTGATGCTGCCGCTGTTCCTGCCGGCCGGCGTCAGCTTCGACAAGTTCCTGCGCGCGCTGATCGGCGTGTCGCTGTTTGCCGCCGCCTACATGGCCGAAGTGGTGCGTGGCGGCCTGCAGGCGATCCCCAAAGGCCAGTATGAGGGCGCCGATTCGCTCGGCCTCAGTTACTGGCAGAAGATGGGCCTGGTCGTCATGCCGCAGGCGCTGAAGCTGGTCATTCCCGGCATCGTCAACACCTTCATCGGCATGTTCAAGGACACCAGCCTGGTCATCGTCATCTCGATGTTCGACCTCCTCGGCATCGTCAAGCAGAACTTCTCCGACGCCAATTGGGCGACGCCGCAGACGGCCAGATCCGGCCTGGTGTTCGCGGCCTTCATCTTCTGGCTGTTCTGCTTCGGCATGTCGCGCTATTCAATGTACACGGAACGCCGTCTCGACACCGGCCACAAACGCTAAAAAAGGGGACCTTGTCATGGCCATAGAAAACGCCGTCAGCGCGGAAGAGATCAAGGTCAATGCCGCCAAGATGCACATTTCCACCACCGATGTCGCCATCGACATCATTGCCATGCACAAATGGTACGGCGAATTCCATGTGCTGAAGGACATCAATCTAAAGGTGATGCGCGGCGAGCGCATCGTCATCTGCGGCCCGTCGGGCTCCGGCAAATCGACGATGATCCGCTGCATCAACCGACTGGAGGAACACCAGAAGGGCAAGATCATAGTCGACGGCAAGGAACTGACCAACGATCTGAAGAAGATCGACGAGGTGCGCCGCGAGGTCGGCATGGTGTTCCAGCATTTCAACCTGTTTCCGCATCTGACCATCCTGGAGAATTGCACGCTGGCGCCGATCTGGGTGCGCAAGATGCCGAGGAAGCAGGCCGAGGAAATCGCCATGCATTTCCTCACGCGCGTCAAGATTCCGGAACAGGCCAACAAATATCCCGGCCAGCTTTCCGGCGGCCAGCAACAGCGCGTGGCGATCGCCCGCTCGCTGTGCATGAACCCGCGCATCATGCTGTTCGACGAGCCGACTTCGGCTCTCGATCCGGAAATGATCAAGGAAGTGCTGGAGACGATGGTCGGGCTGGCCGAGGAAGGCATGACCATGCTCTGCGTCACCCACGAGATGGGCTTTGCGCGCAAAGTCGCCAACCGGGTGATCTTTATGGATCAGGGTCAGATCGTCGAGCAGAACACGCCGGCCGAGTTCTTCGACCACCCGCGCCATGAACGCACGAAACTGTTCCTGTCGCAGATCCTGCACTGATCCTGTACGCCGGTTCGGGACAAGACCGGCGGACCGGGCTCTCTGTCTTGCTCGGGCCTTACGCGTATTCGACGAGCGGTGATGCTCGGGAGGATCTGCCCTTTGGTCGATGGCGAGCATCAGCAATTATCTTAGCACCCACAATCCTGCGACGATTGCCGCATATCGTGCAGCCTTGCCCAATGCGACAAGCATCACGAATATGCCGAGATGCATGCGGGCCGCGCCTGCCGCGACAGTGAAGGCGTCCCCGACGACCGGCAGCCAGGCGAATAGGAGCAGCCACGCGCCAAAGCGGCGAAAGCTCCGGCTGGCCCGCTGGTATCGTTCACGGGTGATGGGAAACCATCGCCTAGATTGCAGCGTATCGATGCCACGCCCCAGCGTCCAGTTCACCACCGAGCCGAGCGTGTTGCCGATTGTGGCGACCGCAAGCAGTAGCACCGGATCGCCACGGCCGCCGGCGATCAAGCCGGCGAGCACAACTTCCGACGAGACCGGCAAGATGGTTGCGGCTAGGAATGCGCTGGTGAACAGGGCGCCATAGATTGCCAGTGCAGCCACGTCGAGCGACCGGCTAGGCCTGCACGTCGACGACGCCCATCATGCCGAGCTGCTCGTGCTCCAGGATGTGGCAATGATACATCCTCCGCCCGGGGCGATCCTGGCGCAGCAAAAGCCGCATCGTTTCGCCGCGCGCCACGTTGACCGTGTCCTTCCAGGCGAGATAGGCCGGTTTCGAGACCTGCCCACCACGTTCGTGCTCGACCACTTGGAACTGCGTCCCATGAACATGGAACGGATGGTCCATGTCGGCCTTGTTGACGATTTCCCAGAGCTCGACCTGTCCTGTTTTCGACACCACGTCGATGCGGCCCATGTCGAACGCCGCGCTGTTGATCAGGAAGCCCATCTGCATATCCGTCGCGCTCATCGTCGTCGTTTCGGTGAACACGAAACGCCGGCTGACGGCAGGGGTGCCAAGTTGCGCAATTGGTCGAAGCTTTTCCGGCAGCGGAGGAAACGTCTCTGCAGGCGTGTCCAAAACATTGACCGTAAGCAATGTCAGGCCTGCATCGGCGGGGCGGCCTGCGCCCATCCAGCCGCGATCGTAGTCGAGCGTGCTCAGGGTGACGGGGCCGCGCTTCTCAAACGAGACGATCAGTTCAAGGCGTTCCGCCGGGCTGAGCAGGACATCCTTGGCTGCCACCGGCGCCTCCAGCAGACCGCCATCGGTGCCGATGATCGTCATGGGTGCGCCGTCGAAGGAGAGCCGCAAAAAGCGCGCGTTAGTCGCGTTGTAGAACCGAAATCGCCGCTTTGTTCCAAACGGGACGGATAGCGCGGGATTTTTTTGTCCATTGACCAGCACGTGATCGCCGACGCGCCCGTTCATCAAATCGACCATGGTGTTGTCCGGCATGGTGCCGTCGGCGGCAAGGCGAAGGTCTGTGAACATCAGCACAGTGTCGCCATACTCGGCCGGGATCGGGTCCGCCTTCGGCTTGACCACGAACGCGCCGGCAAGTCCGCGATAGACCTGCTCGGCCGTCTTGCCGTGCGGATGCGGATGATACCAGTACGACCCCGCGCTTCCTTCGGGCAGTTCGAAGCTGTAGGTGCGCTCCGTGCCCGTCGCAACGGGGTCCATAGGATTGCCATCCTGGTCAGCTGGAACCGGCATGCCATGCCAATGGATGGTGCTCGTCTCTTCAGGAATTCGGTTCGTGAATGCAATCTCGACACGGTCGCCTTCAGTCACCTCGATCAATGGCCCCGGGCTCATACCATTGTATCCAAGGATTGGCGTGTCGAGCCCTTCTGCAAAGCGAACCATGGCGGGTTCAGCCGTGAGGTTTGCTCTGAACAGGCGGGGCGCATTGGCTTCATTGGCTAGCAGCGGCAACTCGCGCAACGCCTGGCCCTCAGGCAGCATGGTCGCGCTTTTTGGTGCCGCGCCCATGTCGTGGCCCGCGTGCCCCATATCCATGCCGGGCATCTCGTCCATCTTCATCTGGGCGATGGCGCGCGGGCTGGCGAGAACCGTGGCAACGCCTGCGGCCAGAAAACAGCGTCGATCCATGTGTTGTCTCCGAGATTAAGGTCACGCGCGTCGGCACGCGGTGTAACTCACGTGGCACGCTCCGTAGCCAGGTTGACACTAGCCTCGGTCACGTCATGCCGCCGTCTTCAGCGCCTTTCAAGCGGGCGACACAGGAGGCGGAGGTCATGCCCTCGATCCCAATCTGAATCGCGGGAGCGGAAACAGGCTCGGCTGGGGTTATGAGCGACAGCGTTCATGGGTTTGCAGCTCCAACTGGGTAACTGCGACACGATAAAGGTTCCCATCACGGGAAGGTCAAGGGGCAAATTTCGAGGGCTGCTTCGGCACGACAGCGATGATTTGGGCTGGCTCAAAAGCCCTTGACCTTCCTGTGATGGGAAGCCCCATAACAACCCCACTAGAGGAGAGCCGCAATGATAAGACTGACAGTTCCGGAGCTGCGGGCAGGCGTCATCAGATCAGTCGGTTACAACGAAAATTGGCCTGCCTGAACAGCGTACGGTCGGCGCGGATCATAAGCGCGCCAGCCGCGTTTGTTGCCATTAGGAGTTGTATAACAAGCCGAGTGGGCGAGTGCGGCGATAGGTCAAGGGTTCATCCTGATGCTCATCCAACCGATCGATTATTTCCTCGTCGTCTGGTTCGCGCTGGCGCTGGGTTCGACGCTTTATGTCGGCTTCGACCAATATCGCAACAATCCCGAGCCGGTGGTGATGAAATGGGGCTTCATCCTGGTCACCCTCTATATGGGTCCGCTCGGCTTGCTGCTCTACGTGCTCGCCGACAAGGAACCCCGACCGGACGAGCATGAGGTGTTCACCCGGCCGCTCTGGAAGCAGGGCGTCGGCTCCACCATCCACTGCGTCGCCGGCGATGCGACCGGCATCATTCTTGCCGCCGCCGTCACGGCGGCGCTCGGCCTGCCGATGTGGATCGACCTGATCGTCGAATATCTCGCCGGCTTTGCCTTCGGCCTGTTCATCTTCCAGTCGCTGTTCATGAAATCGATGATGGGCGGCACCTATTGGGAAAACGTACGCAAGAGCTTCCTGCCCGAGTTCATCTCCATGAACTTCATGATGGCCGGCATGGCGCCGGTCATGAGCTTCCTGATGATGGGCCGCGACATGCGCGCGATGGAACCGACGGAGCTGTTGTTCTGGGGCGTGATGTCGATCGGCGTCATCGCCGGCTTTGCGCTTGCCTACCCGACCAATGTCTGGCTGGTCGCCCGGGGGCTGAAGCATGGGCTGATGACACAGCGCGCGCAGGCAGCCGGCATCGATGGTCGAGAGCAGCCTGCAACGGGGCAACATGCGCAGATGCAAATGCAGCAGGCCGACGCCAGTGGCCATCGCGGACAGCGCCACGATATAGCTTCCCACAAAGGCAAAGGCGGCGGCCATCACATGGAGACAGATGCCACAACGCCGCAGGTGGCTGCCCTGGGTGCCGTCTCCCTGCTGGCGCTCGCCATCGGCATGATCGCGCCGGCGAACTGGCTGAACCTGACGCTGTCGGCACGCGACGTCGGCGGGGTGATCATGCCGCGAGGCATGATCATGGATCGCGACACGCCGGCTGATACGATGCGCGACATGGCCGCTACCGATCCACGCCTCGTGGCCGCCTCTTATGGCCTGACGGCAAGGGGCGACCAGGAACTGCCGTTTCGGATAGAGAATGGCATCAAGGTGTTCGAGCTCAGGCCTTCAGTGGTCCGCTGGCAGATCCTGCCGGACGTCGCGGTCGACGCCTATGCCTATAATGGCCAGATTCCCGGCCCGCGAATTCACATTCGCCAGGGCGATCGGGTCAGGATCAACGTCACCAACGGCCTGCCTGAGGAAACGACGGTGCATTGGCATGGCTTGATCCTGCCGAACCAGATGGATGGGCCGGCCGAGATCACCCAGGCGCCGATCGAGCCCGGCCAATCCTATTCATACGAATTCACCGCAACCCAGCACGGAACCTATTTCTACCACCCCCATGCCAAGCCGGACCGGACCCAGGCGCTCGGCCTCTACGGTGCGCTGATCATCGATCCCGCCAATCCTGCCGACGAGGTCGCGGCCGACGATGATTACGTCATCCAGCTTCAGGAATGGCTGGTGCGGGAAGGGCTGACCTACCCGTCGATGCCGATGGACGGCGGCATGCCGAATTTCTTCACCATCAACGGCAAGGCCTATCCCTCGACCGAGACGATCCCGATGAAGGTCGGCGAGACGCTCAAGGTGCGGTTCATCGGCACCAACAACGGCTTCATCCATCCGATGCATATCCATGGCGGACCGTTCGAGGTCGTTGCCCGCGACGGCGAGACGGTCCCCGCTTCGGGTCGTTTCCTTGCCGATACGATCAACGTCGGGCCGGGTCAGCGCTACGACGTGATCTGGAAGGCGCAGCGTCCGGGCAAATGGCTGATCCATTGCCACATCCCGCATCACACCACGAACAACAATGTCGAGGAGAAGGGCGGCGGCGGACTGATGGTCGTGATCGATGTGACATGACCGGCGTCGCCTTGGCGCGTTCCAGCCGCTGCACCGGACCGGACACCATGCAGTGGCTGAAACCATATTTTCTCTTAAGCTGATGTGATCTGCCAGACAGCGACGCCGGCAAGGGCGAGACCGGCGGCGCCCTCGATGGCCCGGGAGATGGTTCGAACAGCCGTGGCTGGCGCGCGAAAAACTGTACAAGCCGTTCCCGAAACACGATCGACAACACGGCGACGCAGGACAGCGTCAGCGCCACGCCGACCATCATGGTGATGGCAAACAGGACGCCCGCTGCCGGAACACCCCTGGACATCGCGAAAGTCATAGCGAAAAGCGTAAGCGGACATGGGATCAGGCCTGCCATGACGCCGACAGCCTCGCCCTCGTGCCTGTGGTGATGGCTGTGGCTCAAAGCGCGCCAGAGCATCCAGACGCCAATGAGGCCGAGCAGCCCGCGACTGAT
The DNA here is from genome assembly GCF_040322175.1 of Mesorhizobium sp. M0185. Classification (NCBI taxonomy): domain Bacteria; kingdom Pseudomonadati; phylum Pseudomonadota; class Alphaproteobacteria; order Hyphomicrobiales; family Phyllobacteriaceae; genus Mesorhizobium; species Mesorhizobium sp. M0185. The sequence continues at coordinate 11,358 of NZ_JAMYSY010000034.1, read as the reverse complement.
GTGCTCCAGAAGCGGAGCGCGGCCGACGCTGCCCAATGCTATTGAGACCAGTGGCAGCGAGAGAGCCGCAATCAGAACGGCAATCGTCACATGCGTGAACGATAGCGTGATAGATACGAGCAGACCACGCGAGACCTTCGCATCCGAACCGGCAAGATACGTCGCCAGGACGGCCTTGCTGTGCCCCGGCGTCAGCGCATGGGCAGCCCCGAACACGACGCCCATCGGCAGGAAGGCCATGAACGCCAGCCAATTGCCTCCGGCCGCAAGCAGCTTGATCTGTTCGCCGAGCGTCAGATAGATCGTGCGCTGAAATTCGACGAGCGTCTGGAACATCGGACGAGACTAGCAGAAAATCGGCGAGCGTCAGTGCATGTGGCCGTGGTCATGCGTGTGCTCGTGAGGATGGTCGTTCTCTCCACGTTCCGTTGAAAACCGCACATTCGCCTCTGCCAGGGCCGGCATATGCTGGGATAGTTCGTCCTTCAGCGCTGCGGCGATCTTGTTCGCCGCCGACAGCGGCAGGGTTTCGTCCGCGGCAATTGCGATGTCGGCGTGCAATCTATGACCGATCCAGCGCGCCTTGGCATCGACAATGCGCGCGCCCGGAACATGCTCGGCGGCATGTCGGATTTCGTCCATCACACCGGGTTCGATTCCATCCAGCATGCGGGTCAGCACCGAGCGGGCCGATTGCCAGACGATACCGAAGATCGCAATCGTGATCAGCAGACCGACGATCGGATCGGCCAAGGAAAAGCCGAACCAGACGCCGATGGCTCCGATGACCACGGCAAGGCTGGTAAGTCCATCTGTGCGGGCGTGGTAGCCGTCGGCAATCAGTGCCGCGCTGTTGATTTCCCGACCGACGCGGATACGGAACACGGCAACCGCCTCGTTGCCGAGGAAGCCGACAATGCCCGCCGCAGTCAGCCAGCCCAGGTGTGTCACCACTTGTGGATTGATCAGCCTGTCGATGGCTTGGTAGGCAGCGACTACAGCGCTGAACAGGATGATGAGCACGATGATGATGCCGGCCAGATCCTCGACCCGGCCCAAGCCATAGGTGAAGATCCGCGACGGCTTGCGCCGCGCCAGCACGAACGCAATCCATAGCGGGATCGCCGTGGTCGCATCGCCGATGTTATGGATCGTATCGGCCAGCAATGCCACGCTCCCCGACAACGCAACCACGACCATCTGCAATGCTGCGGTGATCGCCAGGATCACGAACGACCATTTGATTGCCCAGATGCCCCGGTCGGTGGTGGCAATTGTCGCGTCGATGACGCCATGGCTGTGACCGTGCGGACCGTGACCGCCGTGATGATGTGCGGCGTGCGAGCCGAACCCGAGCCATTCCAGAATGGGGGCTACGATGGCATTCACAGATATTTCGCCAGCTGCTTGAGTTCCGCCAGCGAGTTGCCGCCGGTTTCGACGCTGTCCGTCAGGCAATGCTCGATGTGATCGTTGATCAGCTCGCGCTTGGCGCTGCTGATGGCCCTTTCGACGGCATGAAGCTGCTGCGCCAGGTCAACGCAAGGGCGATGCGCCTCGATCATCGCCAGCACCGCCGCAAGGTGGCCTTGCGCGCGCTTTAGGCGCTTTATGATGGAAGGATGCGAGGCGTGGAGGTGATCTGACATGCTTGAGCATATCCTCCCGGGGAGGATACGCGTCAAGCTCTAAGTCAGCTGTGCAACTTTCGGAGGGGCTTCACCTTGAGCATTGCTTGTTCTATGCCTTTCCCATGAAGAAGCTTGCCCGTTTTCTTGGCCTGCTGGTCGTTGCAGCAGTCCTTGCGGTGGCGCTGGGCACGCTGCTGCCGCGCCCGCTCTGGCCGGCGGCCGTTGCCGATCCGATCGGCACAAGCCACCGTATCCTGGTGCTGCAAAATCCGATCCACACCGACATCGCCATCCCGGTCGACGACGATGTGCGCCGGCGCTTCCATTTCCTGGTCGATGCCGGCATTCCCGCCGACATGGCGGAGGTCCGCTACATCGTCTTCGGCTGGGGCGGCCGCGCCTTCTATCTAGAGACGCCGACCTGGTCGGAACTGAAGGCAGTGCCGGTGATGAAGGCGCTGACCGTCGATGCCTCGGTGATGCATGTCGACATTTCAGGCGACATCGCCGAGCCGCATCCCGACGTCGCCGGCTTCGACATCGGCGAGGAGCGGTTTACCGCGCTGCTCGATTACATTGCGGCAAGCTTCCGGCACGGACCCAACGGGGCCATGCCGATCGAGAATGCGGCGTATTCCCGTTTCGATCGTTTCTTCGAAGCCAATGGCCATTTCAACGCGCTGGTCGGCTGCAACACCTGGGCGGCGGCTGCACTGCGCACGGCCGGGCTGCGCACCGGCTGGTGGAACCCGCTGCCGGCCTCGCTCGGCCTTTCGATGCGGCTTTACAATTGACAAGGCGACTTAGGACCGCCGAGCGTCCAACGCCCGCCAGCCATAGAGCCAGTCGAGATCGGCGGCGAGTTTTTCGGGCGAGCGCATCGCCAGGAACAGGTTGCGGGCCATCGCCACCGGCCCGGCCGCATGCCAGGCGAGGCGGTTGACGACGCCGCGGCGGGCGACCTGGGCGACGCGCGGCCGCCGCGCCTGTTCCCAGGCGACAAGCGCGCTGCTGAGATCGGCAGGCGAGGTGGCAACGAAACCGGCAAGGGTTACCGCGTCCTCGATCGCCATCGCCGCGCCCTGTGCGGCAAACGGCGTCATCGCATGCGCCGCATCGCCGATCAGCGCGATCCCTTCCGGCGTCGTCCACCGCCGCTGCTCGACGGTGTGGATCGGCCATGCCGTCCATGGCGCGGCCTCGCTCGCCAGACGGACCAGCGCCGGCGCGGTACCGCGCATGGCGCTGGCGAGGCTGGCGGGGTTGGCATGCCCCGACCAGCCCTCGGCGATGCGCTTGCCCCTGGTGAAGGCCGCAAGGTTGAAGGCAGTGCCACGGCTGACCGGATAGGCGACCATGTGGAAGCCGGGATAGAGGAATGCGGTAACGCAATCGGGCGCACCGATCACCCTGAAGGCTTGTCCGGCGGGGCTGTCGGCGGCCACCGTGGCGCGCCAGGCAAGCTCGCCCGAAAACCGGCTTCTGCCGAATTCGGCCGCCTTGCGGGCCAGTTTTTCTCGCACCGACGACCAGACGCCATCGGCGCCGATCAGCAGACAGCCAGCCTCGACCGTGTCGCCATCAGCCGATGCAGTGACGGTAACACCTTTCGATCCGGCTGCGATGTCGGTCACCCGCGCGCCGGCGATCAGATCGATACCGGGCTGCTCCGAAACTCGCTGCATCAGCGCTGACTGCAGATCCGCGCGGTGGGCAACGAGATAGGGCGCTCCCCAGCGCGTTTCGGCCGCCTGGCCAAGCGGTACGCGCGCCAGCTTGCGCAGCGTGGCGGCATCCTTGAGCACGACCGCCTCCGGCCGCACCGCCGTCGCCAGCAGCCGATCGAGTACGCCGAGCTGCCGTAGGATGCGCGTCGCGTTGGGCGAAAGCTGGATACCGGCGCCGGCAGCCTCGAGGTGCTGCGCCTGTTCGAACAGTTTTATCCGATAGCCGCGCTCGGCGAAGGCCAGTGCCGCGGTCAGCCCGGCGACGCCCGCCCCGGCGATGACCACCTGCCGGGACTGCGTTTCCTGCATCAGGCTTGTCGCGGAAGAATCAGGCGGCCTGGTCGAGATAGAGGCAGCCCGGCGGCTGCGTTTCCAACGCCTTCAGCTTCGGCGAATAGCGATAGAGCGTCGAGCAATACGGGCAGACTTTTTCGTTGTCGTCGCCCATGTCGAGAAATACATGGGGGTGGTCGAAAGGCGGATTGGCGCCGGTGCACATGAATTCCTTGACGCCGATGTCGATTGCCGGATAGCCCGCATCGTTCTGGAAATGGGGAATGGAACCGCCTGCCATCGTCGTCTCCTGATCTTGTCGATTGCATCTGGATCATAACCCGTCTCTTTGCAAGATCGATGAAATGAAACTGTCGCAAAAGCCTGTCAGAGGATAAGTTAAGCCGGTTAAGGCTATGGTCGTCGAACGGTGTGGGAAGAGCGGAAACCATGAACGAACTGAAGCCGGTGCAGAACGAATTCATCACCGTCGAGGCGGCGAGCCGCGAAGGCGGCAATCCCGACCGCTTCGTCAACCGCGAGTTTTCCTGGCTGCAATTCAACCGGCGCGTGCTCGAAGAGTCGCTGAACGCCAACCATCCGCTGCTCGAGCGTGTTCGCTTCCTGTCGATATCGGCCGCCAACCTCGACGAGTTCTTCATGGTCCGCGTTGCGGGTCTTGCCGGCCAGGTGCGCGAGGGCATCGTGCTGAAGAGCCCGGACGGACGCACGCCCGAGCAGCAGCTCGAACAATTGCTGCGCGAGGTCGAGCGCCTGCAGGAGGACCAGCAGAAAAGCCTTTCGGCGCTGATGCTGCTGCTCGACAAGGAAGGCATCGAGAGCATCACCCGCGATGCGCTGAGCAAGGACGAGAAGATCTGGCTCGAGGACCATTTCCAGGAGCAGGTATTTCCGGTGCTGACGCCGCTGTCGATCGACCCGGCGCATCCGTTCCCGTTCATTCCCAATCTCGGTTTCTCGATGGCGTTGCAATTGCGCCACCGTAAGAACAGCGAGGAAATGAGCGCGCTTTTGCGCCTGCCGGTGGCGCTGAGGCGCTTCATCCGCTTGCCGGATCGCAAGCGCCATGTCCGCTTCATCCCGCTCGAGGAGGCGGTCGGTCTTTATATCGGCAAGCTGTTCCCGGGCTACGAGGTCAAGGGTTCCGGCACGTTCCGCATCATCCGCGACAGCGATATCGAGGTCGAGGAAGAATCCGAGGATCTGGTGCGCCTGTTCGAGACGGCGCTGAAGCGGCGGCGCCGCGGCTCGGTTATCCGGATCGAATTCGACCGGCTGATGCCGCCCGAACTGCGCGACTTCGTCGCCGGCGAGCTTGGCGTTTCGGCAAGCCGCATCAGCGTGCTCACCGGTCCGCTGGCGCTCAGCCAGATCTCGGAGATCGTCGCCGTCGCCCGCGACGATCTGAAATTCACCCCCTACAATCCCCGCTTTCCCGAGCGCATCCGCGAGCATGGCGGCGATTGTTTTGCCGCGATCCGCGAGAAGGACATCATCGTCCACCACCCCTACGAATCCTTCGACGTCGTGGTGCAGTTCCTGCGTCAGGCGATGGCCGATCCGGAAGTGGTAGCGATCAAGCAGACGCTCTATCGCACCTCCAACGACAGCCCGATCGTACGCGCTTTGGTCGACGCCGCCGAGGCCGGCAAGTCGGTGACCGCGCTGGTCGAGCTCAAGGCGCGCTTCGACGAGGAGGCCAACATCCGCTGGGCGCGCGACCTCGAGCGCGCCGGCGTCCAGGTGGTCTTCGGCTTTCTCGAACTGAAGACCCATGCGAAAATGTCGCTGGTGGTGCGGCGCGAGGACGGCAGGCTGCGCAATTACGTGCATCTCGGCACCGGCAACTACCACCCGGTCACGGCACGCATCTACACCGACCTGTCCTTCTTCACCACCGCCCCGACGATCGCGCGCGATGTCGCCCAGTTGTTCAACTTCATCACCGGCTATGCCGAGCCGGCCGAGCAGATGCGGCTGGCCATCTCGCCGTTCACGCTACGCGACCGCATCCTCCAGCACATTTCGGATGAGATCAGCCACGCGCTGGAGGGCAGGCCGGCCCGCATCTGGATGAAGATGAACGCCTTGGTCGACCCGATCGTCATCGATGCCCTCTATGATGCCAGCCGCGCCGGCGTCGAGATCGATCTCGTCGTGCGCGGCATCTGCTGCCTGAGGCCGCAGGTGCCCGGCCTGTCGGAGAACATAAGGGTGAAATCGATCGTCGGCCGTTTCCTCGAGCACAGCCGCATCTATTGCTTCGGCAACGGTCACGGCCTGCCCTCGGACGGGGCGATCGTCTACATCTCCTCGGCCGATCTGATGCCACGCAATCTCGACCGCCGCGTCGAGACCATGGTGCCGATCACCAATCCAACTGTGCATGAGCAGGTGCTCGGCCAGATCATGCTCGGCAACATCATGGACAACCAGCAAAGTTTCGACGTATTGGCTGACGGAACCTCCCGGCGCGTCGTGCTGGAGGAGGGCGAGGAACCGTTCAACGCGCAGGAATATTTCATGACCAATCCGAGCCTGTCCGGACGGGGCGATGCGTTGAAGTCGCATGCGCCCAAGCGCATCGCGCAGTTCAAGCGCCGCAAGAAACAGAACGCAGCGACGGGCTGATGATTTCAGCGTCCCAGGGCCGGCTTCAGGACCGCCGACCGCTGTCCATCATCGATATCGGATCGAACTCGATCCGTCTTGTCATCTATGAGGGGCTGGCGCGTTCGCCGACCTTGCTGTTCAACGAAAAGATGCTGGCCGGCCTCGGCCGCGGCATCGTTTCGACCGGAAAGCTCGATCCCGAGGCGGTGACGCGCTCGATGGAAGAGTTCCGCCGTTTCCGCGCACTCTCCGACCAGGCCGGCGCCGAGCGCATATATGTGCTGGCGACCGCCGCCGCTCGCGAGGCCGTCAACGGCCCCGACTTCATCCACCGCGCCGAGGATGTGCTCAAGACCGAGATCCAGGTGCTGAGCGGCCGCGAGGAAGCCCATTATTCGGCGCTCGGCGTCATCTCCGGTTTCCACCCGGCCAACGGCATTGCCGGCGACCTTGGCGGCGGCAGCCTCGAACTGATCGACATCGATGGTGAGACGATCGGTGACGGCATCACGCTGCCGTTGGGCGGCTTGCGCCTGCAGGACATGGCGAAGAACTCGCTGACCCAGGCGGCAAGGATCACGCGCGACCAACTGGCGCGGGCGAAATTGCTGAAGGGCGGGCAGGGCAGGACCTTCTACACGGTCGGCGGCACCTGGCGAAATCTCGCCCGGCTACACATGGAAATGACCAACTACCCGCTCGGCGTCATGCACCATTACGAGATCGGCATCGAAAGCGCCGCGAACTTCCTCCGGCAGGTTGCCAAGGCCGAGATCGACAAGATCAAAGGCATCGAGGGCATCTCCAAGAACCGCCGCTCGCTGCTGCCCTATGGCGCCATCGTGCTGCAGGAGATCATGGCGGCGATGCAGCCGTCGAAGATCATCGTGTCGGCGCTGGGCGTGCGCGAGGGCTTTCTCTATTCGCTGCTCGACAAGGCCGAGCAGAAAGCCGATCCGCTGATCTCGGCGGCGGAAGAGCTTGCCCGCCTGCGCTCGCGCTCGGTCGACCACGCGCATGAGCTTGTCGAGTGGACCGGCAAGGCGTTCGCCGCCTTCGGCATCGACGAGACCAGGGATGAGGCGCGCTACCGCCACGCCGCCTGCCTGCTCGCCGATATCGGCTGGCGTGCCCATCCCGAATATCGCGGCAAGCAATCGCTCAACATCATCGCCCACGCCTCCTTCATCGGCGTCGATCATCCCGGCCGCGCCTTCCTGGCGCTTGTCAGCCTGTTTCGCCACGAGGGCGTGTTCAATGAAGCCGCTCCGGAAATCCGCGGACTGGCGACACCGCGCTATCTCGAGCGCGCCCGCGTCTTGGCGGCGCTGCTGCGCGTCGTCTATCTCCTGACGGCGGCAATGCCCGGCGTCATGTCGCGACTGAAATGGGAAAACCGCGGCAATGGCGTGCTGGCGCTGGTGCTGCCGGCAGCGCTGGCCGATCTTTACGGCGAGCGGCCCGCCGGCCGGCTGGCACAACTGGCAAGGGTGACCAACCGTCGGCTGGTGCTGGCGGTCGAGGGCGGGCCTAGTGTTTCGGTGAAGTAGCTTCAGGCGCGGCACTGAAATGGATGCCAATCGCGACGACTGCACGCTGAGGGGAAGAAGATCGTGAAATCCAGTCAAATCCTGCCGCTGCTGCTTTCCGTCCTGTCATTGTTGATTGTCGACGCGGCCAGAGCTCAGACGGTTTCCAAGGTTTCCGTTGCTGCAAAAGGCGCGTTTGAGTTTGAGAAGAGTTATCCAAAAGGCGCAGACGGCAAAACACCATTCAATCTGCTCAAAGGTTTTTTAAAACCTAAAAGTGGGCAAAAGATAAATTACTTTGTATTTAGAATAAGCGACGAAATGATCAAATTTCAAAGATCGATTTCGATGAACACGTTTTTTGCGGACGTTAATCTCTGTCCTGGCGCTGTCGATCGAACTCTGTCCGTTCATCAGCCCCTCGGCAACTTTCTTGACCCTGTCGTGGGCCGAACCGACCTGTTGCCATACCTGAAGAGGGCAAGCCTGATCCAATTGCGTAACTACCTGTATGTCGCGATTGACAGCAATCTTCGGAGCTACTCCCCCAAGGGCGCAGATCAATATGGATATGAATGGCTGCCGATCGCGGTGGAAAGCAGACTGGTTTGCCTGACCATCAGCGTCGGTCAAATGGGGCATGGCGCCTTTCTCTCTCAGCCCATAAACATAACCAGGCTTGCGGAGTTCGTCTTTCTCGACAGCAAATGAGCCGAGCCGGGCGGCAGCTTAGCCAGTCCCTGCAGCCATCCGGCCGTCGGCCGACCATGCACCCGCGCCAGCCATCGCCAGCGCCAGAAAACCGCCTGATATCGCGATGTCCTTCATCAGCATCTGCGAATGCATGAAGGTCAGCGTCGGATCGCCGCCGCCCTGGCCATAGTGGCCGATGAACGCTGTCGCGACGCAAAAGGCGGCGAGCAGCAGCGCCACGATCGGCGTCTTGAGGCCGACGAGGATGAGCAGCCCGGCGATCAGTTCGAACAGCCCGGTGCCCCAGGCAGCCAGCGTCGGCAGCGGCAGGCCGAGGCCGGCGAAATAGCCGGTCGTGCCGGCAATGTCGGCAAGCGCATGGAAGCCGGACGGCACGAACAGTGCGGCGAACATTAGTCGGGAAAGCAAAAGCAGCGCATTGCGGGGCATGGCAACCTCCGTTGTCGGCCGGGTGGCCAAGAGCCCCGATCCTAGCAGAATTCCGGTCAGCGGACCGACAGGCACAAACGACAACGAAAAAGGGGCGCGGAAAATTCCGCGCCCCTTTGTTCAGGAAATGCTGGGCTGCTTCAGCCGCGCTTGGCGTCGATTGAATACGCGCCTGGGCCCGAGGAGGCGAGCACGACGAAGCCGCCGGCAATGCCGAGGTTCTTCATGAAATTGATCATCTGCATCTGATCGGCCCAGCCGGTGTGGGCGACCAGCGCGGTGGCGACGGTGAAGATCGCCATTACCCAGCCGACGATCCGGGTCTGGAAGCCGACGAGGATGGCCAGGCCGCCAAGCAGTTCGATAAGGCCGACGACAATGGCGGTCACCATCGGCAGCGGCAGGCCGAGGCTGCCGAAATAGCCGGCCGTGCCGGCAATCGCCGTCAGCTTGCCGAAACCGGAAAGCAGGAAGATGACCGAAAGCAGGATGCGGCCGAGCAGGATCGTGCCCGAGGCGCCGGAGGCGGTGCCGGAACCGGCAAACGAAGTGTTGGTGGACGTGTTGGTGGACATGCGTAACTCTCCAGAAGGGTTTGGCCAAACGGCTTGGGATACCCGTCTAGTTAGCGCAGGCCGACTGTTCACCAAAGATGCCAGATTGGTTACGGATTGTTCACCCAGGTAACGTTTTCGCGATCAACTTACCCTGGGTGCGTCATGTCCTCCGGCCGCACCAGCCGCTCATAATCGGCTTCGCTGACCAGCCCGGTGGCCAGCGCTTCCTCGCGCAGCGTTGTGCCGTTCTTGTGCGCCGCCTTGGCGATCTTGGCGGCGTTGTCATAGCCGATCGTCGGCGCCAGCGCCGTCACCAGCATCAGCGAACGGTCGAGCGCTGCCTTGATGTTGTCTTCGCGGGCCTCGATGCCGACGACGCAATTGTCAGTGAACGACACCGAAGCGTCGGCCAGCAGCTGCACCGACTGCAGGAAACAATAGGCCATCAGCGGATTGTAGACGTTGAGTTCGAAATGGCCCTGGCTGCCGGCGAAGCTGATCGCCGCATTGTTGCCGAAGACCTGCACGCAAACCTGCGTCATCGCTTCGCACTGGGTCGGGTTGACCTTGCCCGGCATGATCGACGAGCCCGGTTCGTTTTCCGGCAGCGACAATTCACCGAGGCCCGAACGCGGGCCGGAACCGAGCAGACGGATGTCGTTGGCGATCTTGAACAGCGCCGCCGCGCAGGCATTGATGGCGCCGTGCGAGAAGACCATGGAATCATGGGCGGCAAGCGCCTCGAACTTGTTCGGCGCGGTGACGAAATCGATGCCGGTGATTGCGGCGATGCGCGCCGCCACCTTTTCGGCAAAGCCGACCGGTGCATTGAGGCCGGTGCCGACCGCGGTGCCGCCCTGTGCCAATTCCTGCAGGCCGGGCAGCGTCATCTCGATGCGCTTGATCGAGGAGGCGACCTGCGCCGCATAGCCTGAGAATTCCTGGCCGAGCGTCAGCGGCGTCGCGTCCTGTGTATGGGTGCGGCCGATCTTGACAATATGGGCGAAAGCCTTGGTCTTGGCGTCGAGTGCCGCATGCAAATGTCTTAGCGCCGGCAGCAGGTCGTGAATGATGCGCTCGGCGCAGGCGATGTGCATTGCCGTCGGATAGGTGTCGTTCGACGACTGGCTCATATTGACGTGGTCGTTGGGATGCACCGGCTTCTTTGATCCCATGACACCGCCCAGAAGCTCGATTGCCCGGTTGGAGATCACCTCATTGGCGTTCATGTTGGACTGCGTGCCCGAACCGGTCTGCCAGACGACCAGCGGGAAATGCTCGTTGAGCTTGCCGTCGATGACCTCCTGGGAGGCCTCGATAATGGCCTTGCCGATTGCCGGATCGAGCCGCTTCAGCTCCATATTGGCCTCCGCTGCCGCCCGCTTGACGATGCCCAGCGCCCGCACGATCGAGGCAGGTTGTTTCTCCCAGCCGATCTTGAAATTGGCCAGCGAACGCTGCGCCTGCGCGCCCCAATAGCGGTCGGCGGCGACCTCGATGGGACCGAACGTGTCGGTTTCGGTTCTGGTCTCTGGCGCGCTCACGTGTCTCTCCGGTTTGCAATTTGCAATCGGCGTATCGCGTTGCACAAATGCCTTCAAGCGGAGATTGCGGGTGACGGGAATGCAAATCGGTTGAAGGTGCTGGCAATCTCCCCACTTGAGGGGGAGATGTCGCCGAAGGCGACAGAGGGGGTCGGTAGGTCTTGACGCAACTCCCATAGCGGACGGAACAGGCTGGTGTTCCACGCGAGACGACCCCCTCTGTCCTGCCGGACATCTCCCCCTCGAGGGCAGGGGAATCGCATATGGCGATTTTGGGGTTGAGTTTAGGCTGAGAAAGGATTCTTTGGAGAGGCAGTTGA